>NZ_JAGWUA010000320.1 GCF_028868675.1 Bradyrhizobium sp.
GGGCCGCTGCTGCTCGGCCGTCTCTTCGATACGCTCGGTCGCCGCGCCATGATCGTGTTTACCTACGGTGTATCCGGCCTCCTGCTTGCCTTGTCGGGATACCTGTTTTCGATCGGCGCGCTCAGCGCGCAGGGGCAGACGATCGCCTGGATGGTGATTTTTTTCTTCGCCTCGCCCGCGGCGAGCGCCGCCTACCTGACCGTGAGCGAGACCTTTCCGCTGGAGGTGCGGGCGCTGGCGATCGCCGTCTTCTATGCGGTTGGCACCGGCATCGGCGGGGTCATCGGCCCCGCGCTGTTCGGCGTGCTGATCGACACCGGGTCCCGCGTCAGCGTGTTCGCGGGCTACCTGCTGGGCTCGGTGCTGATGATCGCGGCCGCGATCGTGGCGTGGCGCTACGCCGTCGCCTCGGAGCGCAAATCGCTCGAACAAGTCGCGCGGCCGCTCGCTTTCATGGAGTAGACTATGAGTTCGGAACTGGCCGAGATGCGATTGGACGACGAACGGACCATGCGTGAGGAACAGGACGCGCCGGATACGGTGCCGGTGCCGCATGCCCTGGTGCCGCATCTGAGCGAGACCGCGATCCTGCTCGACATCGACGGCACGCTGCTCGACCTGATGCCGACGCCGCGCGAGGTCTGGGTGCCGCCCGGCCTGTCCGACACGCTCAATCGTCTGGTCGAGCGCACCTCCGGCGCGCTGGCACTGGTCTCCGGCCGCTCGCTCAACGACATCGACCTGATCTTCGCGCCCGACCAGTTCCCCGCGATCGGCGGCCATGGCGCGGAGCTGCGGCTTTCGCCGGACAGCGAGGCGGTTGCGAGCCACGCGCCGCCGATGGACAGGGAATTGAAGCGGCGGCTGGCGGCGATCGCGAAGCTCAGCCCCGGCATTCTGCTCGAGGACAAGGGCTATTCGCTCGCGCTGCATTATCGCCTGGCCCCGCACGCGGAGAAGGCGATCTATGCGGCGGTCTCGCTGATCCGCGCCGACCTGCCGAACGCGCCGATCGAGGTGCTGCCCGGCAAGCTCGTCTGCGAGATCAAGCATTCCGGCTTCACCAAGGCGAGCGGCGTGCGCGAGCTGATGCTGCACGAGCCGTTCAGGGGACGCCGTCCGCTGTTCATCGGCGACGACGTCACCGACGAGACCGTGTTTGCGATCATGCCCGACATGGACGGTCTCGCCTTCTCCGTCGGCCGGCGCGCCCGCGGCGTCAACGGTCACTTCGATGCGCCGAGCGATGTGCGCGAGTTTCTCGCGCATCTGCTCGATGACGTCGGGTGAAAACAAGGCAGCGCCACCCGGCAGCCACAATACCTCCGGCGATGTTCGCCGCGCGCGTTTCGAGCTGAACAGTCGCGGCGCAAAAATCTGTCTTTGCGTCGAATTCCGGCTTTCACGCACGAAAACCGGTTCCAACGCGCGCGCCCGATTTTGGTTTCAATTGGTTGAAACGATGTTCCGGAACCATATTGATGAACGTCAGTTAAACGGGACGGAATGAACAGGAGGGGACGACCTGTGAACCTCGTCGTCGTTTCAAATCGCGTCGCGCGCGGCAAGGCCAGCGAACCCATGACGGGGGGCCTCGCCGCAGCGCTGTTGCCCGTCGTGGAACACTCCGGAGCGATCTGGGTGGGTTCCTCGGGCCGCGTGCGCGACGGTCACCAGAAGGAACCGTTTGCGGAGGTCGAATCGCTCGGTTCCGGCGCGCTCGCGACGCTCGATCTGCCGGCCGCGCATTACGGCGGCTATTACGAGGGCTTCGCCAATTCGGCGCTGTGGCCGGCGCTGCATTCGCGCAGCGACCTGATCCGCGTTTCACACGGCGACTATCTCAGCTATCGCGAGGTCAACGCCTTCATGGCGCGCGCGCTGCTGCGCTTCCGCAAGGAGAAGACCGCGTTCTGGGTGCAGGACTATCATTTCCTGGCGCTCGGCGCCGAGCTGCGCCAGCTCGGTGTCGACGATCCGATCGGCTTCTTCCTGCATACGCCGTGGCCCGTGCCGGCCGTGATGCAGGGCGTGCCGCATCATCGCGAATTGATCGAAGCGATGCTCGCCTTCGATCTCCTCGGCTTCCAGACCGAGGAGGACCGCGGCAATTTCCTCGCCTATGCCGGCGGCGACCTCGGGCTCGCCGTCGAGGACGGCGTCGTCGTCTCCGGCCACGGACGCACCCGCTGCCAGGTCTTCCCGATCGGCATCGACGCGGAGAAGTTCGCGCAATATGCGACGAAGGCGATCTCGCATCCCGACGTGTCGCGGCTGCGGCGCAGCCTCAACGGCGAGAAGCTCGCGATCGGGGTCGACCGGCTCGACTATTCCAAGGGGCTCGTCAACCGCATCAACGCCTTCGACCGCCTGTGGACCGAGCAGCCGCATCTGGTGCGCGGCATCTCGCTGCTGCAGATCGCGACGCCCTCGCGCGGCAACATCGAGGCCTACGGCAATCTGCAGAACGAGGTCGCCCGCCTCGTCAGCGACGTCAACGGCCGCCATGGCGAGGTGGACTGGACACCGATCCGCTACCTCAACAAGGGCTTTGGCCAGGCCGTGCTGGCGGGCCTCTACCGCACCGCGCAGGTCGGCGTCGTCACGCCGCTGCATGACGGCATGAACCTCGTCGCCAAGGAATATGTCGCGGCCCAAAATCCGGCCGATCCCGGCGTGCTGGTGCTGTCGAAATTCGCCGGCGCCGCCAACGAGCTCGACACCGCGCTCGTGGTCAATCCGCATGACATCGACGGCATGGTGCGGGCGATCTCGATCGCGGTGTCGATGCCGCTCACCGAACGGCGCATGCGCTGGGAGGCGATGATGGAGAAGCTGCGGCGGCACACCATCCGGCAATGGTCGGCGGAGTTCGTCGCGGCGCTGGAGAAGAGCCGGAGCGAAAGGGCGGCCGTGGCGCCGCTGGCGTCGCAGCCGCCACAGGCGCTGCGCTGGCTGCGGTCGGCGATCTCCGGCGTGCGCCTGCTCTAACGTCAATGGCAATACGATACGCCGTCGAGGATGGCGCAGCGCGCCCTGTCGGGTGCGTTGGGGTCGTCGAGCGGCACCGAGCCGTTGCCCTGGCCGACGAGCACGCCGATCCCGACATGGAAGATGGCTTCGTGAATCGTCGCACGGGCGCCGTGCGGGAGTCAGCGCTCAGGCCTGAAGCGAGACCGACGTGAAAAATATTCTCTTTTGAATACAATGACTTGGGGAAATTTCGCGCATTCGCCCCGCACTCCCTTGCAAAATCGGCGGCGCCCCTTCAAGAGAGGGCCATTCGGAGAGATGGCCGAGTGGCTTAAGGCGCACGCTTGGAAAGCGTGTGTGCGGGAAACCGTACCGTGGGTTCGAATCCCACTCTCTCCGCCA
>NZ_JAGWUA010000321.1 GCF_028868675.1 Bradyrhizobium sp.
GCCGATTTGAAGTTCCGGGGGCGGGGCCGCGCGGTAACGGTTCCTTAAGACTGTTAAGAGCCCGGTAACCGGCCTTAACAAGCCTTTAACTTAAAACGCTCGATAAATCCTACGCGAAAAGTTCTGGAATCCGTAACCAAGCGGCTCGGCTGCGCGCCAACGCATGCCGCGGCGCCGAGCGCAAGGCCTGCGGCAGTTGCGTTGGAGAGTGCGATGAAGAGGTTCGTTGTGGGCGCCGCGGCACTTGTCGCCGCCGGCTGGACTGCTTCGGCAGAGGCCGCCGATCTCAACTACGGACAGCGCGCGCCCTATACCGTCAACCAGCCCCTCAACGCCTATAGCTGGGCCGGTCCCTATCTCGGCGCCAATCTCGGCTACGAGTGGGGCTCGGTGAGCAACAACCCGACCAGCCCGTCGGGCTTCGTCGGCGGCGTGCAGGCCGGCTACAACTTCCAGAACGGCCCCTGGGTGTTCGGCGTCGAGGGCGACATCCAGGCCGCCGGCGCCGACGACACCTTCGCGCCGTGGAAATTCTCCAACCCCTGGTTCGGCACGTTGCGCGGCCGTGCCGGCTACGCGCTGAACAACATCCTGCTCTACGGCACCGCCGGTCTCGCCTTCGGCGAATTGCGCGGACAGACCTTCGGCCTGACGGAATCGCACACCAGCGTGGGCTGGACGGTCGGCGCCGGCGCCGAGGTCGGCATCACCTCGAATTGGAGCGCCAAGCTCGAATATCTCTACTACGACCTGTCCACCAGCCAGTTCGCGATCACCGGCGTGTCCAACGGCTATAGCGCCAGCGTGGTGCGCGCGGGCGTGAACTATCGTTTCTGATAGCAAGAAGAAAGTACCGGACAATCACCTCCCGGCCGCTCGCGGCCGGGATTTTTTTGGCGTCATGCGCGTGAAGAAAACGCGTCGACCCAGAAGGAGCCTAGGACAGGATGACCAGGTTCACCGCCTTGGGTCCCTTTCCCTTCTTGTCGGGCTCGACCTCGAATGTGATGCGCTGTCCTTCGGCGAGGTCCTTCAGTCCCGCCCGCTCGACCGCGGTGATGTGTACGAAAACATCGCGACCGCCGTCGTCCGGCTTGATGAAGCCGTAGCCGCGCTCGCCGTTGAAGAACTTGACCGTTCCCGTCATGGCCATCGGGAAACTCCTCCCCCCGCAATGCTCCTCCCCCGCAACGCCCACTGCGTCCCGGCGCGACCGGGCATTCACGTGCCCCGAGAGCCTGGCCATCCTTGGGCGGGCCTCAACGGTCCGTCCGGATCCTTCTTGGGCCTTCACTCCGCCGCAACCATTCGCGGAAGCGGAACGTAAAGCCAGTCACGAACGCAGCATAATACGGTTCCCTGCAGATTGACTACCGCTCCTGCATATTTTTCCCAATGCGTCGACCCGCCTCTCAGGGCTTCGGCACGTCCAGGCGGAAGCGCGCGGCGCCGCCCTGACCGAGCGGCTTCTCGAGCTCCGGCAAAATTGTCTTGAGCTCGTCCTGCAACGTAAAGGGAGGGTTGACGATCAACAGACCGGTCGAGGCGAGCGGCGCGCCGGCGGCTTGCGGCGCGACGGAGAATTCGAGGCGAAGGCACTTGCCCGGCGGCCTGGCTGCAGCGGTGGCGCGGGCCACCGCATGTCCGAGGTCGTCGGTGGTGCGCCTCGACTTGGCCGGATACCAGATCACATAGACGCCGGTCGGCCACTTCGCGAAGGCTTCCGCAAAACTCTCCGCCAGCCGTTCGAACTCGTCCCTGGCCTCGAACGGCGGATCGATCAGCACGAGCCCGCGCCGTTCCTTCGGCGGCACGAAAGCCGGCAGCGCGACCCAGCCGTCGAGATCGACCACGCGCGCCTGGATGTCGCGGCGCAGCGCGTCGATCAGCATCTTGCGCGCCTTCGGCTCGACCTCGCAGGCGACCAGGCGATCCTGCGGACGCAGCAGCGCGCGCGCGATCAGCGGCGATCCCGGATAGGTCCTGAGTTCGCCGCGCGGATTGAAGGCGCGGACGATGTCGAGATAGGGCTTCGTCAATTCGGCGACCTCTTGCGAGAAGCGCGCCTGCATGATGCGCGCGATCCCGGTCAGCCACTCGCCGCCGCGCCGCGCTTCCTCGCCTTCGAGATCGTAGAGGCCCGCGCCGGCATGGGTGTCGATGACGCGGAACGCGGCCGGCTTGTCCTGCAGATAGGTCAGGATGCGCGCCAGCACGATGTGCTTGATGACGTCGGCGAAGCCGCCGGCGTGGAAGGCGTGACGGTAGTTCATGAGAGAGCACTACGCCACGCGACGTCTCGAGCAAAGAGGCTGGCTCACCTGTCCCGGACGCGGTGCAGCGCTCCTCGGCGGTGCACCGCAGAGCCGAGACCGACTTCTCGGCGCGGCACGATGGGCCCGGATCAGCAGCGCACTACGCCGCTCGCCGCGGCGCATTGCGCTGCATCCGGGGCACGAGCGATCAACTTCCTATCCGCCCCGGATCGGCGGCATCGTCACCTGGTCGCGTCGGCAGGCGCGGCGGTCGCGGTCCCCACAGGAACGGAATTGCAGGTCCTTGCTGAGGCAGATGCGGACTTCCGACAGCCGCGTCCGGTTGCAGGTCACCGAGACCGCCGAACTGTTGAGGCCCGGATTGGCCTTGATGAAGGCTTCCTCGACATCGGCCGGTGCCACGCTCCTGGCCTCCGACAAATCGAGATATTCGGCCGGAATCTTCACCGCGGCGCGGGCCTTGCGGATCGCCTCGAAATAGCTGCGCTCCGACAGGCCCGAGCAGGTGCCGTGCTTGTCCCATTCGTTGAAGATCAGCCCCGGCGCCGGCATCAGGTCCAGCATCGAGGAGACGATGTTGCGGTTCAGCCGCGGCGCCGGCCGCTGGCAATATTCCGGAAAGCCGTTCTCGTATTGCGGCCACAGTCCGTGCACCACGAAGGCGTAGGGCCGTCCGCTGCACTGGATCTGCGGGCGTCCGCCATTGCCGCGCTCGGCCGCCTCCGCGCAGAAGGAGGGCGACCAGGACAGGGACAGCACATAGAAATCGAACGCGCCGGGGGCGTTCTGGCGCTTGTCCTGGGCCGAGGCCGAGCCGGACGGTGCGAGCAGGCCGACGGAGAGAACCAGCGAGATCAGGAGGCAGGACAGGAAATGCAATCGGGAATGAACCATGACGACGCCCCTCAACTAGACTGCGCGCGCGAGCCTAGCAGGCAATGAGAACATTTCAAGAACAAAATCGCTGATACCCGGTCTAAGCGGTCAGGTTTGCCGAATCAGGGTCTGGCGGCCCGGCAGGCCGGGTTGTAGGCCCAGTTGCGATCGAGCCCGACCACGCACCATTCCACGCCCTGGCCGAAGCCGGCAAAGCCGCC
>NZ_JAGWUA010000322.1 GCF_028868675.1 Bradyrhizobium sp.
CTCGACGATCTCCGTCATGCCGGGCTTGAGATAGTACATGCCGCCGACGTCCATCTCGCGGGCGCGGCGCTTGCCGAGATCGGAGAACCACAGCCCGCCCTGCTTGTCGAACACCAGGTCGTTCGGCCCGCGCAGCGCGTGCTCGCCGCACTTGCTCACGACGGTCTCGACCTTGCCGGACTGCAAATCGATGCGCTGGATCGAGCCGCCCTGATAGTCGTCGGGCTGCGGCCCCGGCATGATGGTGTTGCGCGTCGGAATCCAGGAGAAGCCGCCATTGTTGCAGATGTAGATCTTGCCGTCGGGGCCGAGAGCGGCGCCGTTCGGCCCGCCCGGCACCTTCGCCACCACTTCCTTGCGGCCGTCGGGCCAGACCCGGGTCAGGCGCTGGCCGCGGATTTCGACCAGCACGACCGAGCCGTCCGGCATCGCGACCGGGCCTTCGGGAAATTCGAGGTCGGTGGCGAGAATGCGGACGCTGGACATCGGATAATCCTCCCGGCCTGTTATGAACTTGCCCCGGTCTCCGACGTCGGCCCCGCACGCAAGAATGACGTGTGGTTATGACAAAGTCGCCCGGCCTTGCCAAGCAAGCGGGCAGGTATGCCAGATTCTCTAATTGCGCATGATCCTGCCGGAAAACCGCTTCACACTTTTCCGGATCATGCGCGGCGTCCGGTCTTTCACCGGCACCCGGATCTCGAAGCCGCCATTGCCGGTGGTGGAATCAAAGTTCTCGCCATAGCCGCCTTCGCGGCTAGACTGGCCCCGACCAAACGCATCGAAGCGGCCATCAGAAGCAGCGGAGGAAGCCATCATGAAGATCACCGACGTGCGGGCGCATCACATCCGCATCCCCTATGACGCCGGCGTTGCGAGCTTTCGCCAGGGCGCTTCCGCCATCTCCGCGCTCGACATGGTGCTCGTCGAGGTCACCACGGATGCGGGGCTGACGGGCTGGGGCGATGCCTTCGCCTATGTCTGCCCGCGCACCACGGCGAGCGCGATCGACGAGATGATCGCGCCGCAGGCCCGCGGCCTCGAAGTTCCCGACGCCAAGGGCATCCCGGCCGTGATGGAGCAGATCCAGCGCAACCTGCATCTGTTCGGCCGCTACGGCATCACGATGTTCGCGATCTCCGGGCTCGACATCGCGCTGTGGGATCTCGCCGGCAAGATCGCGGGCGTGCCGCTGCACCGGCTGATCGGAAGGACCAGGCGCGCCTCGATTCCGGCCTATGCCAGCCTGCTGCGGATCGGCGCGCCCGAGCACATCGCGGCCGAATGCCGGAAGGCGCTCGCTCTCGGCTACGGCGCGATCAAGCTGCACGAGACCACCGCGGCCGCGGTGTTCGCCGCGCGCGAGGCGATCGGCCCCGACATCCCGCTGATGGTCGACATGAACTGCCCGCTGACGGCCGAGCAGGCGATCGCGTTCGCGGCGGAGTGCCGCGCGGCGCGGCCGATGTTTCTGGAGGAGCCGGTGTGGCCGCCGGAGGACTTTGCGGGGCTCGCCGAGGTGCGCCGCAAGGGCGGGCTCGACATCGCGGCCGGCGAGAATGCCTGCACCGTGTACCAGTTCGGCCAGATGATGCGCGCGGGCGCGGTGAGCCATGCGCAGCCCTCCGTGATCAAGGTCGGCGGCGTCACCGAATTTGCGAAGATCGCGGCGCTCGCCGACGAGCTCGGCGTCGAGATCGTGCCGCACTCGCCTTATTTCGGGCCCGGCCTGCTGGCGACGCTGCACTTGCTGGCGCTGCGCGACGACGGTTTCGTCGAGGTGTTCCACCTCGAGCGCCCGGCCTGCCTCTGGAACGGCCGCGTCGACGCCGACGCGCGCGGCCACATCTCCGTGCCGCAGGGACCCGGGCTCGGCTACGAGCCCGACCCCGAGGTGATGGAGCGCTACCGCGTGAGCTGACCCCGCGCGCCGCCTACTTGTCCTTCGCAGCCGGCGCTTCCTTGGCCGGCGGCGCGTCGGCCTTCTTCTTCAGGTCATCGGAAAACTTCGTTTGCGCCGCCTGGAGATCGCCAAAACTCTTCTGCAAACCGGTCACAGTTGCCTTCAGCGCCTCGATCTGGCGATTGGCTGCATCCAGCTTCTGCTGATGATCGAGCGTGAGCTTCGCGATCGTCTTCTGCAGGAAGTCGACATTGCTCTGCAGGCAGCTCGTGCGCCGCTCCCAGGTCTTTTCCACCGTGCAGATCTCGATGCCGGGCACGTCCTGCGCGCGAAGCGGCATCGCCAGCAAGGTTCCAGACAGAAAACCCAGGAGACAAATCGCGGCTACCCTTCCCGGCATGCAGGTTCCTCATTCATCGATCACGGCAATTTGCGCGGATCGCGCTTTGCCCCGCGACGATACCATACTCGCACCGCATTCTCGCGTTGAGGTCGCGGGCTTCCTTCACGGGGAGCGGATGATCCGTCGGCGTCGTGGGCGCGCGCCGCGGCCTTTCATTTTCGGGGAGACTTTTTCGATGGCAACGCGCGAAAGACGACTGGCCGAGTTCAACGGCGAGGGAGAGCCGCCGCCCGGCATGCCGGTCGAGGTGCTTTGCGAGGACCACAGCGGGACCTATCAGCTGCCGTTCGCCTGCCGCTACGTCAGCGGACGCTGGCAGAACGACGAAGCCGGCATCGCCGTCGAGGCGACCGTGATCGGCTGGCGCTTCCCGCGCGTGAAGCAGACGGACACGGTCCAGCGCTGACGAGCGCAGGAGAAGGCCACCCGAGCCTGTCTCAAAATGCGACGGGAGGCCGGGCCGCCTTAACCTTCGGAACGCGGCCCGAACGAATCGCGTCCGAATCAGCCGCGATGCTCCGTACGCGCCTGTTCACGGCTAGATGTCGTCGCCGCGCCGATCGCGTGCACAAGATCGAGGACGGGCGAGGCGCGGGTGCAGCCGGCGGCCGAGGACGAAGGTTAACCCTTCCGGAGCGGCGGCGGGTCGGGCGCCGCCGGCTTTTCAAAATGTGAGGCTCAACCCCATGCACAGTGGCCGGCGACTGCCCGGCCACGCTTCGTATTTTACGAAATTGACTTGACGCGTCGGGCAAATCAGGGGTACTATGCTATCCTTGAGGAGTTAGTTCGTTAGGGCCGTCGTCTTCCGCCCGCGACGCGGCCGCTCGAGATGGACGCCCATCAACTGGAACCGGCCCTGGTTCGCGCAGCTCGGCCCAGAACGCAAAACCCCTGCCCGCCAGCCTGACGACGCGCGCCCGCTTGTCCACGACATCGGCGACCCGCTCGACCGCGCGGGATAGCGTCTCCCGCGCGAGGAGCCTTTCGCGAGTGCCTCAGGGAAGCCATCGGCGTCCTCAAATGCGGTTGCCGAGAATGGCGCCCTCGTAGATCGCACGCTTGG
>NZ_JAGWUA010000106.1 GCF_028868675.1 Bradyrhizobium sp.
GCTCGAGCTGGTGGAAGCGCTCATGAAGGGCTGGGGCTCGGACATGGTCCTGTTCTTTCCCTTCGACCGGATCAACGCCGCGCTGACAAATCCGAAGGTGACGAAGCACGTCGATGCGCTATTCGGCAAGGAGCGCGCGGACCGCCTGCGCGAGCTGACGTCCGGCATGCAACCGGAGAACCGCGAGGCGCTCATCATCGAAGAGTTCGCCGAGGCGCTGCGGGAGCGCGGCTATTCGTACATCATCCCTTACGTGTTCGAGTATGAGCAGCGTGACCGGACATCGCACTACCTCATCTTCGTGACCAAGCATCCGCTGGGATACGGGATCATGAAGAACATCATGTACAAGGCGAGCGAGGACAAGAGCCAGGGCATCGCACGGTTCGGATACGTGCGGCCGGCGAGCGAGAAGACGCCGCTCTTGAGCCTGCTCAACCGGCCCCTCGACGACCTTTGCAATGAGCTCCTCGATTTCTTCGACGGCAGGCAGATCACGATGGTGGCGATACATCGCGAGCACCAGAAGGCGCTCGGCATAAATCCCTTCGTGGAAAAGAACTATAAAGACGCGCTGAACATGCTCGATGGGGCCAAGAAGATCACGACCAGCAAGCCGAACCGGCGCAAAGGCACGTTCGCCGATGACATCGTGGTGACGTTCCCGCCAAAGGAAAAGAAGTAATGGCCACGAACTCAAAGATCGAATGGACCGAGGCGACGTGGAATCCGGTTGCGGGATGCACGATCCTCTCTCCTGGCTGCACGAATTGCTATGCGATGCGCCTCGCCGCGCGGCTCGCCGTGATGGGACAGGAGAAGTACGCGGGAACGACGCGGCAGTCCGGCGGGCGCGCGAAGTGGAATGGCGTCGTGAAGATAGACCCCTCGTCGCTGGAGATCCCGCGCAAATGGAAAAGGGGCCGCCTGATATTCGTTAACTCAATGTCGGACCTCTTCCATGACGGCGTGCCGCTTGCCTTCATTCAGAAGGTCTTCAGGGTGATGGAGGAGACGCCGCAGCACACGTATCAGGTCCTAACGAAGCGAGCCGAGCGTCTTGAAGAGCTATCGAAGAAGCTGCGGTGGCCTGACAACGTATGGATGGGCGTTTCGGTAGAGAGCGCCGATTACCTGTATCGTATCGGCCATCTTCGGCGCACGAAGGCGAAGACGAAGTTCTTGAGCCTTGAGCCCCTGCTCGGGCCTCTCGAAAAGATGGACCTGCGAGGCATCGATTGGGCGATCGCGGGCGGCGAGAGCGGACCGGGCGCACGTCCTATGCCGAAGGAATGGGTGCGGTCGATACGCGATCAGTGCATCGCCGCGGACGTCCCGTTCCACTTCAAGCAATGGGGCGGAAAGAATAAGAAGAAGACGGGGCGCACGCTCGACGGCCGGACATGGGATGAGTGGCCGAATGCGAAGCGGCGCCGTCCTCGTTCGACGCGCGCCGCGCTCGTAAGCGCTGCACGATGAGAGCGGCATGTTCCTTGAGTTCACCGATCTCGTAACCCGCGGAGATAAGGCAGAGCTGTTCAAGAGATGCATGAACAGATGCTTCGGCGCCGTGAGCGTTTGCTATGAGGCCGAAAAGGCGCGCGCTGGCTCCCTATGGGACTTCGACGAACGATATCACGAGCATGGCGTGCAGATGCTCTACGAGCGGTTTTCATACGCGATGGCGCAAGTCGCGGATCGCTTCAGCGAGGACTACCGCGAGCTATATCACTCAAACGAGGCTCAGAAGAAGGCCCTTACATTCGCGACGTTTCTCAGCGGAGCGGTTGATGAGACTTTCAAGCGCGTCATCCGAGACATGGGCTTCTCGGATGCCACGCTCGCATACTACGAGGAGGATTATTTCGATGACGGCTACGACGCGTATTGGGATAGTCGACCCCGTTTGAAGGCTGCGGTCGCGGCGGTAAGAAAGGAATTTGCGCCGGAAGAGCGCACCTTCATGCATGGCTTCTCGCGCGACGACGATCCTGACGACGATGACGCGGACAACCGGGATTGCCTGCACATAATGCGGATGGCCGGGGAGTCGGGCGACATCGACGTCCGCAAATTCTTGACCGCGACGAAGCGCGAATATCTGCCGCTGATGATCCGCCTGTTCTTGGCGACACCGAAGCGGGACATCTTCGCTAAGCCAGCGAAGTGGTGGCAGTTCTGGAATAGAGGCTAACTAAGCTAACAGCTATTATTGGTCGCCGACAGAAAATGAGTTAGCGCCGTACCAGTTTCGTACCAGAAGCGAGCGTTAAAGGGTGAACAAGGTGGCAACATTCGAAATCAAATATATTGATTTTGTTGATGAAAATCCGTTAGTCGCAAACCCGCCGTATTCGGCGTGTTAACCGGATGGTCTGCGAGCGGCGGTTCCCCCCTGTACAATGCCCGAAAGCCCGATTCGCTGTTGAAGCCGCGCCAGATGTCTCGAAACCTTGCCTTGACCGGTCTTGCGGCCCTGCTGGCCGCCGCGGCGACGGCGCTCGCGCCGCCGCCGGCGCGCGCTCAGATCGGCACGATCTTCTCCGATCCGCCGCCGCGGCCGCCGGGCAGCATTCCCCGCGGCAATCAGCAGCAGGCGCCGGACGACGACGAGGAGGTGCCCGAGTTGCCGCGGCAGGGCCGCGTGCTGCCGACGCCGAACCGTGCCTATCCGTCGCAGCAGGGCAACGCCATGCCGGGGCCGGTGCAGTCGCAGCCGCTGGCGCCGCCGCCGGGGACCACGGTCGTGCCGCAGAACCAGCCGCCGTCGGTTGCGGTCGCGCCGCCCAGTCCCCAGCCCGGCGCCAATCCGACGCTCCCGGGCCTGCCGCCCGGACAGCGCCAGCCAAAGGGCGCGCCGCAGAACGGGGTGCCGCAGACGCCGGCGAGCCTGCAGCCGGGCGACGAGATCGTCACCGAGCCGCCGGCGCAGAAGATCGTGAACAAGAAGGCGACCTTCTCGGGCCTCGACAAGATCACCGGCCGCATCATCAATTTCGACGAGGACATCGGCGAGACCGTTCAGTTCGGCGCGCTGCGGGTCAAGACCGACGCCTGCTACACACGGCCGGCGACGGAGGCCGCCAACACCGACGCCTTCGTCGAGGTCGACGAGATCACCCTGCAGGGCGAGGTAAAGCGGATCTTCTCGGGCTGGATGTACGCGGCAAGCCCGGGCCTGCACGGCGTCGAGCATCCGATCTACGACATCTGGCTCACCGACTGCAAGGAGCCGCAGACGACGATCGCGACCGCTGCACCCGAGCCGGTCAAGCCGCCGCCCCCGCCGGCGCAGAAGAAGCCCGCGCCCAAGCAGGCCGTTCAGCAGCGCCCGCCGCAGCCGCTGCAACAGCAGCCACCGCCACCTCCTCCGCCGCAGCCGCCGAGCCTCTTCCCGGGGTTCGGCCGCTGATCAGCTCCGCGACGCGATGATCTCGAGCGCACGCGCGCCCGGCACCGGGCGGTCGGCGGGCAACTTCATGAAATCCGCGGGCTCGCCGGCAAGCGCCTTGTCGAGCAGCGCGGTGTAGCGCCGCCGCGAAATCTCGACCGCGCCGAAACTGCGCAGATGCTCGGTGACATACTGGGTGTCGAGCAGCTCGAAGCCGCCATGGATCAGGCGCGCAACGAGATGCACCAGCGCGACCTTGGACGCATCGCGGATGCGGTGGAACATGCTCTCGCCGAAGAAGGCGCGCCCGAGACTGACGCCGTAGAGCCCGCCGACGAGATCGCCCTCCTGCCAGACCTCGACGCTGTGGCAGTGCCCGAGATCGTGCAGGCCACCATAGAGGTCGCGGATGCGCTTGTTGATCCAGGTGTCCTCGCGCCCGGCCTGCGGCGCGGCGCAGCCGGCAATCGTCGCCTTGAACGCGGTGTTGACGGTCACGCGAAACGCATCGGAGCGCACGGTGCGCGCAAGCCGCGAGGCGACGCGAAAGCCTGCGAGCGGGATCACGCCGCGCATCTCCGGCTCGACCCAGAACAGCGTCGGGTCGTCGGCGCTCTCGGCCATCGGAAAGATGCCGCACGCATAGGCACGCAACAGCACGGCCGGCGTGATTTCAGACGAGGCGGAGTCGCGCGAGGTCATGCGCGAACCATAGCAGGATCGCGATGCGCTTGCGATGGGAAGTGCGTGAGCCGGGTCAGCTTGCGGCGGCGACGCTGGTGCCGCCGGCGGGCGCGACCACGCGGCGGAACCTGAGCACGATCCGGGTGCCGGCATGTGCGAGGTCGCGTTCGACGCAGCCGTCGAGTTTGGAGGCCATGGCCGCAACGATGCGCTGGCCCATGCCGGTAGAGCGCGGATCGGCCCGCGCCTTGTCGCCGACGCCCTCGTCGGCGATCGACAGCACGAGATCGTCGCTGCGCGCGGCAAGCTCGACGTGAATGGGACCGGCGCCGTCGGGATAGGCGTATTTCACCGCGTTCATGACGAGCTCGTTGGCGATGATGCCGATCGCAACCGCGCGGTCGGGATCGATCTCGATCGGCTCGGCCTGCAACGTCAGGCGCGACATGCGGTTGCCCTCGGCCGAGCGGCGCAGGTCCTCGATCAGCGCATCCAGATATTGCTGCAGGTTCACGCTCTTCAGGTCCTGCGAGGTGTAGAGGCGGCGATGCACCTGCGCCACCGCCGCGACGCGGCCCATGGCGTTGGTGAGCGCGGCCTTGACTTCCTCCTGCGCGGCGGAACTCGCCTGCAGATGCAGCAGCGAGGCGATGATCTGCAGCGAATTGCCGACGCGGTGGTTGACTTCGCGCAGCAGAAGCTCGCGCTCGGCGGCGAGCGCGGCATAGCGGTCGCGGGAGGCGTGGACCTCCGCCTCCGCCTCCTCGCGCGCCTTCTGCAGCTCGGCTTGGCGCAGCGCGCCTTCGGCCGCGACGTGCAGCAGCGGAACGAACTCGCCCTGGAGGTCCTTGACCAGGTAGTCGGCGGCACCGGCCTTCAGCGCGGTGACGGCGATGCTGGAATCCTGGGATGCCGTGACGAAGACCACCGGCGGCGCATCCGGGATCGCCATGATCTGCTCCAGCGTCTCCAGCCCGTCGAGGCCGGGCATGTACTGGTCGAGCGCGACGACGTCGATGCCGCCCTCGCGCAGCCGCCTCAGTCCGTCCTCGCCGCTTGCCGCGTGCACGACGTTGAAGCCGCGGCGCGTCAGGCCGCGCTCGACCAGACGCGCGAGCGCGCCGTCGTCGTCGATGTAGAGCAGCGTTGGTGCCGACATGGTCATGTGGCGGCGGACGGGACCTGGATCACGGAAAAGAATAGCCCAAGTTGACGGATGGCGTTGGCGAAATTCTCGTAATTGACGGGCTTGGTGATGTAGACGTTGCAGCCGAGCTCGTAGCAGCGCGTAATCTCCTGGGAGTCGTCGGTGGTGGTCAGCACCACCACGGGCGAGGCCCTCAGATGCTTGTTTTCCTTGATCTGCCTCAGGATGTCGATTCCGGTCATGTCGGGCAGGTTGAGGTCGAGCAGGATCAGGAGCGCACGGCCCTTCTGCACGAGGCCGGAGCCGTCGGCGCCGAACAGGTGTCTCATGGCGTCGGTGCCGTTGGCGAAGGGGACGATCTCGTTGTTGACGCCGGAACGGCGGATATTGCGCTCGATCAGGCGGGCGTGGCCCTCGTCGTCCTCGATCATGATGATGGTCACGGGTTGGGTCATGGTTCGGCGTTCCGATTGCTGGCATTCCATTTGATCGGCAGCGTGACGGTGAACGTGCTGCCTGCGTTGAGTTCCGACGACACCGACATCGTCCCGCCCAGCCGGCGGACCAATGCCCGGACATGTGCAAGTCCTATGCCCTGACCCGGCTTGTCCTGGGTTCCGGCGCGGCGGAACAGGTCGAAGATGCGCTGGTGGTCCCTGGGATCGATGCCGCGCCCGTTGTCGCGGATCTCGAAGATCGCGTAGCCGAGCTTGGTGCGCCCGCGAACGGCGATCTCCCCGGGAACGCCGACCCTGAGATACTTGACGGCATTGTCGATCAGATTGGAGAAGATCTGCTCCAGCGCAAGGCGGTCGCTGACGACGTCCGGCAGTTCGCCGATGCGGATTTCAGCCTGCGCTTCCGCCGCCTGATGCGCGAGCGTCTCCACGATCCCCGCGATCAGCTCGCGCGTGTCGATGTTGACCGGCTCGAACTCGCGTCGGCCTTCGCGGGTGAGGTTGAGGATCGCCGAGATCAGCCGGTCCATCTTGGCGATCGAGGACTTGATGAAGCCGAGCGCCTCGGAGAAGTCGCGCGAGAGCTGCTTGTCCGGCGCCTCCAGCGGCAGCTCGTCGGCTTCGTTCGCCGCGACCGGCGGGCCCCCGGCCGGGACATGGGTGAGGCCGCCGATGCGCCGGAACACGTCGCGGCCGAGCTCCTCCAGCTCGCTGGTGAAGCCCATGATGTTGACCAGCGGCGAGCGCAGGTCGTGGCTGACGATGTAGGCGAAGCGCTGGATTTCGGCGTTGGCCTCGCGCAGGTCCGCCGTGCGCGAGTCGACGGTGGCCTCCAGGTTGAGATTGGCGTCGCGCAGCCGCGCCTCCGCCTCGTCGCGGGCGCGCGCGGAGCGCCGCACCAGGCCGGTCGAGATCAGGGCCAGCACCACGACGAGCCCCGACCCGATGCCGGTCATGGACGCCGCCAGCGTCTGGCTGCGGTCGGCATTGGCCGTGCGCAGCGTGAACAGCCGCTCCTCCTCGCCCATCATGGCTTGCGCGATCTGGCGGATCGTGGCGGTGGTGTCGGCGGCGGCGTCCTCGCGCACCAGTGCGACGGCGCGTTCCGGCTTTCCTTGCTTGACGAAGTCCATTTCGCGCGAAAACTGATCGAGCCGGATTCCGATCGCCGCCTTGAGCTTCCCGACGTTGTCCAGGTGCACGGGATTGTCGGCGGTGAGGCGGGACAACTGGTCGAGCGCGGGCAGGACCGCGGCGGCGGCGGCCTCGTGGTCGGCCAGGAATTCGGGTTCCCTGGTCAGGAGATAGCCGCGCGCCCCGCTTTCGGCGCGGCGGATTTCCAGCAGCAGCGCGTTGACCTGGTTCTCCACCTCGATGGTGTGGACCACCCAGGCATTGTCGCTGCGGGCCTTGTTGACGAGATACACCGACCCGGCGCTGATCACCGTCAGCACCAGCAATCCTGCCGCAAACAGCAGGATTTGCCCAAGGGCACGCCGCCGCCTGCTGTCAGGCGACACGGCCAGATGATCCATTCCAACGCGTCAGAATTTCAACTCCCCCGAGCGAAAACACTGTGCCAACGTCGCGATCGACGTCGGGTTCCCGGCCCGTGGGAGATTTTTTGCGGCGATCGGCCCTCTCGTTCCGCCGGATCAGTCCTCGGCCTGGCCGGCGAGATAGTGTTCCAGCCAGTGGATGTGATAGTCGCCGTCGATGATGGCGGGCTCGCGCACCAGCGCACGGAACAGCGGCAGCGTGGTCTCGATGCCGTCGACCACCATTTCGTCGAGCGCCCGGCGCAGCCGCATCAGGCATTCGGCACGGGTCTTGCCGTGCACGATCAGCTTGCCGACGAGGGAATCGTAATAGGGCGGGATGACATAGCCCTGGTAGACCGCGGAATCGATCCGCACGCCGAGGCCGCCGGGCGGATGGTACTGCGAGATGCGTCCGGGCGAGGGACGGAAGGTCTGCGGGTTCTCGGCGTTGACGCGGCACTCGATGGCGTGACCGATGATCGCGATCTCCTCCTGCCGGGCCGGCAGCTCGCCGCCGGCGGCGATGCGGATCTGCTCCAGCACGAGGTCGATGTCGGTGATGCTCTCGGTGACGGGATGCTCCACCTGGATGCGCGTGTTCATCTCGATGAAGTAGAACTCGCCGTCCTCGTAGAGGAACTCGACGGTGCCGACGCCGAGATACTTCATCTCGCGCATCGCCTTGGCGACCGTCTCGCCGATCCTCTTGCGCGCGGCGGCCGCGATCACCGGGGAGGGGCCTTCCTCCCAGACCTTCTGGTGGCGGCGCTGCAGCGAGCAGTCGCGCTCGCCGAGATGGATGGCGCCGCCGCGTCCGTCGCCGAGCACCTGGATCTCGATGTGGCGCGGCTTCTCCAGATATTTCTCCAGATAGACGGAGGCGTCGCCGAAGGCCGCCTTGGCCTCGGTGGCCGCGGTCTGCAGCGCGAGCGCGAGGTCGTCCGGCGTTCGCGCGACCTTCATGCCGCGGCCGCCGCCGCCGGCGGCCGCCTTCACCAGCACCGGAAAGCCGATCCCGGTGGCGATCGCCGTGGCCTCGTCGGCGGTCCCCACCGCGCCGTCGGAGCCGGGCACCACGGGAATGCCGAGCTTCCTGGCGGTCTTCTTGGCCTCGATCTTGTCGCCCATCAGGCGGATGTGCTCGGCCTTCGGACCGATGAAATGCAGATTGTGCTCGGCGAGGATTTCGGCGAAGCGCGCGTTCTCGGACAGGAAGCCGTAGCCCGGATGCACCGCATCGGCGCCTGTGATCTCGCAGGCGGCGAGCAGCGCCGGGATGTTGAGATAGCTGTCCTTGGACGGCGGCGGCCCGATGCACACGCTCTCGTCCGACAGCCGCACATGCATGGCGTCGGCGTCGGCGGTCGAGTGCACGGCGACGGTCGCGATGCCGAGCTCCTTGCAGGCCCGCAGGATGCGAAGGGCGATCTCGCCGCGATTGGCTATGAGGATCTTGTCGAACATGGTGCCTCGGGGGCGAATAGGGAATGGCGAATAGCGAATAGGGCGGAGTAACCATTCGCTACTCGCTATTCGCCACTCGCCTACTCAATGATCACCAGCGGCTCGCCGAACTCGACCGGCTGGCCGTCCTCGACCAGGATCTGCGTCACCGTGCCGGCGCGCGGCGAGGGGATCTGGTTCATCGTCTTCATCGCCTCGATGATCAGGAGCGTCTGGCCGACCGAGACCTTGGTGCCGATCTCGATGAAGGGTTTTGCGCCGGGCTCCGGCGCCCAATAGGCGGTGCCGACCATCGGCGAGGTGACGGCGCCCGGATGTTTCGACAGGTCGGCGGGCGCGGTCGCCTGAGCCGCTGCGGCAGCCGGCATGGCAGCGGCGGCCGCGAATACCGGCGCCGGAACGGCGGCGGCGACGGTGACGTTGCGGGCGACGCGCAGGCGCAGGCCCGCGCGCTCGAACTCGATCTCGGTGAGGCTGGTCTCGTCGAGCAGGTTGGCGAGCTCGCGGATGAGCGCGCTGTCCTCGCTGGAGAAGCTTGCGGCTGATTTGTCGTCTGGCTGGCGCGCCATGATCTCTTATCCGAACCTCTGTTGTAAGCGTGCGTCAGGCTTTGGGCGTAACCGGCTTGCCGCCGGGCTTGAGCCCGATTTTGGCGGCAAGGCCCGATATCGCGAGCCGGTAGCCGTCGATGCCGAAGCCGCACAGCGACGCGAAGGCGGCGCGGGCGGTGAAGGACTGGTGACGGAAGCTCTCGCGGGCATGGACGTTGGTGACGTGCACCTCGACGGCCGGGATCCTGACGCCGAGCAGCGCGTCGTGAATCGCGATCGAGGTGTGCGAATATCCGCCGGCATTGATGATGATGCCCGCGGCCTTCCTGCTGCCGGCCTCATGGATGAAGTCGATCAGCTCGCCTTCGCGGTTGGACTGACGGCAGTCGGCCTTCAGCCCGAACTGCGCCGCGGTCTCCCGGCACAGCGTCTCCACGTCGGCCAGCGTCGCATGGCCGTATTTCTCCGGCTCGCGCGTCCCCAAGAGATTGAGGTTCGGCCCGTTGAGAACATAGATCGTGTCGGTCGCTGGCTCGGCCATTCGGATTCCGCGCAGGGTGCTGTCGGCAGGTGGCGGGGGTTATAGGTAACAAAGCGGTGGAGGGGAAGCCTCGAAGGGCCTCGAGGGGTGCCTCAATCGGCTCATCCGGCGTGCAAAAACCTGTGTGGAAGCCACGGAAATTGCTTGTTAACCGGTCCGGGGCGTGGCGTGCGGGCACGGCAAGGGGGCGGGCATGGCTGCCCGCCCCGAGGGATTGCCGATATGGGTCGTCCTCAGGCGTTGAGAACGGCGACGATCTCGTAGGTATTGGGGTCGATGATCACGATCTCGTCGCGGACCAGGATGTACTTGTAGCTCCGCCACTCCGGATAGATCGTCACGACCCTGCTCGGAAGCGTGTGCAGCTCGATGCCTTCGTGCGGCACGCGAGTGCCGACCGCGATCGAGAAGTTCACGTGGGTCGCGGGAGCCACGCGCTCGCTGCGGATCACCGAGGTGATCTGCGTGCGCTGCTCGGTCGAGAGCTTGGCGCCGGCGCCGGCCTGTCCGACGGTCGAGGACGATGCGCCGGTCTTGCCTTCGGCCTTCATGTCGGTGCTGGTGCCCTGACGGTTCTCGCGGTTCTCGGCGTTGTTGGTGTTGGCCGGCCCGTTCCTGCCCTCGGCCTTCATGTCCTTGTCCTTGCTGGACTTGGACATGTTCTCCGAGCTCATGCTCTTCGATTTCTCCTGCGGACCCTGGGCGCGCTCGTCGCTGCGCTGACCCTTGGTCGCGCCGGCCTTGTCCTCGACCGACTGGTTCTTGTTCATCGCGCCGGAATGCTCGTTCTTCATCGCGCCCGACTTCTCCGATTTCTCGTCGGCCGCGCCCGGCTTCATCGTGCCGGATCCGCCGGCCTGTCCCACCGTGCCCTTCTCGTGCTTACCGGTCGCGCTGCCGTGCTCGGCGGCGCCGCCCGTCGAGGGCTGCGCGTGCTGCTGGGCGGGCTGCGCGCCGGCCCCGCCGGCGTCCCGGCCCATGGTGCCTTGCGCGTTCGCCATGCCTGTTCCGGCGAGAAGCGCCGCGGCGGCAACCGAGATCAGAAAGCGATGTGTCATTGAATACCTCCTCACGTGTCTTGCGTTCATTGCCCGCGCCGACAACGACAGGAGAAATCAGTTGTTCCGGAACTCCGGGGGAGCGCCGACATTTGTTTGCTAAACGCGCGATGAATGGCCGCGCCGGATTCGCGACACAAAGACGATTGCGACACAAAAGGAAAAGGCCGGCTGTTCGGCCGGCCTTCGTGGTCAGACGCGATCGGAAGACACAGCTAGCAGGTCGCCTTGCCGCAACGCGCGATGCCGATCTTCTCCTTCAGCGCCTCGAGGCCGACGGCGCCGACGATGATCTGCTTGCCGATCACGTAGCTCGGCGTGCCGTTCATGCCCATCGCTTCGGCGAGCTTGAAATTCTCCTCGATGGTGGCGCGTACCTCCGGATTGGCGAGGTCTTTCTCGATCCTGGCGGTGTCGAGGCCGGCTTCCTTGGCGGCGGCCAGCGCGTGCGCCTTGTCGGCCTGGCCGCGGCCGCCCAGCAGCTTCTGGTGGAAGTCGAGATATTTCTTGCCGGTCGGATCCTGCATGCGCACGGCGACCGCGACCTGGGCAGCTTCCACCGATCCCTGGCTCAGCACCGGAAACTCCTTCAGCACCACCTTGAGCTTGGGATCGGTCTTCATCAGCTCGATCATGTCGGCCATCGCACGTTTGCAGTAGCCGCAATTGTAGTCGAAGAACTCGACGAAGGTGACGTCGCCGTCCTTGTTGCCGAGCGTGACCTGGCGCGGCGAGGAGAAGATCGCATCCGCATTCTTGGCGATGCTGGCCTCGTGCTTCTCGGTTTCGGCGGCGGCCTGGCGCTTGCTGAGCTCGGTCATCGCCTCTTCGAGCACCTCGGGATGGGTGACGAGGTAGTTCCTGACGATCGCCTCGATCTCGGTGCGCTGGGAATCGGAGAAGCTGTCGGCCGAGGCGGGCGTCGATGCGCCGAACATGGCGAGCGCAAGGAGCGCGGGAACGAGCAGGCGCAGCGAAGGCATTGGCAAATCCTCTTGTCGAAAGCGGTGTCGGAGAACGTCCCCGACGGGAAACTCTGGACGTGACTTGGCTAGACGTGACTTGGACGGACTCGGTTCAGTTCTGGTTACCGCGCGGCGGCTTCGCCGTCACGATATCGTCGGCCTTGACCCATCCGGGCGTGCCGACGGCGAAACGGGTTTTCGCACGCGTGGCAAGCTCGCGGGCGGTCTTGTTGTCGCCGCGCAGGTAAGCCGCCTGCGCCGACGCCAGATCGGCCTCCGCATAGTTCCCCTTGCGGCCATAGGCCATGGCGAGCTGCGTATAGCCGATCGGCGCCTCCGGTTCCCGCGCCACCGCGGCGCGGAGCATCCGGATGGCTTCGTCCGTGTAGGCCTTATTATCGGTTCCGACGAGGGCCTGCCCAAGTAACATCTCGATGAGCGGTGCATTGCCGGAGAGATGGACCGCCTTCTGCAGGGCCGGAATGGCTTCGGCCGGCTTGCCGCTCTCCAGCAGCGCTTGGCCGCGCACCTCGTAGAAATACGGGTTGTTGGGCTGAAGCTGGATCAGCCCGTCGATCTGGGCAAGCGCGCTGCGCAGGTCGCCGTGCAGATAGGTGCTGATCGCACGTGCGTAGCGCGCTGGCACGCTGTCGTTGGATTGCGGATAGCGCCGATAGACGGTCTCGGGGCGCTCCATGAAGGCGGAGATCTTGGCGCGCACCATGTCGTGGCGGAGCTGCAGCGCCGGATCGTCCTTCTTGTCCCAATAGGGGCTCGACCGCGCCAGCCCCTGCAGCGCCTCGACGCGGTCGGCCGGCATCGGGTGCGACTGCAGGTAGGGATCGGCGCCGCGCGCGGCGAACAGGCTCTCGCTGGTGAAGCGCTTGAAGGTCTCGTACATGCCGCGCGCCGACTGGCCGGTCGCGGTCAGGAACTTCACGCCGGCGCGGTCGGCGTTCTCTTCCTGCTGGCGCTGGTAGGACAGCAGCGAGCGCTGGATCATCGCCTGCGGGCCGGAGATGGCGGCCGCGCCGGCATTGGCGAGGCCGCTATTGGCGTTGCCGCTCCTGGCGCCGGCGACGAGGGCGCCGGCGCCGAGCAGCATCGCGATGATCATCTGGGTCTGGGCGTTGGCGAGCTCCTGGCGCAGCTTGGCGAGATGGCCGCCGGCGAGGTGCCCGGTCTCGTGCGCGAGCACGCCGATCAGCTGGTTCGGCGTCTCCGATTGCATGATGGCGCCGTAATTGACGAAGATGCGGCGACCATCGGCGACGAACGCGTTGAACGAGCCGTCGTTGAGGATCACCATCTGGATGTTCTGCTTCTCGAGGCCCGCGGCGCGCAGGATCGGCCTGGTGTATTCGCGCAGCAACTGCTCGGTCTCGGTGTCGCGCAGGACCGGAGGCCCCTTGACCTGTGCCCGGGCGGCCGGAAGCGGCGCCAGCACGATTGCGGCGGCGGTGACGATGGCGGTCAGGGCAGAGGCCTTGTTGCGCAGGGTGAGGTCGAGCGACATCGATCGGTCTTGAAGGACGGTTTCGTGATTGGTCTTGGCGATTGGCGGCGGACCGGATACGGGATATGCCCTCTTCAGCCGCACAATGCGGCCCATCTGGGGCGCGAGCCCCGCTTCCCGACCCCCGAGGTCCGGACCGCAGCGAAATAGCAGATATTGATGGTTGAGGCGACATTGAGAAACCGGGTAGGCGGGTTGCTGGAGCCCTCCCGCCGCAGCGATGTTCCCCCGTTCATGGTGATGGACGTGATGGCGGCCGCGGCGCGAATCGAGGCGGCCGGCGGCCACGTCATCCACATGGAGGTCGGCCAGCCCGCGGCGTCGGCGCCGAAGACGGCGATCGCCGCGGCCCATGCCGCGCTCGACGCGGGACGGGTCGACTATACCTCCGCGCTCGGCATTCCCTCGCTGCGCGAGCGCATCGCCCGCCATTACCGCGATGCCTATGGTTGCGCGATCAGTCCCGACCGGGTCGTGGTGACGACCGGCTCGTCCGGCGGCTTCATCCTGGCGTTCCTGTCGATGTTCGAGCCGGGCGACCGCGTCGCGGTCACCGTGCCCGGCTATCCGCCCTACCGCCACATCCTGACTGCGCTCGGCTGCGAGCCGGTGCTGATCGAGACCAGCAACGAGACGCGCCACGCGCTGACCGGCGAAGCCCTGCTCGCGGCGCATCGCCGGACGCCGCTCAGGGGCGTGCTGGTCGGCAGTCCCGCCAATCCCACCGGCACGATGATGTCGAGGGAGGCGTTGTCGGGCCTGATCGCGGCGGCCGAGGGCGCAGGCATCCGCTTCATCTCGGACGAAATCTATCACGGTCTCGACTATGCCTTTCCTGCCGTGACCGCGGCGGCGCTGTCCGACCAGGCGCTGGTGATAAACTCGTTCTCGAAATATTTCTGCATGACCGGCTGGCGCGTCGGCTGGATGGTAGTGCCGGAAATCCTGGTGCGGCCGATCGAGCGGCTGCAGCAGAACCTGTCGATCTCGGTGCCGGCACTGTCGCAGATCGCGGCCGAAGCCGCCTTCGACGGCACTGCGGAGATGGAGGCGATCAAGCATGGCTACCAGGAGAACCGGCGTATCCTGATCGAGGGATTGCCGAAGGCCGGGCTGAGCCGGTTCCTGCCCGCCGACGGCGCATTCTACCTCTATGCCGACGTCTCGGATTTCACCGCCGACAGTCTCGACTTCGCCAAGCAGATGCTGGAGCAGGCGCACGTCGCCGCGACCCCGGGCATCGACTTCGATCCGATCCACGGCCGCTCGTTCATCCGCTTCTCCTACGCCCGCTCGGCGGAGGAGATGCACGAGGCGGTCAGGCGGATCGCCCGCTGGCTGGGTTAGCAGTTCCGGGACGGCACGACGCCGGGAACGCCATTGACTCCATGCGTCCGATGGATTTTGGCTGTCCCGTCGGTGCAAACGCCTGTGCGCAGGGGGAGTGACGTCATGGCCGAAGCGTCCGCAACCGGAGCAGCCGTCGCGCCGCCCAGCGCAGCCAAGCCTTGGTACAAGGTGCTCTATGTCCAGGTGCTGATCGCCATCGTGCTCGGCGTCATCGTCGGCTGGCTGTGGCCCTCGGTTGCCACCAACGACTGGATCAAGGCGATGGGCGACGGCTTCATCAAGCTGATCAAGATGGTGATCGCCCCGATCATCTTCTGCACCGTGGTCTCGGGCATCGCTCACATCCAGGACGCCAAGAAGGTGGGCCGCATCGGCGTCAAGGCGCTGGTCTATTTCGAGGTGGTCTCGACCTTCGCGCTCGTGATCGGGCTCATCGTCGGCAATGTCGTCAGGCCCGGTGCGGGATTCGGCAATGCCGCGGCGAACGCGCAGGCGGTCGCGACCTACGCCAAGCAGGCCGAGGCGCAGAAGTCGGTCGACTTCGTACTGCACATCATTCCCGACACCGTGGTCGGCGCCTTCGCGCAGGGCGAGATCCTGCAGGTGCTGCTGTTCTCGGTGCTGTTCGGCTTCGCGCTCATGGGGCTCGGCGAGCGCGGCCACACCATCCGCGCCTTCATCGACGACGCCGCGCACGCGGTGTTCGGCGTCATCTCCATCGTGATGCGCGCAGCCCCGATCGGCGCGTTCGGCGCCATGGCCTACACCATCGGCAAGTTCGGCACCGGCGCGATCCTCAATTTGATCGGGCTGATCGCGACGTTCTATCTGACCGCGGCGCTGTTCGTGTTCGTGGTGCTCGGCATCATCGCGCGCATCGCCGGCTTCTCGATCCTGAAGTTTTTGGCCTACATCAAGGACGAGCTCCTGATCGTGCTCGGCACCTCGTCCTCGGAAAGCGCGCTGCCCTCGATGATGGAGAAGCTGGAGCGGCTCGGCTGCTCGAAATCCGTGGTCGGCCTCGTCGTACCCACCGGTTATTCGTTCAACCTCGACGGCACCAACATCTACATGACGCTGGCGACGCTGTTCATCGCACAGGCGCTCGGCGTCGATCTCACCTTCGGCCAGCAACTGACCATCCTGATCGTGGCGATGCTGACCTCGAAGGGGGCTTCCGGCATCACCGGCGCAGGCTTCATCACGCTGGCGGCGACGCTCGCCGTGGTCGATCCGCGGCTCGTGCCGGGCATGGCGGTCGTGCTCGGCATCGACAAGTTCATGAGCGAATGCCGCGCGCTGACCAATCTCTGCGGCAACGGCGTTGCCTGCGTGATCGTCGCCTGGTGGGAGGGCGAGCTCGACCGCGACAAGCTCACCGCCAATCTCGCAAGGCAGATCGATCCGACCGATCTCGAGACCGCGCTGACGACGGATTAGACAGGGCGCGTGCTCAAAAACGTCGGCTTGCAGGTGTAAAGCGGAAGTTGCCCGGCTTGGTCGTCATCGACGGCTTGTTGACCCAACTGCGACATTAGCAATGCACTGCGGTAATGGTTTTGATGCCGGTTCAGCCCGTATCAATGGTATTCGTTTGAACCGATAAGATGCTTCGTGAATTGACCAGGGCTATGATGCGGCGGCGCGAGTTCATCACGCTTCTTG
>NZ_JAGWUA010000107.1 GCF_028868675.1 Bradyrhizobium sp.
AGGGCGGCCCTCGGGCCGCCCTTTTTGCTTGGAGTTCCCTTCGCCCTCCCTCGCCCGACCGATCCCGGCCTGCCGCCGTTCGAGGCTGCCGTGGTATCGTCGGCGCGAGTGATTCGGGATCGGGCATGACAGAAACGGCCGATGATCTGAGCGCCCCGCTCGGACAGGGTGCGCCGCGCCGCAAGCGCCGGCTGCGGCTGCCGTTCACGGCCACGCAGGCGCTGGCGGTATTGCTCGGCCTGTTCCTGGTCACCTTTGCCGGCTTTGCGATCTTCAACAAGGACCCGCTGGGCGGCGAGCCGGTCACCCGGGTCGCGATCCGCGAGCAAAAGACGCCCGAGGACAAGGCCCCTGCAGCCGCCGAGCCCGTCGCCGCGGGCCACGACACCAAGGCGCCGGCGAAGCCCGCCTCGCCCGGCGAGCAGAAGACCGTTACCATCATCGACGGCTCCAGCGGCGCCCGCCATGACGTCGTGATCGGCAGCGAGGCCGGCGCCAAGGGCGAGCCGGCCGCCGCGGCGCCGGCCGTCACGACGGGCGTCGACAAGCGGCTGCTGGAGCCGTCGCGCTACGGCATGATCCCGATCGCGGCGGAGGACCTGAAGCCGTTCAACGTCTATGCGGCGGAGGCCGATCGCGCCAAGGCGGCGAAGATGCCGGCGGTCGCCATCTTCATCGGCGGCCTCGGCGTCGGCGCCGCCAAGACCAACGACGCGATCATGAAACTGCCGGGCGCCGTGACGCTGGCGTTCACGCCCTACGGCGCCGATCCCGGCAAGCTCGCCGAGCGCGCGCGGGCGCAGCGTCACGAGGTGTTCTTGCAGATCCCGATGGAGCCCTACGACTTCCCGGACAACGATCCGGGCCCGCAGACGCTGCTGACCTCGCTCGGTGCCGAGCAGAACATGGACCGGCTGTACTGGCATCTGAGCCGGATGCAGGGCTATGCCGGCATTGCGAATTTCATGGGCGCGCGCTTCATCGCCACGGAGGCGGCGATGCAGCCGATCATCCGCGACGTGGCCAAGCGGGGCCTCGGCCTGTTCGACGACGGTTCCTCGCCGCGCAGCGTCGCCCCGCAGATCGCCGGCAGCCAGGCCATGCCGTTCGGCAGGGGCGACATCAGCATCGACGCGGTGCCGACGCCGAACGAGATCGACCGCGCCCTGACCAAGCTCGAATCGATCGCGCGGGAGCGTGGCGTCGCCATCGGCACGGCTTCGGCGCTGCCCGTCTCGATCGAGCGGATCGGCGCCTGGGTCAAGACGCTGGACAGTCGCGGCATCCTGCTGGTGCCATTGACAACCGCGATGCTGAAATCAAAATCAGGCTAGATCAACGAAATGGCACGGCGAGGGTCCTGCGGGGGCCGGATCGCGCGGCCTGGACAGACGCAAGAGGTTTTGGCGGAATGGCGCGTTACGAGGATCTGCCCTACCGGACCTGCGTCGGCGTGATGTTGATCAATGCGGAGGGACTGGTCTTCATCGGTCGGCGCGCGGGCGGCATCGAGCATGTCGACGAGACCCATGTCTGGCAGATGCCGCAGGGCGGCGTCGATCCCGGCGAAGACACCTGGGAAGCCGCCAAGCGCGAGCTCTACGAGGAGACCAGCGTGCGCTCGGTGAAGAAGCTCGGCGAAGTCCCGGATTGGCTGACCTACGACATTCCGCGCACGGTGGCCGGGCGCGCCTGGAAAGGCCGCTACCGCGGCCAGCGCCAGAAATGGTTCGCGGTGCGCTTCACCGGCAAGGACAGCGAGATCAACGTCGCCAACCCGGGCGGCGGCCACAAGGCGGAATTCGTGACCTGGCGCTGGGAGCCCATGAAGAACCTCCCCACGCTCATCATCCCCTTCAAGCGCCCGGTCTACGAGCGCGTGGTAGAGGAGTTTTCCGCGTTGGCGGCCCACTAGCTCCAGTCATGACGGAGCAAAAGCCCTATCGTCCGAACGTCGGGATCGCGCTGTTCAATGCGGCGGGCCGCGTGCTGATCGGGCATCGCTTCAGGGATGACGGACCCGAGATCATCCTGCCGGGGCTCGAATGGCAGATGCCGCAAGGCGGCGTCGACGAGGGCGAGAACCTGCGCGATGCGGCAATGCGCGAACTCTGGGAGGAGACCAGCGTCGTCAATGCCGCCTATCTCGGCGAGACCGACTGGCTGACTTACGAGTTCCCGCCCTATGACGGTCCGCCGTCGCATCGGCTGGCGAGGTTTCGCGGCCAGCGGCAGAAATGGTTTGCCTTGCGCTTCACGGGAAGCGAGGCGGAGATCGACCCGCTGACGCCGCGCAACGGCCAGCCGGCGGAGTTCGACGCCTGGCGCTGGGAGCGCCTCGACAAGGTCGCCGATCTCGTGGTGCCGTTCCGCCGCGACGTCTATCGGACGGTTGCTCAGCAGTTTTCACGGCTTGCGGGATAGGACGGCGCTGCGAGTCCAGTTCAGCGGCCCAACGGTGAACGGGCCGATAACTACAACGACGTGGCAATCGCTGTCATGCCCAAGATTTCTGGTTCTGATGCAATCAGAACCAGAAATGTCTAGTGCATCGCCGTCGTGCCGATCTGATGCTGAATGCTCTTGTAGTGATCGAGCCGCGCCAGCGCGAGATCGAGCTCGTCGCCCTCGTGCTCGCTGAGCTTGGCTTCCATCTCCGCGATCGTGTCGGCGAACTGGGCGTGATCGAGCTCATCGAGCGAATGGGCGACGTCCGCAAGCACGGTCAGGCCCTTCTCGGAGACCTCGGCGAGCCCGCCGAGCACGATGATCTTCTGCTTCGTGCCGCCGGCGATGACGGTGAGGATTCCGGGCCGGAGCGCGGCGACGACCGGGGCATGTCCGGCGAGCACGCCGAAATCGCCTTCGAAGCCGGGAACGTCGACCTGGTCGACCTCGCCGGAGAAGGCGAGCTTTTCCGGCGAAACGAGATCGAAGTGGAAGGTGGCCATGTCAAACCTTGCGAATAGCGAGTGGCGAATAGCGAGTGGCGAAGATAGGAGCAGCGCTATTCGCTACTCCCTATTCGCCATTCGCCGGCTTAGGCCGCTTCCGCCGCCAGCTTCTTGCCCTTCTCGACCGCCTCTTCGATGGTGCCGACCATGTAGAAGGCGGCTTCGGGCAGGTGGTCATACTTGCCTTCGCACAGGCCGCGGAAGCCCTTGATGGTGTCCGCGAGCTCGACGAACTTGCCGGGCGAACCGGTGAAGACTTCGGCGACGTGGAACGGCTGCGACAGGAAGCGCTCGATCTTGCGGGCGCGCGCCACGGCCAGCTTGTCCTCTTCGGAGAGCTCGTCCATGCCGAGAATGGCGATGATGTCCTGCAGCGACTTGTACTTCTGCAGCACCTGCTGGACCATGCGAGCGGTCTGGTAGTGCTCTTCGCCGACGACGAGCGGCGAAAGCATGCGCGAGGTCGAGTCGAGCGGGTCCACCGCGGGATAGATGCCCTTTTCCGAAATGGCGCGCGACAGCACCGTGGTCGCGTCCAGATGGGCGAACGAGGTCGCCGGCGCCGGGTCGGTCAGGTCGTCGGCCGGCACGTAGATGGCCTGCACCGAGGTGATCGAGCCCTTCTGCGTGGTGGTGATGCGCTCCTGCAGCGCGCCCATGTCGGTGGCGAGCGTCGGCTGATAGCCCACGGCCGAAGGAATACGGCCGAGCAGCGCCGACACTTCCGAACCGGCTTGCGTGAAGCGGAAGATGTTGTCGACGAAGAAGAGCACGTCCTGGCCCTGGTCGCGGAAGTGCTCGGCGACGGTGAGGCCGGTGAGGCCGACGCGGGCACGCGCGCCCGGCGGCTCGTTCATCTGGCCGAACACCAGCGCGCATTTCGACTTCACGCTCGGATCGGGATTGTGCGGATCGGCGTTGACCTTCGATTCGATGAACTCGTGGTAGAGGTCGTTGCCTTCGCGGGTACGCTCGCCGACGCCGGCGAACACGGAGTAACCGCCATGCGCCTTGGCGACGTTGTTGATCAGTTCCTGGATCAGCACGGTCTTGCCGACGCCGGCGCCGCCGAACAGGCCGATCTTGCCGCCCTTGGCGTACGGAGCAAGAAGATCGACGACCTTGATGCCGGTGACGAGAATTTCAGCCTCGGTCGACTGGTCGGTGTAGGACGGTGCTTCCTGGTGGATGGCGCGCTTGCCTTCGAACTTGATGGGACCCGCTTCGTCGATCGGTTCGCCGATGACGTTCATGATGCGGCCGAGCGTGCCGTCGCCCACCGGAACCGCGATCGGCTGGCCGGTGTCGGTCACTTCCTGGCCGCGCACCAGACCTTCGGTGGCGTCCATCGCGATCGTGCGCACGGTCGACTCGCCGAGGTGCTGAGCGACTTCGAGGACCAGGCGGTTGTTGCCGTTCTTGGTCTCCAGCGAGTTGAGAATGGCCGGCAGGTGGCCTTCGAACTGCACGTCGACGACGGCGCCCATGACCTGGGTGACGCGACCGGTCTGGTTGGCTGCTGTAGCCATTTACTGTCTCCTTCGATCCGAATTTCGCTTCCGGTCAGACTGCTTCCGCACCGGAAATGATTTCAATGAGTTCCTTGGTGATCATGGCCTGACGCGTACGGTTGTAGACCAGCGTCTGCTTGCGGATCATCTCGCCCGCGTTGCGGGTGGCGTTGTCCATCGCGGACATCTGCGCGCCGTAGAACGAAGCGTTGTTCTCGAGCAGCGCTCGGAAGATCTGCACCGCCAGATTGCGCGGCAAGAGTCGGGGGAGGATCTCGTCCTCCTCCGGCTCGTACTCGTAGGATGTCGCCGATCCGTTGCCTTCCCCTACCTCCAGCGGAATGACCTGCTGCGCGGTCGGGACCTGCGCAATGACCGACTTGAAGGAGGAATAGAACAGCGTACAGACATCGAATTCGCCGGCCTGGAAGCGCGCCAGCAGCTTTTTCGCAATGTCCTCGGCATTGACGAAAGCGAGCTGACGCACGCTGCGCAGGTCGACATGCTCGACGATCTGCTTCTCGAAGGTGCGGCGGAGCTGCTCGTAGCCCTTGCGGCCGACGCAGAAGAATTTGACTTCCTTGCCCTCGTTCATCAGGACGAGGGCGCGTTCGCGCGCCAGACGCACGATCGCGGAGTTGAAGGCGCCGCACAGGCCGCGCTCGCCGGTGCAGACCAGCAGCAGATGGACCTGGTCCTTGCCGGTGCCGGCCAGCAGCGCCGGCGCTCCGGGCGAAGCGGCGGCCGCCGCCGCGATGTTGCCGATGACGGCCTCCATCTTGGTGGCGTACGGCCGGGCCGCTTCCGCGGCGGTCTGGGCGCGGCGCAGCTTCGACGCCGCCACCATCTGCATGGCCTTGGTGATCTTCTGCGTCGCCTTGGTGGAGGCGATGCGCACCCGCATGTCTTTCAGTGACGCCATTCTTCGTTCACCCCGACGGTCGGATTCTCAAACCAGACCGCTAGCCTGTTCTCGTCGTCATGCCCGGCCGTGCGCCGGACGTGCACCCTGGTGTCTTTCGAGCGTGGCGAGCATGGCCGGGACAGCCCGGCCATGACAGCGACCTTTAGGCGAAGCTCTTCGCGTAAGCCTCGACCGCCGCCTTCAGTTTGCCGGCGACATCGTCCGACAGATCGCGGCTGTCGCGGATCGCGGTGAGGATGTCGGCGTTCTTGCCGCGCAGCAGCGACAACAGGCCGTCCTCGAACGCCCTGATCTTGTTGAGCGGCAGCGGATCGAGGTAGCCGTTGGTGCCGGCCCAGATCAGGCAGACCTGTTCTTCCATCTTGAGCGGCGAGAACTGCGGCTGCTTCAGCAACTCGGTCAGACGCGAGCCGCGGTTGAGCAGGCGCTGGGTCGCGGCGTCCAGGTCGGAGCCGAACTGCGCGAACGCCGCCATTTCGCGGTACTGCGCGAGCTCGCCCTTGATCTTGCCGGCGACCTTCTTCATCGCCTTGGTCTGCGCCGAGGAGCCGACGCGCGACACCGACAGGCCGACGTTCACCGCCGGACGGATGCCTTGGAAGAACAGATCGGTCTCCAGGAAGATCTGGCCGTCGGTGATCGAGATGACGTTGGTCGGGATGTATGCCGAGACGTCGTTGGCCTGGGTTTCGATGACCGGCAGCGCGGTCAGCGAGCCGGCGCCGAGCGAGTCGTTGAGCTTCGCGGCGCGCTCGAGCAGGCGGGAGTGGAGATAGAACACGTCGCCCGGATAGGCTTCGCGGCCCGGCGGGCGGCGCAGCAGCAGCGACATCTGGCGGTAGGCGACGGCCTGCTTGGACAAGTCGTCATAGATGATGACGGCGTGCATGCCGTTGTCGCGGAAGTACTCGCCCATGGTGCAGCCGGTGAACGGAGCGATGTACTGCATCGGCGCCGGATCGGAGGCGGTGGCGGCGACGACGATCGAGTATTCGAGCGCGCCCTGCTCTTCCAGCACCTTCACGAACTGCGCGACGGTGGAACGCTTCTGGCCGACCGCGACGTAAACGCAGTACAGCTTGATCTTCTCGTCGGGCTGTGCGTTGAGCGGCTTCTGGTTCAGGATGGTGTCGAGCGCGACCGCGGTCTTGCCGGTCTGGCGGTCGCCGATGATCAGCTCGCGCTGGCCACGTCCAATCGGGATCAGGGCGTCGATCGCCTTGAGGCCGGTCGCCATCGGCTCGTGCACCGACTTGCGCGGAATGATGCCGGGCGCCTTGACGTCGACGCGGCGGCGCTCGGCGCCCTGGATCGGACCCTTGCCGTCGATCGGGTTGCCCAGCGCGTCGACGACGCGGCCGAGCAGGCCCTTGCCGACGGGGGTGTCCACGATGGCACGCGTGCGCTTGACGGTCTGGCCTTCCTTGATCTCGCGGTCGGCGCCGAAAATCACGATGCCGACGTTGTCGGTTTCGAGGTTCAGCGCCATGCCGCGGGTACCGTTCTCGAACTCGACCATTTCGCCGGCCTGGACGTTGTCCAGCCCGTAGACGCGGGCGATGCCGTCACCGACGGACAGCACCTGCCCGACCTCGGAGACCTCGGCTTCCTGGCCGAAATTCTTGATCTGTTCCTTGAGGATCGCGGAAATTTCCGCGGCGCGGATGTCCATCAGCCTGCCTCTTTCATCGCGTGCTTGATCGAATTGAGTTTGGTGCGAAGCGAACTATCGACCATCCGGCTGCCAAGCTTGACCACGAGGCCACCGATGATCGAGGGATCGACTTTCACGTTGAGCGCGACGTCCTTGCCGGTCACCGTCTTGAGGGCGACCTTGAGAGCGTCGAGATTCTTGTCCGAGAGCGGTTCCGCCACGGTCACGTCGGCCGCCGCCTCGCCCTTGAACCTGGCGACCAGCGCGCGGAACGCGCGGATGACGTCGGCCACCGCGAACAGCCGGCGGTTGGCGGTCAGGACTTTGAGGAAATTGGCGGAGATGCCGGAGATGCCGGCCTTGTCCAGCACGGCGGCGAGCGCCCTGGACTGGGCGTCCGCCGAGAACACCGGGCTGCGGACGAGGCGCTTCAAGTCCGCGCTCTCGTTCAGCAGGCCGTCGAACCTGTCGAGATCGGCCTTGACCGCATCGACCGTCTTTTGGTCGCGGGCCAGTTCAAACAGGGCCGTTGCATAACGACCGGACACACCTGAAACGGACGGATCTTCTGCAGCCACAGACGCGCTCTTTTAGCTGTCAAATTCGCAAGGGAAAAACCGTCGCCACGAGCGGCGCCAAGCGATCCAAGCCCTTGGAATTCAAGCGGGACTTCGATTTCCGGCCGGCACGGAACGTGCCGGGCTCGTTAAAATCGGCGCTTTGCTAGCATGGCGGGCGCGCAGGTGCAACATGACGCCAGATTAAAGGCTGCGTCTGTGCACGTCAGCGAAGCGCCAGGCGCGCGGCGACCGGCGAGGGCTCGCGACACGACAAAAATCAATCCCGCCCGCTCCCCGAAACCCGGATTGGTTCCCGCCCTCACCGCATACCGGCCATGTCTTTCCGCTGCAGTGCAACATGCACTCGCCAGCCGAATACTTACCGAATTCTCAACATCATGGCTGATGACTTCGTTCTACAGTATTATTAAGTAATACTATAATTAATAAATTGTTAAAGTTAAATAGTTTGAAATATCTCACGAATAGCCGATGAGGTAACAAGATATGTCAACCGTACACATACGGGAACTACTGCCAAATTCATGCCTTATTCCGAAAGGAAACGCGGTCCCGCTCGCAAACCGATGGGGGCTCAACTAGCCACGTATGTGGCAATACTAGCGTAGGGACCACTAGATGCTGTCACTCAAGACGCTGGGACGTGTAACCCAGCCGCGTACGGCGATTGCTTTCGTCGCCGCAACTCTCCTGGTCGGTGGAACTGCCACCGAGGCTTCGGCCAAATCCAGGCACCACCGCCACTATCATCACCAAAGTTCCAACTGGCGGGACGCCAACGCGGCCGTCATGTCGTCGTCCGGCAGCGGCCATTCCTTCTCCGGCATGGCTTCCTATTACGGCAACGAGTCCGGCAGCCGCACCGCATCCGGCCAGCGTTTCAACCAGAACGCCATGACCGCCGCGCACCGTTCGCTGCCGTTCGGAACCAAGGTCCGCGTGACCCATGGCGGCCGCAGCGTCGTCGTCACCATCAATGACCGCGGCCCGTTCGTGCGCGGCCGCGTGCTCGACCTCTCCACCGGCGCCGCGCGCGCCATCGGCCTCACTGGCGCCGGCGTCGGCCGCGTCACCGCCGAGGTCGTTTCGTAACAGCGTCGTTCGACGCGCATCCTCGCCACGAGCCCAGGCACCTTCGCGGTCCCATCAGGACACGAAAGCTTGCTGCGCGTGCGACAAGGGCCCGCCGTCTTGGGGGACGGGCGGGCCCTTTCCATTTGCCGTCGTTCCGGGTTCGATGCTGCGCACCGCCCCGAATGACACCTACAAGAAGCTCTGCGGATCGACGTCGACCTCGAGCTTGAGATTGCCCCTGGTCTTGGGCCCGATTGCAAGCCAGTTGCGCAGATAATCCGACAGGTCGAAGCCGCGGGCCGATTTCACCAATACGCGAAAGCGATAGCGGCCCTTGATCACCGCAAGCGGCGCTTCGGCGGGCCCCAGCACCTGGACGCGTTCGTCGCGCGGCGCGAGCGCGACGAGCCGGCGCGCAAAACCTTCGGCGCTCGGGCGGTCGCCCGCCGAGACGATCAGGCTCGCGAGCCGTCCGAACGGCGGATAGAGCGTGCGCTCCCGCATCTCGATCTCGCTGGCATAGAAGGCCTCGCGATCGCAGGCGACCAGCGCCTTCATCACGGGATGCTCGGGCTGATGGGTCTGCAGGTAGCCGACGCCGCGACCTTGCTCACGGCCGGCGCGGCCGATCACCTGGTTGAGCAACTGCCAGGTGCGCTCGGCGGCGCGCGGATCGCCGTTGGAGAGGCCGAGATCGGCATCGACCACGCCGACCAGGTTGAGGCGCGGGAAATTGTGGCCCTTGGCCACGAGCTGCGTGCCGATGATGATGTCGACGCGGCCTTCCGCGATCTCGTTGAGCTCGGAGCGCATGGTCTCGATCGAGGTGATGAGATCGCTCGACAGCACCATGCTGCGCGCTTCCGGGAACAGTGCGGCCGCCTCCTCCTGCAGCCGCTCGACGCCGGGCCCGACCGCGACCAGCGATTCCTCGGCCTGGCAGTTCGGGCAGACGTGCGGGCGCGGCATTGAGAAGCCGCAATGGTGACAGACCAGCCGCTGCCGGAAGCGATGATCGACCAGCCACGCGTCGCAGATGGTGCAGGCGAAGCGATGGCCGCAGGCGCGGCACAGGGTGAGCGGCGCATAGCCGCGACGATTGAGGAACAACAGCGCCTGCTCGCGCCGCTCGATCGCGGTCTTGATCTCACCGGCGAGCCGCGGCGAGATGAAGCGGCCGCGCGCGGGCGGTTCGCGCCGCAGGTCGATCGCCTCGATATGGGGCATGTGCTGGCCGCCGAAGCGCGCCGGCAGCGCGATGCGCTGATAGCGCCCCTTGCGCGCATTGACCTCGGTCTCGACCGAAGGCGTCGCTGAGGCCAGCACGATCGGAATTTTTGCGATGTGCGCCCGCACCACCGCCATGTCGCGAGCGTGATAGTGCACGCCGTCGTCCTGCTTGTAGGCCTGGTCGTGCTCCTCATCCACGACGATGAGGCCGAGATCGGCGTAGGGCAGGAACAGCGCCGAACGCGCACCGACCACGACCGGCGCCTTGCCTTCCGAAATCGCCGCCCAGTTGCGCGCACGGGTGCGCGGCGTGAGCTCGGAATGCCATTCCAGCGGCCGCACGCCGAACCGGCGCGCGAAGCGGTCGAGGAACTGGCCGGTCAGCGCGATCTCCGGCATCAGGATCATCGACTGCTTGCCGCGGCGGATGGCCTCGGCCACCGCCTCGAAATAGACCTCGGTCTTTCCCGAGCCGGTGACGCCGTCCAGGAGCGCGACGTGAAAGCTGCCGTTGGCCGCGAGCGCGCGCATGGCGTCGACCGCCGCGCGCTGCTGGGGCGTGAAGTCCGGCTGGCCGTAGGCCGGGTCTGGCGCCGGCGGCGGCGGAGGCGGCGGCAACGACTCGACCGTGAGCGTGCCTTCGTCGACCAGGCCGTCGATTACGCCGGGCGAGACGCCTGCCTCTTTCGCAACCTCGGACTTGCCGTGCAGAAGTCGGTCCGACAGCAGTTCGATCACGCGGCGGCGCGCCGGCGTCAGTCGCCGCGGTGGATCGCCGACCAGCCGCACACCGGCTCGCGCCCGCTCCGGGCCGAGATTCTCCCCCATGCGCAGGCACATGCGCAACACCATGCCGCGCGCACCCAGCGTATAATTGGCGACCCAGTCGACCAGCGAACGCAATTCGCCCTTGAGCGGCGGAATGTCGAGCTTCTCGCTGACGTCCTTGAGGCGGTTGTGCAGGCGCGGATCCGGATTGGCGTTCTCCGCCCACACCACGGCCAAGACCTCGCGCGGACCGAGCGGCACGCCGACGAGGTCGCCGGCCTTCAGCTCCATGCCGCGCGGCACCCGGTAGGAATAGGTCTGGTCGAGCGCGACCGGCACCAGCACGTCGACCATGCGGGTCGACGCGGCGGCAGGAGCGGGGCGGGAGGGATGATCCATCACCGGAATCGGAACCTTGAACGGCCGAAGGCTAGCGCCGCCGGGCGGCCTTAGCGAACGATAAACGAAGGGGATGCGATATACTCTCGGGAATCACCGCGTCCAGAGCCTCATGAGCAAAGCGGCCGCCCCGCCATTCGAGCTTGCCAGCGCCGACCCGACCATCGCGCCGGAGATCGCGCGCTGGCTGTCCCATCTCGGCGCCGAACGGCGGCTGTCGCCGAAGACGCTGGAGGCCTATGCCCGCGACATCAGGCAGTGCCTGGATTTTCTCTGCACCCATTGGGGCGAGCGGGTTAGCCTGGCGCGGTTCGCAAGGCTCGATGCGAGCGACGTCCGCGCCTTCATGGCGATGCGCCGCGCCAACGACATTTCCGGCCGCTCGCTGATGCGGGCGCTGGCCGGCCTGCGCTCCTTCGGCCGCTTCCTCGAATGCGAGGGCAACGGCAAGGTCGGTGCACTGTCGGCGATCCGCGCGCCCAAGGTCGGCAAGAGCCTGCCGAAGCCGCTGCCGATGGCGTCCGCCAAGCGGCTTGCGAACGCCGATGAACGCGCGGGCGAGGAGCGCGAGACCTGGATCCTGGTGCGCGACGCCGCCGTCATGGCGTTGCTCTACGGCTCAGGCCTGCGCATCTCCGAGGCGCTCGGATTGAAGCGCCGCGACGTGCCGCGGCCCGGCGAAGGCGACGTGCTGATCGTCACCGGCAAAGGCAACAAGACGCGCATGGTGCCGGTGCTGCAGAACGTGCTGGCGCTGATCGACGAATATGCCGGCCTGTGCCCGCACCCGCTCGCCCCGGACGGTCCGGTCTTCCTCGGCGCGCGCGGCGGGCCGTTGAGCCCGCGTATCATCCAGCTCGCGATGGAGCGGCTGCGCGGCGCGCTCGGCCTGCCCGACAGCGCCACGCCGCACGCGCTCCGGCATTCCTTCGCCACGCATCTCTTGTCGCGCGGCGGCGATCTGCGCGCCATCCAGGAATTGCTCGGCCACTCCTCGCTCTCGACCACGCAGGTCTATACCGGCATCGATTCCGAGCGGCTGCTGGAGGTCTACGCCGCCGCGCATCCGCGGCGGTGAATCAATCGACGCTCTCGTGCCCCGGACGCAGCGCAACGCTTCTTCAACGGTGCGCTGCAGAGCCGGGGCCTATTCGCAGCGAATGGCTGGGTCCCGGCTCTGCGTCGCAGCTTTCACGCCGCGCCGCGTCCGGGACACGAGAGTCCCGACACACTCCCGTCACACCCCGCTGCCCTCTTGCGCGGGCGGCGCGGTTCGGTCAATCGTTGACAACCGAGGCAGGAGGGAATCATGAGCGCACATGAAAGCATGGAGCACGCTGAGCATGCCGAGCACGCGTCCGGCGAGAACAGGAAGATCGCCCTCCTGATCGCCGTGCTGGCGCTGTTCCTCGCGATCTCGGAGACGCTCGGCAAGGGCGCGCAGACCGAATCGATCAGCAAGAACGTCGAGGCCTCCAATCTCTGGGCCTTCTTCCAGGCCAAGAGCATCCGCCGCACCGTGGTGCAGACCGCCGCCGACCAGGGCAAGCTCACCGCCAGCGTCGTCACCGACGAGGCCACCAAGGCGGCGGTGCAGAAGCAGATCGACGACTGGCAGAAGACCGCGGCGCGCTACCGCTCGGAGCCGGAAACCGGCGAAGGCACCGAGCAGCTCGCCGAGAAGGCCAAGCATGCCGAGCACGAGCGCGACGAGGCGACCGCCAAATATCATCATTTCGAGCTCGCCTCGGCCGCCTTCCAGATCGGCATCGTGCTGGCGTCGGCCACCATCATCACCGGCATACTGCCGCTCGCCTGGATCGCCGGTCTCCTGACGCTCGCGGGCCTCGGCATGACCGGGCTCGGCCTCTGGCTGCCGCACCTGCTGCATCTGCATTGAGAGCCGGCGCGGCGCCGTCGTAGCTCGCATGCAGCGCAGCGGAATGCGGGGCCAAGAAACCCGGATTGCGCTTCGCTCCATCCGGGCTACGGCGATTGCGCAACGCGCGCCTTGGAAACAGCGTCAGCGTGCTTCGTGCACGCTCTTGCGGAAGCGCTGGATCAGACGCAGCGTGCGGGAGGACCAGCCTTCGCCGTTGCCGGCGATGATCTCCCTGATGCGCCGCTTGATCGGATCGACCAACTCGTGGGCCTTGGCGCGCAGCATCAGGATGAACTCGTAGACCTTCTCGAACCAGGTCATTTCCAGGAGCTTGTCGCGCGTCACGTCGAAGATGAAGGCGGTGACGCCGACGCCGAGGAATTTTGCGAACAGGATCGTGAACACGGCGCTCGCCCAGTATTCGTGGGTGAGCAGCCACAGGCCGACGAGCTTGAGCGGAAACAGCGGAACGATCGGAACCGCGAACACGATCAGCGTCATCGCCGGCGACAACGCATCGACGCGATCGGACAGCCACTCCTTGAAGGCGGCGAGCGGGATCGCCGCGACGACGCGCGCCACGATCGGCTCGAGGTGGTCCCACAGCCAGGCTTCGATCAGGAAGATGATCGCAAGCAGGACCCAGACCGGTTGAAGAAGGCGGCGCAGCATGTGATGTCCCGCCCGATTCCGCTCCGGACGTATCCTACATATGGATCGCGCGCTTGCCGACTGCAAGCGCCGCTTCCTTGACGGCCTCCGAACGGGTCGGATGCGCATGGCAGGTGCGAGCGAGATCTTCTGCACTGCCACCAAACTCCATCAGCACGGCCGCTTCGTGGATCATCTCGCCGGCCTCGCGGCCGACGATGTGGACACCCAGCACGCGATCGGTCTTCGCATCTGCGAGAACCTTCACAAAGCCATCGGTGGTCTGGTTGACCTTGGAGCGGCCGTTGGCGGTAAACGGAAATTTCCCGACGGTATAAGCCACGCCTGCCTGCTTCAGTTCCTCCTCGGTCTTGCCGACGGAGGCGATTTCCGGCGTGGTATACACGACGCCTGGGATAACGTCGTAGTTCACGTGCCCGGCTTGGCCGGCGATGATCTCCGCAACCGCGACGCCTTCATCCTCGGCTTTGTGCGCGAGCATGGGGCCGGCGACCACGTCGCCGATCGCGAAGACGCCCTTCACGCTGGTCGCAAAATGCGAATCGATCTGCACGCGGCCGCGGCTGTCGAGGGCAACGCCGGCGTCCTTCAGCCCGAGACCGTCGGTGTAGGGCACGCGGCCGATGCAGACGAGCACGACGTCGGCTTCGAGCGTTTCCGCCGCGCCCCCCGCGGCCGGCTCGACGCTCACCTTGAGCGTCTTGCCCGAGGTGTCGACGCCGGTGACCTTGGCGCCCAGCCTGAACGCAAAGCCCTGCTTCTCGAGCATGCGCTGGAATTGCCGCGCCACCTCGCCGTCCATGCCCGGCAGGATGCGGTCGAGGAATTCCACCACCACGACCTCGGCGCCGAGACGACGCCAGACCGAGCCGAGCTCGAGCCCGATCACGCCGGCGCCCACGATCAGGAGCTTGCCCGGCACCTTGTCGAGCGACAGCGCGCCGGTCGATGACACGATGCGCTTCTCGTCGATCTCGATGCCCTTGAGGCGCGCGATGTCCGAACCTGTGGCGATCACGATGTTCTTGGTCTCGATCGTCTGCGACTTGCCGTCGGCGGAGACCTCGACCTTGCCGCCGCCGAGGATCTTGCCCTTGCCCTTCAGCACGTCGATCTTGTTCTTCTTCATCAGGAACTCGACGCCCTTGACATTGCCGTCGATGCCCTGCTGCTTGAAGTTCATCATCGCCGGCAGGTCGAGCTTCGGCGCCGAGACGGTGACGCCCATCCTGGCGAAGGAGTGCGCGGCTTCCTCGAACATCTCGGAGGCGTGCAGGAGCGCCTTCGACGGCATGCAGCCGACATTGAGGCAGGTGCCGCCAAGCGTCGCGTTCTTCTCCACCACGGCGACTTTCATTCCAAGCTGCGCTGCGCGCACCGCGCAGACATAACCGCCCGGTCCGGTGCCGATGACGACGAGATCGTAGGTAGCCATGTAGAAAAGTCCCGTGAGTTGAATGTGAGGTGACGTCTCAGCGCCCGCCGGACACGTCGAGAATGGCCGACGTGACGTAGGAAGCGTCTTCCGACATCAGCCAGACGATGGCGTTGGCGATTTCCTCCGCCGTGCCGACGCGCTTCATCGGTACCATGTGGGCGAGGCGATGGGCGCGGTCGGGCTCGCCGCCCGAGGCGTGGATTTCGGTGTCGATCAGGCCGGGCCGGATCGCGGCGACGCGGATGCCTTCGCCGGCGACCTCGTAGCCGAGGCCGACGGTGAAGGAGTCGATCGCGCCCTTGGAGGCGGCATAGTCGACATAGGTGTTGGGCGAGCCGAGTTTGGAGGCGACGGAGGACAGGTTGACGATGACGCCGCCCTTGCCGCCGTGCTTGGTCGACATGCGCTTGACCGCCTCGCGCGCGCACAGGATCGAACCGGTGACGTTGACCGCCATGATGCGCTGGATGCGCTCGGCCGACATGTCGTCGACGCGCGAGGTGGTGCCGACCACGCCGGCATTGTTGACCAGCGCGCCGAGCGTGCCGAACTTGTCGGCGGCCTTGAACAGCGCGAGGATGCCCTTCTCCTCGGCGACGTCGCACCTCGCCGCGATGGCCTTGCCGTTCCTGCCCTCGATCGCGGCCACCACCTGGTTGGCAGCAGCCTCGTTGCTGGCATAGCCGACGACGACGCGGAAACCGCGCGCCGCCGCCGCGATCGCGGTCGCCCGCCCGATGCCGCGGCTGCCGCCGGTGATGATCGCAACCCTGTCCGTCAATTTCGTCTCCATCTGTCCACATGCGCCGCCGCCTTCGCAGGCGGCCGCGCTTTCACGGCATCAGGGATCAGAGGTCCAGCACCAGCCGCGCTGGATCCTCCAGGCTTTCCTTGACGCGGACCAGGAAGGTGACGGCTTCCTTGCCGTCGATCACGCGGTGATCGTAGGACAGCGCCAGATACATCATCGGGCGGATCTCGATCTTGCCGCCGATGGCCATCGGCCGCTCCTGGATCTTGTGCATGCCGAGGATGCCGGACTGCGGCGCATTCAGGATCGGCGTCGACATCAGCGAGCCGTAGATGCCGCCATTGGTGACGGTGAAGGTGCCGCCCTGCATCTCCTCGATCTTGAGCTGGCCGTCGCGGGCGCGGCGACCATAGTCGGCAATGCTCTTCTCGATGTCGGCGATCGACTTGTGGTCGCA
>NZ_JAGWUA010000323.1 GCF_028868675.1 Bradyrhizobium sp.
CGGTGACACCGCGCCGGAGAACAAGAGGGCAATGCTCGCAACCGTCCAGGCGGCGTTGCCGGCGACGACCATGATGACGAGCGCCTTCGCCACGGCGCTCCGCGACGACAGCCAGCCGACCAGCGCGGTATAGGCGATCAGGAACAGGCCGCTCTCGCGCAGCAGCGCCTCGGGGAGGTTGAAGAGCGAGGCGAACGCGCCGGCGCCGAAGGTAAAGCCGAGCGCCGCGACGCCGCTGAAGATCGCGTCGGCGAGCAGGGTGCGGCGCAGGAAGCGGGATGCGTGGATCATGATCGTTCTCCTTGGTTTGGAGATTCAGGGAAGATCAGCGCAGCCCGCGCCAGAAGGCGCGAAGCAGGCGGGCGAGGCGGAACGGGCAGAGGCTCCTGTGCTCGCGAAGATGCGCCGCTCGCCGGCCGAATTCGATTACCTCGGGAGTAATGGAAGGGGCGAAATCCGCGTGTTAGGTTTTCGGCCATGAACGCCCATGCATCCGCTGCGCGAGCCGAACGAGCCCAGTCGGTCCACGTCGGCGACCATTTGCGCGAATGGCGGCAGCGCCGCCGCATGAGCCAGCTCGATCTCGCCGGCGAGGCCGAGATCTCGGCGCGGCATCTGAGCTTTATCGAGACCGGCCGCGCCACGCCGTCGCGTGACATGGTCTTGAGGCTGGCGGAGCGGCTGGAGGTGCCCTTGCGCGAACGCAACGTGCTTCTCGTCGCGGCCGGCTACGCGCCGGCTTTTCCGCAGCGCCCGCTCGAGGATCCCGCGCTGGCGTCGGCGCGCCAGGCGATCGATCTCGTCCTCGGGGCGCATGAGCCCAATCCGGCGCTGGCCTATGACCGGCGCTGGAATCTGGTCGCCGCCAACCGCATGGTGGCGCCGCTCCTCGCGGGAGTTCCGCAGCACCTGCTCGGCCAGCCTCTCAACGTGCTCAGGCTCGCCTTCCACCCGGAGGCGCTGGCGCCGCGCACCGTCAATCTCGGCGAATGGTCCGGGCACCTGCTGGAGCGCCTGCACCGGCAATGCGAGGCGACCGCCGACGCCGAATTGATCAGGCTCTATCACGAGCTCAAGAGCTATCCGGTCCCGGCGCGCCCGGCGCCGCTGTTGGGCGACAACGTCGCGATCCCCTTCAAGCTGCGCCACGAGGGCGAGGTCCTGAGCTTCTTCTCCACCACCATGGTGTTCGGAACGCCGGTCGACATCACGCTGTCGGAGCTGACGCTGGAGACGTTCTTTCCCGCCGACGAGCGCACGGCCGAACGGCTGAAGCAGATCGCGGCCGGCCTCGCATAGCGCTCTTGTCTCGGGCCGCGTTCGGCTTATCTTCGGGCGAACCAAAGGCCCGCAGGAGGCGCCCATGAGCACGCTGAAACCGCTGCAGATCGACGTCGTCTCCGACGTGGTGTGCCCCTGGTGCTATATCGGCAAGCACCGCATCGAGAGCGCGCTCGCGCTGGTGCCGGATGTTCCGGTCAAGGTGACCTTCCGTCCGTTCTTCCTCAATCCCTGGGTGCCGCGCGAGGGCATCAGCCGCGAGGACTATCTGACCGCCAAGTTCGGCTCGGTCGAGGCCTACAAGGGCATCGCGGGCCGCGTCGTCGCTGCCGCGAGCGAGGAGGGGCTGACCTATCGGCCCGATCTCGTCAGGCGCCAGCCCAACACCATCGACTGCCACCGCCTGATCCTCTGGGCGGAGACAATCGGCAAGGCGCCCGAGATGAAGCAGCGGCTGATGGAGCTCTATTTCCGCGACGGCGGCGATCTCACCGACGTCGACGTGCTGGTGCAGGCGGCGGCCGATGTCGGCCTCGATGCGGATGACGTCCGCCGGCGGCTCGCCACCGACGAGGACGTCGCGCGAATCTCGGCGCAGGCGCAGGAGGCCTCCGACAAGGGCATCTCCGGCGTGCCGACCTATGTGTTTGCGCAGAAATACGCCGTCTCCGGCGCGCAGGACCCGAACCTGCTCGCCCGCGCCATCCGCGAGGTCTCGGCGGAGATCAACGCCGAGGCGGCGGAGTAGCCCGTCTCATCCGCGGAGCATGCGAACCGCGCGTCGCGCGGCGTCTCGTGCAAGACCGCGCGCGACCAGCGCCGCGTGGATCAGCGTCACGGCAGGGTCGTTGCGCCTGAGGGGAACGAGCACGTCGCCCATCGCAAAGCGGCCGCGCCAGATCGGGTTGATCATGGGGTGGTCGGGGCCTGCGGTGGAATCCGCGCTCGCGATGGTCGGATCGGCGCAGAGGTGCCGGGTCAGCTCACACGTGAGCTGCACGCCCGGCGAATATCTCGCAAAGCGCTCGTCGATGCCGAGCTTGAAGAAGAAGGCGCGGTCCTGACTGCGCAGCACGATGCCGGCGGCCACCGGCGTCGCGCCGGTTTGCACGGTGATGATCTCGCATTGCCCGGCCTCGGCCAGCGCTGGTGCGGCACGGCGGATGAAGGCCGCGTCGCCCGCGTGCTGGGCGAGCGCGGTGCCGCGTTTGCCCTTCCAGCCGCTGGCTTCCAGCTGCAGGAAGGTTTCCAGCGCGGCGCGAACCTCGCCGGGCGTGCGCGCGACGACAAACGACACGGTGCCGTGCTCTTCAAGACGGTGGCGCAGTCGGCGCAATTCCTTCAGCTTCCTGCCGCCGAGTGCATCGCGCAGCAGCGCGTCGGCGTCCTGCGACGCATCGAGGCAAGCGCGCAGATGCGACCTCAGCATGCGCGGCGCGAGGCCGGCGCGCCGCAGGGCGTCCCGCAGCGTGCGCATCGCGGCGCCGTCAAGCGCGACATCGCGCAGGATCAGCGCATGGGCGCCGGCCTGTCGCGCCTGCTCCAGCAGACGCGCGGCTGCGTCCGTCGCCATCGCGCGATCGAGCAGCGGGCTGCACAGCGTGCCATAGGGATGTGCGCTCACCAGCGCGGGCAAAGGGAGCTTCCAGGCTCGCCACGACGACACCACCGGCATCAGGCCGGTCAGCCGCGCGGATGACGGATCGGACGCGTGCAGCGCCAGCGCGTTGGTGCGCCCGCGGGCGGACGCGCTGACGGCGAGCTCCCAGGCAGGCAGATAGTACGCGTTCGGCTCGATGGCGCGGTCGCCGAGTGACTGCCACTGTCCGGGATCGATGGATTCGACGGCAACGAGCGAGGTGCGCGCCGGCGTGGCATCCCTGGCCGATGCGGCGTTGATCGCAGTCCGATGCGCGATGTCGACCACGTCCCGATATTCCCCGTTCACGCGGCCGGGCCGGGCTCGCCCCGCGTCACGCGGCCATCCTTAGCGCAAACGTTGGAAATTGCCGTTGGCGCGCGACGTCAATTCGAGCGGTAATGTTAACCGGCCGTTTACC
>NZ_JAGWUA010000108.1 GCF_028868675.1 Bradyrhizobium sp.
TAGTGATCCTCGAAGCGCTTGGCGAGCTCGTCGATGTTCTCCGGCGGCCAGCCCGGCACTTCCATGCCGAGGTGCAGACCCATCTGGGCCAGCACTTCCTTGATCTCGTTCAGCGACTTGCGGCCAAAGTTCGGAGTGCGGAGCATTTCCGCCTCGCTCTTCTGCACGAGGTCGCCGATGTAGACGATGTTGTCGTTCTTCAGGCAGTTGGCCGAACGCACCGACAGCTCGAGCTCGTCCACCTTCTTGAGGAAGGCCGGGTTGAAGGCGAGATCCGGGATGATCTCCTGCGCGACTTCCTTGCGCGGCTCCTCGAAGTTGACGAACACGTTGAGCTGATCCTGCAGGATGCGCGCAGCATAGGCCACCGAGTCATCCGGCGTGATGGCGCCGTTGGTCTCGATCGTCATGGTCAGCTTGTCGTAGTCGAGGATCTGGCCCTCGCGGGTGTTCTCGACCTTGTAGGAGACCTTGCGCACCGGCGAGTACAGGCTGTCGACCGGGATCAAGCCGATCGGCGCGTCCTCGGGACGGTTGCGCTCGGCGGGCACGTAGCCCTTGCCGGTGGCGACCGTGAACTCCATGCGGATCTCGGCGCCCTCGTCCAGCGTGCATATCTGCAGCTCCGGATTGAGCACGACGACGTCGCCGACGGTCTGGATGTCGCCGGCGGTAACCGCGCCCGGTCCGCTCTTCTTCACGACCATGCGCTTGGGGCCTTCGCCCTGCATCTTGATCGAGATGTCCTTGATGTTCAGCACGATGTCGGTGACGTCCTCACGGACGCCCGCGATCGAGGAGAACTCGTGCAGCACGCCGTCGATGTGCACCGACTGTACGGCGGCGCCCTGCAGCGAGGACAGCAGGATGCGGCGCAGCGCGTTGCCCAGCGTCTGGCCGAAGCCGCGCTCGAGCGGCTCGGCGACGATGGTCGCGAAGCGGGCCGAATCGGAGCCCGGGGTTACCTGGAGCTTGTTCGGCCGAATCAGTTCTTGCCAATTTTTCTGGATCGTCACTGTTTCACCCATACAGGCCAGTCGATTTGCCACTTCAAATACTGGCGTTGGAGAAGGCCGCAGATCGTGGTCGCGGCTTCGCAAAAGTCATCGCGGACGACGAAGACACCCGCGACTTGGACTTGAACTCAAACGCGCCGGCGCTTGCGCGGGCGGCAGCCATTGTGCGGGATCGTGGTCACGTCGCGGATCGAGGTGACGGTGAAGCCCGCCGCCTGCAGCGCGCGGAGCGCGGACTCGCGGCCCGAACCGGGTCCGGCGACTTCGACTTCCAGCGTCCGCATGCCGTGCTCCTGCGCCTTCTTGGCGACGTCCTCGGCCGCGACCTGCGCTGCATACGGGGTCGACTTGCGCGATCCCTTGAAGCCCATGGTGCCCGCCGACGACCAGGCGATCGTGTTGCCCTGCGCGTCGGTGATGGTGATGGTCGTGTTGTTGAACGACGAGTTCACGTGCGCGACGCCGGAGGCGATGTTCTTGCGCTCACGACGACGAACGCGGGTGGCTTCCTTGCCCATTGATGACCTTTCCTGTGATCTCAAACGCCGCCGTAATGCCAGCGGCTACACCTGTGAAGGCGAATGGTGAGTGGCGAATGGCGAGTAGAGGCCTGCCCTACTCGCCATTTGCCATTCGCAATTCGCCAATTACTTCTTCTTGCCGGCAATCGCCTTGGCCGGGCCCTTGCGCGTTCGCGCGTTGGTGTGGGTGCGCTGACCGCGCACCGGCAGGCCGCGGCGATGGCGCAGGCCGCGATAGCAGCCGAGGTCCATCAGACGCTTGATGTTGATGCCGGTCTCGCGACGCAGATCGCCCTCGACGAGATAGTCGCGGTCGATCACTTCGCGGATCTGCAGGACTTCCTGGTCGGTCAGCTGGCTGACGCGGCGCTCCTGCGGAATCTTCACCTTCTCCATGATCTCGGCGGCGATCTTCGGGCCGATGCCGTGGATGTACTGCAGCGCGACCAGCACGCGCTTGTTGGTGGGAATGTTTACGCCGGCAATACGGGCCACGGCCATCTCTCCTGTTGCCGATCCAGGTCAGGACCGGACTTTAAGTTCTTGCTTTCTCGGGCAGGTGTTCACAAACGCGAACACGACGCCCTCCCCTGGTCGTCCTGGGGCCCGGCATCGTCTGAAACTATCCGACTTGGATGCCGGGCTTATTAAGGGATTCCATGGGGTTTCGTCAACCGCTGCTAGCGCTTAGCTCGCTTTTTCGTGACCTTTTTCGCAGCCTTCTTCCCAACCTTCTTGACACTCTTTTTCGGAGCCTTCCGGGCGGCCTTCCTGACCGATTTCTTCACGACCTTCTTGGCGGCCTTCTTACCCCTCTTCTTGGGGGTCTTGGACGCCTTCCTGGCGGCCTTGCGAGCCGATTTGGTGACCTTTTTGGCCGATTTGGTTGTCTTCTTCGCGGTTTTAGCCGGCTTCTTGGCAGCCGTTCTCGCTAGGGCGGCCTTGCGGGCCGGCTTCCGGGCTGCCTTGGGCTCGGCGGAGCCGACCGCCGCCAATATCCGCTGGATTTCCGCGGTGACCTCCTCGATGGCCATCATGCCATCGACCGTCAGCAGCTTGCGGCGCTCCGAATAGTACTCGATCAGGGGCTCGGTCTGGGCGCGGTAGCTCGCCAGGCGCTTGGTCAGCACCTCGGCCGTGTCATCGGCCCGCACTTCCTCGCCACGCGCCCGGGTTTCGGCCGCCCTGGTCTCGACCCGCTGCACCAGCGCGCTCTCGTTGACGCGGAGTTCGACCACCGCATCGAGCTCGAGCCGCTTCTGCTTCAGGAGTTTGTCCAGCGCCTCGGCCTGCGGCACGGTGCGCGGGAAGCCGTCCAGGATGAAGCCGTTATGGGCGTCGGGCTGGTCGATCCGGTCGGAAATGATGCCGATCACGATTTCGTCGGGCACGAGACCGCCGGCCGCCATGATGTCCTTGGCCCTGAGTCCGATCTCGGTGCCGGCCGCAACCGCTGCACGCAGCATGTCGCCGGTCGAGAGCTGGACGATGCCGTAGCGCTGCACCAGCCGCTGCGCCTGGGTTCCCTTGCCCGACCCGGGCGGTCCAAGAAGAATCAGTCTCATATGTATTCGCCCCCCGGCGCTCGGTGAACGATTTCGCGCACACCTTTGGGTTGTTGTTCGCTGCCCGGCGCACCGCCGTTGGTCTAGCGGCGACGTCCCCGCAGCTTCGACTTCCTGATCAGCCCCTCATACTGATGGGCGAGCAGATAACCCTGAACCTGCGCCACCGTGTCCATGGTGACACTGACCACGATCAAGAGCGACGTACCACCAAAGTAGAAGGGCACCGAAGCGTAGGAAATCAGGATTTCCGGAATCAGGCAGACGATCGCAAGATAGATCGCGCCGACCACCGTGATCCGCGACAGCACGTAGTCGATGTATTCCGCCGTGCGCTCGCCGGGACGGATGCCCGGAATGAAGCCGCCATGCTTCTTCAGGTTATCGGCGGTCTCGGTCGGGTTGAACACGATCGCCGTGTAGAAGAACGCGAAGAACACGATCATCGCGAGATACAGCAACAGGAACAGCGGGCGGCCGTGGCTGAGCTGGGTCGTGAGCCACTGGAACCACTCCGGTCCCTTGCCGGCGTAGAAATTCGCAACAGTGGTCGGCATCAAGAGCAGCGAGGACGCGAAGATCGGCGGGATCACGCCCGAGGTGTTGAGCTTCAGCGGCAGATGCGAGGACTGGCCCTCGAACATCTTGTTGCCGACCTGGCGCTTCGGATACTGGATCAGGAGACGCCGCTGCGCGCGTTCCATGAACACGATGAACGCGATCACGGCGACCGCCATCACGATCACGACCAGGATCAGCCCGGTCGACATCGCGCCCTGACGTCCCAGTTCCAGCATGTTGGCGAGCGCCGAAGGCAACTCGGCGACGATGCCGGCGAGGATGATCAGCGAGATGCCGTTGCCGATGCCGCGCGAGGTGACCTGCTCGCCCAGCCACATCAGGAACATGGTGCCGCCGGTCAGCGTGACGGTGGTGGAGAGGCGGAAGAACAGGCCGGGGTCGCTGACGACGTTGCCGGCGCCTTCGAGGCCGACCGCGATGCCATAGGACTGGAACGCCGCCAGGATCACGGTGAGATAGCGGGTGTACTGGTTCAGCGTCTTGCGGCCCGCCTCGCCTTCCTTCTTCAGGGCCTCGAGCTGCGGCGAAACGGTCGTGAGCAGCTGAATGATGATCGAGGCCGAGATGTACGGCATGATGTTCAGCGCGAAGATCGCCATGCGGTGAATGCCGCCGCCGGCGAACATGTTGAACATGCCGAGGATGCCGCCCGCCTGCGAGCGGAACACCTGCTCCCAGATGTTGGGATCGATGCCGGGCAGCGGGATGTAGGTGCCGAGCCGGTAGACGAGCAGCGCACCCAGGGTGAACCAGATGCGCTTCTTCAGTTCGTCGGCCTTGGCGAGCGCGCCGAAATTGAGATTGGCTGCCAGTTGTTCCGCTGCTGAGACCATGTTGGGCTTTCTCCCGCCGCCTGCTGCGCCGTCACGCCCCGCTTCGGCCAGGGCATTCGGCAGACGCCGGACATTATCTGGTGCTCGGCTTCGATAAGTCCACGTCAGGTCTGCGTCATCTCCCGCCGGCGGCGGGAGATGACGCAGATGTTACGCCGCCTCGCCTTCTTCCTTGGCGGGCGCCAGGATCTTCACCGAACCGCCGGCCTTCTCGACCGCCGCGACCGCGGACTTCGAGGCACCGTGCACCTCGATGTTGAGCTTGGCCTTGAGCTCGCCACGGCCGAGCAGGCGCACGCCGGCCTTGGAGCGGCGCAGCACGCCCGCCTTCACCAGCGCCTCCGCGTTCACGACGCTGCCGGCGTCCAGCTTCTTGGCGTCGACCGCGTCCTGCAGCCGGTCGAGGTTGATCTCGGCGAATTCGACCCGGAAGATGTTGTTGAAGCCGCGCTTGGGCAGGCGGCGATGCATCGGCATCTGGCCGCCCTCGAAACCCTTGATGCGCACGCCCGAGCGCGCGGTCTGGCCCTTGCCGCCGCGGCCGGACTGCTTGCCCTTGCCGGAACCGATGCCACGGCCGACGCGCATGCGCTTCTTGCGCGAACCAGGATTGTCGGCGATCTCGGTGAGCTTCATCGCCCTTCTCCTTATGTCTTGCGCATGATCTGGCCCGAAAACCGGTAGCCACTTTTCGGGATCATGCGCCGTGTCTTACTTCTCGCCGACGACGCGGACGAGATGGTGAACCTTCTCGATCATGCCGCGGACCGCCGGGGTGTCCGGCAGTTCGGCGACGCGGCCGATCTTGTTGAGCTTGAGCCCGATCAGGGTCGACCGCTGCGAATGATGGCGGCGGATCGGGCTGCCTGTCTGCTCGATCTTGATCGTCTTTGCGGCCTTGGCCATCGTCTTGACTCCGAAAAGCTTCCGTTAGTCGGCTGCCGCCTCGGCATCGCCGCCGACGCGGCGGGCCTGCAGGGTGGACACCTTGATGTTGCGGCGTGCCGCGACCGAGCGCGGTGAATCCTGGTGCTTCAGCGCGTCGAAGGTCGCGCGCACCATGTTGTACGGGTTGGACGAGCCGATCGACTTCGCCACCACGTCCTGCACGCCGAGCGTCTCGAACACCGCGCGCATCGGACCGCCGGCGATGATGCCGGTACCGGCCGGGGCAGCGCGCAGGTAGACGCGGCCGGCACCATGGCGGCCGGCGATGTCGTGATGCAGCGTGCGGCCCTCGCGCAGCGACACGCGGGTCAGATTGCGCTTGGCGGATTCGGTGGCCTTGCGGATAGCCTCCGGAACCTCGCGCGCCTTGCCGTGACCGAACCCTGCGCGGCCCTTCTGGTCGCCGATCACGACCAGCGCCGCGAAGCCGAAGCGCTTGCCGCCCTTGACGACCTTGGCGACGCGATTGATGTGGACGAGCTTGTCCACGAACTCGCTGTCGCGCTCCTCGCGATCCCTGCGCTCACGTCCGCCGCGTTGATCGCGTCCACCACGTTGTTCGCGTTCAGCTGCCATGGTTTTTCCAATCCTTCTGAGGCTTACGCCTCAATCCTCAAATTCCGTTAGAAGCTCAGCCCGCTCTCACGCGCTGCGTCGGCAAGAGCCTTGACGCGCCCGTGATAGAGATAGCTGCCGCGATCGAACACGACTTCCTTGATACCCTTCTGCGCGGCGCGCTCGGCCAGCAGCTTGCCGACCGCCTTCGCCGCATCGATGTCGGCGCCGGTCTTGCCGCCGTCGCGCATCGCCTTCTCCAGCGAGGAGGCCGACGCCAGCGTCTCGCCCTTCAGATCGTCGATGACCTGGGCATAGATGTGCTTGGACGAGCGGAACACCGACAGGCGGGGACGGCCGCCGCCGGAACGGCGCAGCGCGTTCCTCACGCGTTGCTTGCGCCGGGCATTCGTGACCTTGAGTGACATGACCGGCTCCGTTACTTCTTCTTGCCTTCCTTGCGGAAGATGAATTCGTCGACATACTTCACACCCTTGCCCTTGTAGGGCTCCGGCGGACGATAGGCGCGGATCTCGGCGGCGACCTGGCCAACGCGCTGGATGTCGCTGCCCGTGATCGTGATCTCGGTCGGCTTCGGCACGGCGATCGTGATGCCTTCCGGGATCGGATAGACCACGTCGTGGCTGTAGCCGAGCGCGAGCTGCAGGTTCTTGCCCTGCATCGCGGCGCGGTAGCCGACGCCGGTGATCTCGAGCTTCTTCTCGAAGCCCTTGGTGACGCCCTCGACGAGGTTGGCGACCTGCGCCCGCGCGGTGCCGTACAGCGCCCGCGCGCGGTTGGTCTCGACCCGTGGCTTGACCTTGACCTGGCCGTTCTCGAGCTTCACCTCGACGTCGCTATGCACCACGAACTGAAGCTGGCCCTTCGGCCCCTTCATCTTGACGGTCTGCCCGTCGACGGCTGCGGTGACGCCCGACGGCACGGTTACAGGCTTTTTGCCAACACGTGACATGGCTCAAATCCTTCTCAGAACACCGTGAAGAGGACTTCGCCGCCCACATTCGCGTCGCGCGCGTCGTGGTCGGCCATGATCCCCTTCGGGGTCGACAATACCGAAATGCCGAGCCCGTTGTTGACCCGCGGCAGATTCTTCACCGAGGCGTAGACACGCCGTCCGGGCTTGGAGACCCGCTCGATCTCGCGGATGACGGGCTCGCCGTCGAAATACTTCAGCTCGATCTCGATCTCGCTGCGACCCGACGGATGCTCGAGCGTGGCGTAACCGCGGATGTAGCCTTCCGACTTCAGCACCTCGAGCACGTTCTGGCGCATCTTCGAGCCGGGCGTGGAGACCTTGCTCTTGGAGCGCATCTGCGCGTTGCGGATGCGGGTGATCAGATCGCTGATTGGATCGTGCGTGGACATCTAACGACCCTCCTTACCAGCTGGACTTCACGAGACCGGGCACCATGCCCTTGGAGCCGAGCTCGCGCAGCGCGATGCGGGACAGCTTGTTCTTGCGGTAGTTCGAGCGCGGACGGCCCGACAGCTCGCAGCGATTGCGGATGCGGGTCGCGGACGAATTGCGCGGCATCTCGGCAAGCTTCAGCGTCGCTGCGAAGCGCTCCTCCATCGGACGCTTCTTGTCGGCGATGATCTCCTTCAACCGCTCGCGCTTGGCGGCGGCGTTCTTCACCATCCGCTTGCGCCGGTTGTTCTTCTCGATTGAACTCTTCTTTGCCATGCGTGGCTCCTGGGTCTCCGCGTTTGAGTGGCTGTCTAAAAGCCGCTCACTGCCGGAACGGGAAATTGAAAGCGGTCAACAAGGCCCTCGCCTCTTCGTCGGTCTTGGCCGTGGTGCAGACGGTGATGTCCATGCCGCGGGCCTCGGAGACCTTGTCGAAGTCGATCTCGGGGAAAATGATGTGCTCCTTGATGCCGAGCGAGTAGTTGCCGCGGCCGTCGAAGCTCTTCGGGTTCAGCCCGCGGAAGTCGCGCACGCGCGGCAGGGCGACGTTCACCAGACGGTCGATGAACTCGTACATGCGGGCCTTGCGCAGCGTGACCTTGCAGCCGATCGGCTGGTTCTCACGCAGCTTGAAGGTCGCGATCGCGATGCGCGAGTAGGTCACGATCGCCTTCTGGCCGGCGATCTGGGTCAGCTCGGCCGCCGCCGTCTCCGCCTTCTTGCGGTCATTGACGGAATCGCCGACGCCCATGTTGAGCACGACCTTGTCCAGCCGCGGCACCTGCATGACGTTCTCATAACCGAACTTCTCGGTCATCAGCCCGCGGATCTTCTTGTCGTATTCCGCGCGCAGGCGCGGCACGTAAGCCGTATCAGCCATCGATCTCAGCTCCCGAGCTCTTGGCAATGCGGACCTTCTTGCCGTCCGCGTGAATCTTGAATCCGATGCGCGTCGGCTTTCCGTCCTTGCCGAGATACGCGATGTTGGACAGTTGGACCGGCGCCTCCTTGGAGATGATGCCGCCCTCCTGGTTCTGGGTCTGCTTCTGGTGGCGCTTCACCAGGTTGATGCCGCGCACCAGCGCCGTGCCGGCGTCCGGGCGCACCTCGAACACCTCGCCGGTGCGACCCTTGTCGCGACCGGTCAGCACGATGACCTTGTCGCCCTTGCGGATCTTCGCAGCCATCACAGCACCTCCGGCGCGAGCGAAATGATCTTCATGTGGTTCTTGGCGCGCAGCTCGCGCGGCACGGGCCCGAAGATGCGGGTGCCGACCGGCTCGGCCTGGTTGTTGATCAGGACGGCGGCGTTGCGGTCGAAACGGATGACCGAGCCGTCGGGACGGCGGATGTCCTTGCGGACCCGCACCACCACGGCCTTCATCACGTCGCCCTTCTTCACCTTGCCGCGCGGAATGGCTTCCTTGATCGACACGACGATGATGTCGCCCACGGTGGCGTAACGGCGCTTGGAGCCTCCAAGCACCTTGATACACATGACACGGCGTGCGCCGGAATTATCGGCCACGTCGAGGTTGGTCTGCATCTGAATCATTGATGCACCTCGTCCTCTTTCTCTTCCCGCGCAGGCTCGCTGCGCTCAACGTTTCCCTGAAGTCAGTCGGCTCGAGCAGCCGGCAGCTCAGGCGCTTTTCTTGTGCTCGCCCCGGATCACGACCCAGCGCTTCAACTTCGAAATCGGCTTCGATTCCTCGATCCACACCACGTCGCCCGGCTTGAACTCGTTCTTCTCGTCGTGCGCGTGATAGTTCTTCGAACGGCGGATCGTCTTCTTGTAGATCGGGTGGGTGAAGCGGCGATCGACGCGCACCACGATGGTCTTGGCTTGCTTGTCGCTGACGACCACGCCCTGCAGGGTCCGTTTCGGCATTGTCCTAGCCTCTTACTTCTTCTTCGCGCGCTTCTGCGCGGCGACGGTCTTGATGCGGGCGATGTCGCGGCGAGCCTCGCGCAGGCGCGAGGTGTTCTCGAGCTGCCCGGTGGCGCGCTGAAAGCGCAGGTTGAAGCGCTCCTTCTTCAGGTTGAGGACCGCATCGTCCATCTGGTCGGGGCTCATCGCGCGGATGTCTTCGATTTTCATCTGGGCCATGGCCGTTACTCCGCAATGCGCTCGACGAAGCGCGTCTTGATCGGCAGCTTGGCGGCCGCCAGCGACAGCGCCTCGCGAGCGGTCTGGTTGTTGACGCCGTCGATCTCGAACAGCACCCGGCCCGGCTTGACGCGAACGACCCACAGTTCCGGCGCGCCCTTGCCCGAGCCCATGCGGACTTCGGCGGGCTTCTTCGACACCGGAACGTCCGGGAACACGCGGATCCAGACGCGGCCGGCGCGCTTCATGTGGCGGGTCAGCGCGCGGCGGGCGGCTTCGATCTGGCGCGCGGTGACGCGATCCGGCTCGGTCGCCTTCAGGCCGAACTGGCCGAACGCCAACGTCGCGCCCGAAGTCGCAACGCCGTGGATGCGGCCCTTATGCGCCTTCCGGAACTTCGTTTTCTTAGGTTGCATCATGGCTTCAAGCCCTCAAATTCCTGTGCTGGCTCAGGCGGCGTCGCGGCGCGGCCGGCTGCTGCCGCCACTCTCGCCTTCCGCCATCCGCTTGTCCTGGGCCATCGGGTCGTGCTCGAGGATCTCGCCCTTGAAGATCCAGACCTTGACGCCGCAGGTGCCGAAGGTCGTGAACGCGGTCGCGACGCCGTAATCGATGTCGGCGCGGAGCGTGTGCAGCGGCACGCGGCCTTCGCGGTACCACTCCATGCGGGCGATTTCAGCGCCGCCGAGGCGGCCCGAGCAGTTGATGCGGATGCCTTCGGCGCCCAGGCGCATCGCCGACTGCACCGCGCGCTTCATGGCGCGGCGGAACGCGACGCGACGCTCGAGCTGCTGCGCGATCGATTCGGCGACCAGGGTCGCATCGAGCTCGGGCTTGCGGATCTCGACGATGTTGATGACGACGTCGGACGAGGTGATGTCGGCGACCTTCTTGCGCAGCTTGTCGATGTCGGCGCCCTTCTTGCCGATCACCACGCCCGGACGGGCCGAGTGGATGGTGACGCGGCACTTCTTGTGCGGACGCTCGATCACGATGCGCGCGACGGCCGCCTGCTTGAGCTCCTTGTGCAGGATCTCGCGGATCTTGACGTCCTCGTGCAACAGCTTGCCGTACTCGGCCTTGCCCGCGAACCAGCGGGAATCCCAGGTCCGGTTGATACCGAGACGCAGCCCGATCGGATTGATCTTCTGACCCATCGTTTTCTCCTGGCGTCCCTTAGGCGCTCGCCTCGACCTGACGAACAATGATCGTCAGCTGCGAAAATGGTTTGAACACGCGTCCGGAACGGCCACGGCCGCGCGGCGCAAAACGCTTCATGACGAGGCCGTTGCCGACGAAAGCCTGCGCCACGACGAGATCGTCGACGTCCAGGTCATGGTTGTTCTCGGCGTTGGCGATGGCCGATTCCAGGCACTTCTTGACGTCGACCGCGATCCGCTTGCGCGAGAACTGCAGGTCGGCGAGCGCGGCGGACGCCTTCCGGCCGCGAATGAGCTGGGCGACCAGGTTGAGCTTCTGCGGGCTCACCCGCAGCATCCGGGCGACCGCCTTGGCCTCGTTATCGGCGAGGCTCCGTTCGCGCTTAGGTTTGCTCATAGCTTAATCCTCAAGCCTTCTTGGCTTTCTTGTCGCCCGAGTGGCCGTGGAAGGTCCGGGTCGGCGAGAACTCGCCGAACTTGTGACCGACCATTTCCTCGTTGATCGACACCGGTACGTGCTTCTGACCGTTGTAGACGCCGAAGGTCAGGCCGACGAACTGCGGCAGGATGGTCGAGCGGCGGCTCCAGATCTTGATGACGTCGTGACGGCCGGACGCACGCGCCGCATCTGCCTTCTTGAGCAGCGACGCTTCGACGAACGGGCCTTTCCAGACTGAACGAACCATGTCCGGCGTTCCTTACTTCTTCCGCTTGTGGCGGCTTAGGAGAATGAATTTGTCGGTCGACTTGTTGGTGCGGGTCTTCTTGCCCTTGGTCGGCTTGCCCCACGGGGTGACCGGGTGGCGGCCGCCCGAGGTGCGGCCCTCACCGCCGCCGTGCGGATGGTCGATTGGGTTCATCGCGACGCCGCGGTTGTGCGGCCGGCGGCCCAACCAGCGCTTGCGGCCGGCCTTGCCGATCGAGATGTTCATGTGGTCCGGGTTCGACACCGCGCCGATGGTGCCGCGGCAACGGCCGTGCACCAGGCGCTGCTCGCCCGAGTTCAGGCGGATGATCACGTAGTCCTGGTCGCGACCGACGAGCTGGGCGTAGGTGCCAGCGGAGCGCGCGAGCTGGCCGCCCTTGCCGATCTTGGTCTCGATGTTGTGGATGATGGTGCCGACCGGCATGTTGCCGAGCGGCATGACGTTGCCCGGCTTCACGTCGACATAGTTGCCGGCGACGATGGTGTCGCCCACGGCCAGACGCTGCGGCGCCAGGACATAGGCCTGCTCGCCGTCCTGGTACGTCACCAGCGCGATGAAAGCAGTGCGGTTCGGATCGTATTCCAGCCGCTCGACGGTCGCGGGAACGTCGATCTTCTCGCGCTTGAAGTCGACGGTCCGCAGCGTCTTCTTGTGACCGCCACCACGAAAACGCACGGTGATGCGACCGGTATTGTTGCGGCCGCCCGAGGACTTCTTGCCCTCGGTGAGTGCCTTGACCGGCTTGCCCTTGTAGAGCGCCGAACGATCGACCATGACCAGCTGGCGCTGGCCCGGTGTCGTGGGATTGAATTTCTTCAGTGCCATCGTCGTACGACCTTACAGACCGGTGGTGACGTCGATCCGGTGGCCCTCTTCGAGGGTCACGATCGCGCGCTTGGTGTTGGACTGCGAACCGAGATTGCCGCGGAAGACCTTGGTCTTGCCCTTGCGGACCAGCGTGTTGACGCTCTTGACCTTGACGTCGAACAGCTTCTCGATCGCTTCCTTGATCTGCGGCTTGGTCGCTTTCGCGGCCACCTTGAACAGGACCTTGTTGTGCTCGGAGGCGAGCGTGGCCTTTTCGGTCACGACCGGCGCAACGATCACGTCGTAGTGGCGAGCCTCGATGTTCTTCGTCATTTGAAGCGCGCCTCCAGCGCATCGATGGCGGCCTTGGTCAGAACGAGCTTCTGACGGCGCAGGATGTCATAGACGTTGATGCCCTGGATCGGCAGCACGTCCATGTTCGGGATGTTGCGGGCGGCAGCGGCGAAACCGCCGTTGAGCTCGGCGCCGTCGATGATCAGCGCGTTGGTGAGCCCGAGGCCCGCGAAATGACCGAGCAGCGCCTTGGTCTTGGCGGCTTCCAGCGCGGCCTTCTCCAGCACGACGAGGTTGCCGTCCTTGGCCTTGGCCGACAGCGCATGCTTCAGCGCCAGCGCACGAACCTTCTTCGGCAGGTCGGTGGCGTGCGAACGCACCACCGGGCCGAAGGCACGGCCGCCGCCGCGGAACTGCGGCACGCGGGCCGAGCCGTGACGGGCACCGCCAGTACCCTTCTGCTTGTACATCTTCTTGCCGGTGCGCCAGATCTCGGCGCGGCCCTTGGCCTTGTGAGTGCCGGCCTGGCGCTTGTTGAGCTGCCACTGCACGCAGCGCGCGATGATGTCCTCGCGCGGCTCGAGGCCGAAAATGGCGTCGGAGAGCTGGACGGAGCCGGCTTCCTTGCCCTCGAGAGTCGTGACCTTCAATTCCATCTCACGCACCCTCCTGCTGGGCCGAAGCCTCCGCTTCGCCGCCGGCAACCCTGAACTTGCCGGGCTTCGGAGCTTCCTTCGGCAGCGGCTTCTTGACGGCGTCGCGCACCCTGATCCAACCGCCCTTGGAGCCGGGAACGGCGCCCTCGACGAGGATCAGGCCGCGCTCGACGTCGGTCTGCACGACGCGAAGGTTGAGCGTGGTGATGCGGTCGACGCCCATGTGGCCGGGCATCTTCTTGTTCTTCCAGGTCTTGCCGGGGTCCTGACGGCCGCCGGTCGAACCGATCGAGCGGTGCGAGACCGACACACCGTGGGTGGCGCGCAGACCGCCGAAGTTCCAGCGCTTCATGCCGCCCGCAAAGCCCTTGCCGACCGAAGTGCCGGTGACGTCGACGAACTGGCCGACGACGAAGTGGTCAGCCTGGATCTCGGCGCCGACGGGGATCAACCCGTCCTCGGAGACGCGGAATTCCTCGACGTTGCGCTTCGGCTCGATCTTGGCGACGGCGAACTGGCCGCGCTCGGCCTTGGGCATGTACACGGTCTTGCGACTGCCGGCACCGAGCTGCAGCGCGACGTAACCGTTCTTCTCTTTCGTGCGGTGGCCTACCACCTGGCAATTGCCGAGCTTCAGCACGGTCACGGGGATATGTTCGCCGGCCTCCGTGAAGACCCGCGTCATCCCGACCTTTTGTGCGATCACTCCGGAGCGCATCGGCGTGCTTCCTGTTCTTTCTGTCCGCTTGTCGCGAACGGGATCCAAAATCTCAGAGCTTGATCTCGACGTCGACACCGGCGGCGAGATCGAGCTTCATCAAAGCGTCGACGGTCTGCGGGGTCGGATCGACGATGTCGAGGAGGCGCTTGTGAGTGCGCATCTCGAACTGTTCGCGGCTCTTCTTGTCGACGTGGGGCGAACGGTTGACGGTGAACTTCTCGATCCGGGTCGGCAGCGGAATGGGTCCGCGAACCTGCGCGCCGGTCCGTTTCGCCGTGTTCACGATCTCGCGCGTCGACGTATCGAGGATACGATGGTCGAACGCCTTGAGACGGATACGAATGTTTTGGCCGTTCATTGCCGTGCTTTCCTTGAGTAGAGTGGCGAGTAGCGAGTAGCGAATATGTCTCTATTCGCCACTCACCATTCCCTATTCGCTTCGTTACTCGAGGATCGAGGCGACGACGCCGGCGCCCACGGTGCGGCCGCCCTCGCGGATCGCGAAACGGAGCTTCTCCTCCATCGCGATCGGCACGATCAGGTGCACTTCCATCGCGATGTTGTCGCCCGGCATCACCATCTCGGTGCCTTCCGGCAGGTGCACGACACCGGTCACGTCGGTGGTGCGGAAGTAGAACTGCGGACGGTAGTTGGTGAAGAACGGGGTGTGGCGGCCGCCCTCTTCCTTGGTGAGGATGTAGGCCTCGGCCTTGAACTTGGTGTGCGGCTTGACCGAACCCGGCTTGCACAGCACCTGGCCGCGCTCGACTTCCTCGCGCTTGGTGCCGCGGAGCAGCGCGCCGATGTTGTCGCCGGCCTGGCCCTGGTCGAGCAGCTTGCGGAACATCTCGACGCCGGTGACGGTGGTCTTCTGCGTCGCACGCAGGCCGACGATCTCGATTTCGTCGCCGACCTTGACGATGCCGCGCTCGACACGGCCGGTCACCACGGTGCCGCGGCCCGAGATCGAGAACACGTCTTCAACCGGCATCAGGAACGGCTGGTCGATCGGACGCTCCGGCTGCGGGATGTACTCGTCGACGTTGCGCATCAGCTCGAGGATGGCGTCGTGGCCGAGCTTCTTGTCGGAGTCTTCGAGGGCGGCGAGCGCCGAACCCTTGATGATCGGGATCTTGTCGCCGGGGAAGTCGTACTTCGAGAGCAGCTCGCGGACTTCGAGCTCGACGAGCTCGAGCAGCTCCGGATCGTCGACCATGTCGCACTTGTTGAGAAACACGACGAGCGCGGGCACGCCGACCTGGCGGGCGAGCAGGATGTGCTCGCGGGTCTGCGGCATCGGGCCGTCAGCGGCGGAGACGACCAGGATCGCACCGTCCATCTGGGCGGCGCCGGTGATCATGTTCTTGACGTAGTCGGCGTGGCCGGGGCAGTCGACGTGCGCGTAGTGACGCTTCGAGGTCTCGTACTCGACGTGCGCGGTCGAGATCGTGATGCCGCGCGCCTTCTCTTCCGGCGCCTTGTCGATCTGGTCGTACGCCGTGAACGTCGCACCGCCGGTCTCGGCGAGGATCTTGGTGATCGCCGCGGTCAGCGACGTCTTGCCATGGTCGACGTGACCGATGGTGCCGATGTTGCAGTGCGGTTTGTTACGTTCAAACTTTGCTTTGGCCATTTGACTCTCCGTTCAATCGTCAGCTTGAGACCGACGATAATCAGGCAAACTTCTTCTGGACTTCCGCCGACACGTTCGCCGGCGCTTCTGCGTAGTGGTCGAACTGCATGGTGAAGGTTGCGCGCCCCTGGCTCATCGAGCGCAGGTTATTCACGTAACCGAACATGTTCATGAGCGGCACCATCGCGTTGATGACGTTGGCGTTGCCGCGCATGTCCTGGCCCTGGATCTGGCCGCGCCGGGAATTCAGGTCGCCGATGACCGAACCGGTATAGTCTTCCGGGGTCACCACTTCGACCTTCATGATCGGCTCGAGCAGAACGGACTTGCCCTTCTGCAGCGCTTCGCGGAACGCCGCGCGCGATGCAATTTCGAAGGCCAGCGCCGACGAGTCGACGTCATGGTACTTGCCGTCGACCAGCTGGACCTTGACGTCCACCACCGGGAAGCCGGCAACCACACCCGAGCCCATCACGCTGTTGAGACCCTTTTCGACGCCGGGGATGTATTCCTTCGGCACCGCGCCGCCGACGATCTTCGATTCGAACTCG
>NZ_JAGWUA010000109.1 GCF_028868675.1 Bradyrhizobium sp.
GGATTGTGCTTCTCGCTCTCGAAGCGCGGGCGCGAGGCGCGGTGCGGCCCCTCGGCGTAGACCGTCGCCCCCGTCGCCTGCTTGATCCGAGGTGTGTTGGGCGAATGGTCGCGATGGGTGTGGGTGACCAGGATGTGCGTCACGGTCTCGCCACGCACGGCGTCGAGCAGCGCCGCCGCATGCGCCGCGTCATCCGGACCGGGATCGATGATCGCGACCTTGCCCTCGCCCACGATGTAGCTGACCGTGCCGGTGAAGGTGAACGGGCTCGGATTGTTGCAGAGGATGCGCCGCACGCCCGGCCGGACTTGCTCGACCGTACCGGGCCTGAGCGGAAAGTTGCGGTTGAACGGGACGTCGTCGCTTTCGGACATGCTCATACCCTTGCTGACTTCGTCATGCCCGGTGCCGGGCATCCACGTTCCTTCCCGGAGCCGGAACGCGGATGGCCGGGACAAGCCCGGCCATGAGGTAATTGGATGGTTCGGTCGGACCTCACGTCGACGCGCAATCTCAGAAAAATGCCTGGATGCCCGTGATGGCGCGGCCGAGGATCAGGGCGTGGACGTCGTGGGTGCCCTCATAGGTGTTGACGGTCTCGAGGTTATGGACGTGGCGCATCACGTGGTACTCGATAGAGATGCCGTTGCCGCCGTGCATGTCGCGCGCGGTACGGGCGATGTCGAGCGCCTTGCCGCAATTGTTGCGCTTGACGATCGAGATCATCTCGGGGGCGAACTTGCCCTCGTCCATCAGGCGGCCGACGCGCAACGAGGCCTGCAGGCCGAGCGCGATCTCGGTTTCCATGTCGGCGAGCTTCTTCTGCACGAGTTGCGTGGCGGCGAGCGGCCGGCCGAACTGCTTGCGGTCGAGCGTGTACTGGCGGGCACGGTGCATGCAGTCTTCGGCTGCGCCGAGCGCGCCCCAGGAGATGCCGTAGCGGGCGCGGTTGAGGCAGCCGAACGGCCCCTTCAACCCGGAGACGTTGGGCAAGAGCGCGCTCTCGGGCACCACGACGCCGTCCATCACGACCTCGCCGGTGATCGAGGCGCGAAGCGAGAGTTTGCCGCCGATCTTCGGCGCCGACAGGCCCTTCATGCCCTTCTCCAGCACGAAGCCGCGGATCTGGTTGTCGTGGGCGGCGGATTTCGCCCACACCACGAACACGTCGGCGATCGGCGCGTTGGAGATCCACATCTTGCTGCCGGTGAGGCGATAGCCGTCCGACACCTTCTCCGCGCGGGTCTTCATGCCGGCGGGATCGGAGCCGGCGTCCGGCTCGGTCAGGCCGAAGCAGCCGACCCATTCGCCGCTCGCGAGCTTGGGCAGGTACTTCTTGCGCTGGTTCTCGTCGCCATAGGCGTAGATCGGATACATCACCAGCGACGACTGCACCGAGTTCATCGAACGATAGCCGGAATCGACCCGCTCGATCTCGCGCGCGACCAGCCCATAGGCGACATAGCTCGCATTGGCGCAGCCATATTCCTCCGGCAGCGTGATTCCGATCAGGCCGAGCTCGCCCATCTCGTTGAATATCTCGCGATCGGTCTTCTCTTCCAGATAGGCCTTGGAGACGCGCGGCAAGAGCTTGTCCTGGGCATAGGCGCGCGCGGTGTCGCGCACCATGCGTTCGTCTTCGGTGAGCTGCTCATCGAGCAGGAACGGATCGTCCCACTGGAAAGAAGCCGCAGCCGGCTTGTCCTTGGCCTGAGGGCGCACGCTCATGAAACGTCCTTTCGCGTCTGGTTCCGTCAAAAAATTCCCGACAGGGTAAAGCGCCGCAGCGCCAAGTGCAATTGTATTGCTGCAATTGCACTTCGAGCCACGCGCGGCCTTCAGCTTTCGAGCTGCTCGCTCGAGACGATCTCGATGCCGAAGCCGGACAGGCCCTTGTAGTCGTGCACCGAGGAGGTGAGATTGCGGATCGAGGTGACGCCGAGATCGCGCAATATCTGCGCGCCGACGCCGACCTCGCGCCACTGCCGGTTGCGGTCTGCTTCCGCGCTCGTTTCGTCCGGCAGCGGGGCGACAGGGACGCCGGCGGCGCCGTCGCGCAGGTAGATCAGCACGCCGCGGCCAGCCTTCCTGAAATGCTCGAGCACGGCCTGCATGCGCTTGTGACCGGTGAAGATGTCCTTGACGATGTTCGGCTTGTGGAAGCGCGTCAGGACGTTCCTGCCGTCGCCGACGCCGTTGTAGACGAAGGCGACGTGGGCGATGGAATCGAAGGGCGAGCGGTAGGCATAGCCCTGCAGCGGCCCGATCGGGCTTTCGGTGACGAAGGTCGAGACCCGTTCGATCAGCTTCTCGCGCGCCTGCCGGTAGGCGATCATGTCGGCGATGGTGACGTGCTTGAGCTTGTGGTGGGCGGCGAAGCGGGCGACCTGCTCGCCCTTCATCACGCTGCCGTCGTCGTTCATCAGCTCGCTGATCACGCCGACGGGCGGCAGCCTGGAGAGCTTGCAGAGATCGACCGCCGCCTCGGTATGGCCGGAGCGCAGCAGCACGCCGCCGTCTTTGGCGATCAGCGGAAAGATATGTCCGGGACGGGCGAAATCGCTGGCGCCGACATTGGGATTGGCGAGCGCACGGCAGCAGGAGGCGCGCTCCTCGGCCGAAATGCCGGTGCCGCCGTCGGGCTTGTAGTCGATCGAGACGGTGAAGGCCGTGGTATGGGCGGAATCGTTGTGGGCGACCATCGGGTCGAGCCGCAGCCGCCGCGCATCCTCGGTGGTGATCGGCGCACAGACGATGCCGGAGGTGTGGCGGATGATGAAGGCCATCTTCTCGGCGGTGCAGAGCGAGGCCGCGACGATCAGATCGCCCTCGCCTTCCCGGTCCTCGTCGTCGGTGACGACGACGAGCTCGCCCTTGGCAAAGGCCTGCAAGACTTCCTGAACGGTATCGGGCATTTCCCAGTCTCTGGCTGTTGTGGCCGGAGCATTAGCCGGACTCCGACCGGGGCGCTAGTGTCCCGGACGCAACCGCATATGCCCTGCCGGGGGTCTTCGCGCTTGCCCCGGAAATGCCAGCCAACAGGAGCCGTCCGGCGCGGCGAAGCGCCATCGGCGGGCCCGAATGGACCTGCGCGGGAGCCGGCGATAAGGTAGGCCGGGATCCCGGAAATTCCGGCAAGCAGGATAAGAGAAGAGTAATGGCGCCAATGAGCTCGTGCATATCGGGCGAGTCCGTCTCGGGACATCTCGGAAGCGCGGCGAGCAACGCCAAGCGGGCCATGTGTCACATGAGGCGGGTGCTTCTGGTCGTCGCCGGGCTTGGCCTGGCGGTGCCCGCGGTTGCGCAACCCAAGGTCAATATCGAGCAGAGCTTTGCGGATTCGCTGACCACGATGCCGAAGGCGGAACTGGGCGTCTCGGGCGGCTTCTACGTGCCGGCCTATTCCAGCGTCACGATGAGCCAGGGCAAGCTGCGGGTCGACTTCTCGGTGACGCTGAGCGTCCACAACGCCTCGGAAAGCCTGCCGCTGGTCGTCAGGCGCATCGCCTATTTCGACACCGCCGGCAAGATGGTGGAGAACTATCTGAAGTCCCCGGTCGCGCTGAAGCCGCTGGCGACCATCTCGATCGTCATCCCGACCGACGATGTGCGCGGGGGGACGGGCGCCAACTTCATCGTCGACTGGGCGGCCGCGAGCGAGATCGCCGAGCCCGTGGTCGAGGCCCTGATGGTTGGCGGCGTCGCCAATGCCCATTACGCTTTCGTCAGCCAGGGCCGTCCGACCCGGACGGTTGGCAAGAAATAAGCGGCCGGTGCAACGCCGGCCCCCACAACAAGAACGAACCGAGGAACGCCCATGACGTCCAGCTTCGATTTCGCGCCGCTGTTTCCCGCGGGGCTGCCGGCCCCCTCTGCGCGGTGGACCGGGCTTGCCAAGTACAGCTTCGTCGGCGGCAACAACGATTCCGAGCAGGTGCCGGTCGACGGCCTGATCGCGGCGGTCGACGCGGTGCTGCGGCGGGAGGGCCGGCAACTGGCGACCTACGGACTGGCGCATGGCCCGCAGGGCTACCTGCCCCTGCGCGAATTCCTCACCGCGAAACTGAAGCGCGACGCCGGCATCGCCTGCACGGTCGACGACATCCTGATCGTCTCGGGCTCGCTGCAGGCACTCGATCTCGTCAACCACACGCTGCTCGCGCGTGGCGACACCGTGATCATGGAGCAGGAGAGCTATCAGGGGTCGATCAACCGGCTGACCCGGCTCGGCGTCAACATCGTCGGCATTCCCCTCGATGGCGACGGCATGCGGATGGACGTGCTGGCGACGGCGCTGGCGGACCTCAAGAACCGGGGCATCCGGCCGAAATACATCTACACCATCCCGACCGTGCAGAATCCGACCGGGAGCATCATGCCGCAGAGCCGCCGCGCAGAGCTCCTGCGGCTCGCGGCCGAGTACGGCGTGCCGATCTTCGAGGACGATTGCTATGCCGACCTGGTGTGGTCGGGACAGCGCCCGCCGGCGCTATACGCGATGAGCCCGAACGGCGGCGTCATCCATATCGGCTCCTTCTCCAAGTCGATCGCGCCGGCGCTGCGCGTCGGCTTCATCGTGGCACCCTGGGAGGTGATGTCGCGGATGCTGGCGCTGAAGACCGACGCCGGCTCCGGCGCGCTGGAGCAGATGGTGCTGGCCGAATATTGCAGGCCGCATTTTTCGACCCACGTGCCGGCGCTGACCAGAGCGCTCCGCACCAAGCTCGACACGCTGATGGAGGCGCTGAACGAGCAGTTCGGCACCGCGGCGGAGTTCGAGGAGCCCAAGGGCGGCATCTTCCTCTGGGTCAAGCTGCCCGACAACGTCGACACGCTGAAACTCTATCAGGCGGCACTTGCCGCCGGCGTCTCGATCAATCCGGGGCCGGAATGGTCGACCAACAAGGGCCATTCCACGGCGCGCCTGCGGCTGTGCTTCGCGAGCCCCACGCATCAGCATATCCGCGAGGGCGTCGCGGTGCTGGCCGAGGTCTGCCGCAAGGAATTCGGCGTGCCGGCGCGGATCGCAAATGTGCAGAAGGCCCGCGCCTGAGGGTGCTCACGCCTCGAGGTGAAACTCGACGTTGACCTGGCCGGAGCCGGACGAAGGGAAATAGTCGCAGAGCTGCTCGGCGCGGCCGCGATAGTCGTACCAGCCAAGCGCGGCGAACAACATGATGGTGTCGGCCATGCCGGCCTCGCCGTTGCACTTGACGGCGTAATCCGGAAGCATGTCGAGAAATTCGCGGTAGCGGCCGCTCTGCCAGAGCTCGAGCACGCGCAGATCGACCTGGCGGTTGAACTCGCTGGCAATCGACGTCCACGCCTCCGGCCCCAGCTTCTTGTTGGGCCACAGCCGGTGCGACAGCGAGCCGGAGGCGAGGATCGCCACCCGTTCGCTGGACCTGTCGATAGCGCGACGGATCGCCTCGCCCAAAACCTTGCTCTCCTCCAGCGAGGTGAACAGCGGCGAGGCCACCGGCACCACCTTGGCCCAGCCGTCCGGGTTCATGTAATGCATCGGCACGATGGTGCCGTATTCGAGCCCGAGGCTTGCAACGTCGTGCGCAATGACGTTGAGCTCACCCGCCGCGGCACGGCCTGCGATCGCGTCCGCAAGCGCGGTATTGCCCGGCAGGTCGTAGCGCAGGTCCTGGATCATGTGCGGCGCCTCGTGGCTCGTGAACGAGCCGCGATGCTGCGCCCTGGCATTGATGTGGTAACCGAAATTCGACAGCCAGTGGGTGTCGAACACCACGAAGGTAGTGACGCCGCGCTCTTTCGCGCGCCGTCCGAGCTCACGAAGGGATTTTACCGCATCTTCGCGCGCGGCGCGCAGGGGGCTGCCCGGCGCCTCCGACAACATCAGCGATGGGACATGGGTGACCTTGGCCGCCAGAACGAGCTGTCCCATCCGCGGTCACCTCCGAAAGTCAGTGCGATCAAGCCGCCTGCCGCTGACTGCCATGAATTGCGGACGCAAGCCGCAGCAACAGGACGATTGATACGTTGCCCTTGCCGGCCTCGATCTGAGCGATGTAGCGCTCGGAAATTCCCGACCGCCGCGCCAGCTCCCGCCGCGACAGGTCGCAGCGCATGCGCGAGGAGCGCACCCGCTCGCCGAGCTCGGCCAGAAACTCGGTTTCAGAACAGGGTGGAATGGCACTGCCGCCCGGCAACGCTTCACCAGCGAAATCGACAACTTCCTCAAGCATTGATCTATCCACGATCACCTCCGGAAGCCGAATTATGATGCGTGTTCGCCCGGTTATCATTGACGCGGATCAAACAACTCGGAGATTGTCGGTTCGGATGGACGGCCGGCGCCGGGATGTTAGATTTGATCCAATCTGAGGGCAGGACTTCCCAAGCATGATCCATCGTTTCAGCCGCGCGATGATGACCGCGCCGCTGCTGTGGGCCGCGCTGGTATCATCCGCCGGTGCCGAGCCCCTGGCAGCCACCGTCATCAAATGGGGCCTACTCGGCTCGTGGTCGGTCGATTGCGCGTTGCGACCGGATCGCGACAAGGGCGCGCTGCTGACCTACGAAATCAGACCGGACGGGCGGGTCATGTACCGGCGCAATTTCGGCGACGCCCGCGACGAGAACGAGGTGGTGGCAGCCTCGATCGAGCCCGACGGCCAGCTCGACATCCTGGTGTTCTTTCCATCGTTGCATCAGACGCGCGAATTCGGACTGAAGCTGCAGCACGACGGCAGCCTGCGCGCGATCTACAACCGCAGCCAGCGCGGCGACTACACCATCAGGGACGGCAGGTTCGTCAGGACCGGCGAGCAGACGCCCGCGCAGCATCGCTGCGGCAACTCGACCTGAACGGCTGTTTACGATTCAAGTGCAGGTCCTCCGGAACGTTCGGTCTTCGTCGCAGCGCGGCTAATCCCACCCCGGCGCGAAGCCGGGACTGACGCAGCGCATGTCCTTCGGCAACGCGGCGATCTTGCTGCGATCGTCGTCGTCGAGCACGAGCTTCAGCGCATCGAAATTCGCCTGCTGGCTTTCGCGCCGCGAGGCCTTCGGGATCGCGGCGACGCCGGGCTGGTCGACCAGCCACTTCAGCGCGACCTGTGCTGCCGTCGCATTGTGCTTGCGGCCGATCGCGGCGAGCACCGGGTCGGACGCGATACGCCCCTGCGCCAGCGGACAATAGGCGACCAGCGGAATCGATTTTGCCGCGAGATAGCCGAGCACCTTCGACTGCCCGAGCATCGCGTGATATTCGACCTGGTTGCAGGCGATCGGCGCCTTGATGTCCTCGATCGCGATCTTCAGGAGCGCGGTGGTGAAGTTGGCGACGCCGATGGCGCGGATCCGCCCCTCCTCCTTCAGCCGCATCAGGGTCTCGAACACTGCGGGCCAGTTCGCGCTTCGGGACGGCCAGTGCACGAGATAGAGATCGACATGGTCGAGCCGGAGCTTCTTCAGGCTGGCGTCGAAGGCGCGGCGGATTGCATCCGGCGCGAGGTTCTCGTGCCAGACCTTGGTCGTGACATGCAGCCCCGTACGCGGCAGGCGCGAGGCGACAATGGCCGCGCCGATCGCCTCCTCGTTGGCGTACATCTCGGCGGTGTCGATGTGGCGATAGCCGATCGCGAGCGCGCTTTCGACGGCGGCGCGGCAGACGTCGCCCTGCATGCGGAAGGTGCCGAGCCCGAGCCGCGGCAGGCTGATGCCCTGGGTCGTGAGATTGTCCATCAAAACACTCCTGACGAATTCCGACCCGCCGCTTTCGCGCGGCGGCGGCCGCGGGGACGAACCATTTCGAGGGAGAGACAAGGCTGGCGGGAGCGACGACCATAGCGCGGCCGGCGCCACGCGGCCAATCAAGATCGGTTTAGCGGGCGTCTTCGTATCGCCGGAGACCGACGACGCTTCTTCATGCTCACGAACGTCGTCACTCAGCGCCTACGGCCCTGCGACGCGCGGATGACGCCCGTCTCTAGCGCTTCCAGTTGCAGATGCCGCCCGACCTGCAGGGCCAGGTCTGGATGCGCGTGTCCATCGCCTGCGCGTCCAACAGGTTGCCGTGGCGATGCGCAAGCCGGGTGCGCGCTGCGCCACGCGGACGCTCGCTCCGCGCACGGGCAAGCCTGGGCGCATGAACGCGCACGCGTTCGGTCGCGATTCTCTTCGGCACGTTGCCGAGGTCAGCGGCCACGGCGGCGCGCCGCGGCGCCTCGCTGCGCGCCTCCACCGGCACCGGCGCGAACTGCGTCGCGGGGCCGAGCCGCTTCGGCGACAGCACCGCCCTGGACAGGTCGAGGCCCAGGAACTGGTCGGGCCTGTAGTCGTCCGCCGACGCTGCGCCGGCCCAAGCGAGCGCGATCGCGGCAACGACCGGCAGAAGAACGCGTTTCAGGACCACGGGACGCCTCCTGAATTCAGACAGGGGATTTTACCCCTATCTAGGAGGCGTCGCGCGCGATTCCAGCGGCGAAATGCCGCCAGGGTTAAGACCCGTCCGGACGGCCTCAGGCGACCTTTCGCGATGCGGCAGAACCCTCCAGGAAGCCCATCAGGCGGCTGCGGATGATCTGATCCGCCTCGGCCATGATGCGATCGATCAGTTCCTTGCAGGAGGGGACGTCGTGGATGAGCCCTGCGACCATGCCGCAACTCCAGGCGCCGGCGTCCATCTTTCCTTCGATCATGATCTTGGGATAGACGCCCGCGACCTGCTCGAAGATGTCCTCGATCTTGAGCTTGTCACCCTTGGCATGCTCGATCTCGAGCAACCGGTCGACATTGTCGTTCCGGAGCACCCGCTCGGTGTTGCGCAGCGCGCGCATGATCAGGCGGGTGTCGAGCTCGCTCGCTGCCACCAGCGCGTCCTTGACGTTCTGATGCACGGGCGCCTCCTTGGTCGCGATGAAGCGCGTGCCCATGTTCATGCCGGCCGCGCCCAGCGCCAACGCGGCGACCAGGCTGCGCCCGTCGGCCATGCCGCCGGAGGCCACGAACGGAATCTTCAATTCCTCCGCCGCGCGCGGCAGCAGGATCATGTTGGGAATATCGTCCTCGCCGGGATGGCCGCCGCATTCAAAGCCGTCGACGCTGACGGCGTCGCAGCCGATCCGCTCGGCCTTCAGCGAGTGGCGGACCGAGGTGCATTTGTGGATTACCTTGATGCCGGAGGCCTTCAGCGCGGGCATGTAGGCTTCCGGGCTGCGGCCGGCGGTCTCGACCGCCTTCACCCCGCCCTCGACGATGGCCGCGATGTATTCCGGATAGGGCGGCGTGGCAAACGTCGGCAGGAAGGTGAGGTTCACGCCGAACGGCTTGTCGGTCATGTCGCGGCAGCGCGCGATCTCCTTGGCGAGCAGCTCCGGCGTCTTCTGGGTGAGCCCGGTGATGATGCCGAGTCCGCCGGCATTGGAGACGGCGGCAGCAAGCTCGGCAAAGCCGACGAAGTGCATGCCGCCCTGGATGATCGGATGCTCGATGCCGAACAGTTCGGTGATCGCGGTCTTCACGAAAATACCTCCCGGATGCGATGTGGATGGAGACGAGTGTAGCCGCAGTCTTGCGCCGCAGTCACCATTTCTCGCCGAACGGCCGGATCTCCATCTCGAAGGTCCATGCGCTCTGCGGCTGCCGGTAGAGCTGCCAGTAGGCGTCGGCGACTGCAGAGGGCGGCATCAGCAACTCGGCATTGTCGAGCGCGTTCGGCCCGAGCGCCTCGAGCCGGCGCTGCCGCACCCATTCGGTGTCGACACCGGCGTCGATGATGAGATGCGCGACGTGGATGTGCTTCGGCCCAAGCTCGCGCGCCATCGCCTGCGCGACCGCGCGCAGGCCGAACTTGGCGCTGGCGAAGGCGGCAAAGCCCGACCCGCCGCGTAGGGACGCCGTGGCGCCGGTGAAGAAGATGTTGCCCTTGCCTCTCGGAAGCATCAGCCGCGCGGCTTCGCGGCCGGCGAGGAAGCCGGAATAGCAGGCCATCTCCCAGACTTTCCGGAACACCCGCTCGGTGGTCTCGAGAATCGGGAAGTTGACGTTGGCGCCGACATTGAAGATGCAGACGTCGAGCGGCGCGTGCTTGTCGGCGTCGTTGAGAAAGGCGATAATCTCCTCTTCCTTCCGCGCATCGAGCGAGCGCGCGTGGATCTCGCCGCCGGCGGATTCGATATCCCTGACCAGCGGCGCGAGCTTGTCGCCGTTGCGCCGGCCGGCGAACACCGAAAAGCCTTCAGCGGCGAACTTCCTGGCGATCTCTGCGCCGATGAAGTCGCCGGCCCCGATGATGGCGGCTGTGGCATTGCGCTTTTGCAAGATCGCCTCCCCTGGAATGGCGCCGGCATCATGCAGAGCCCGGCACGAGCGGCTGGCTGCTCCGGAACCTATAGTTCTAAAATAGAACTGTCAAATCGAAGCTCGCTGCGCTATACGGTAGTAGAAATATCTATGATATTTCCAGTAAGTTCCTTTTTGAGACTTACCGTCTTGCCGGAGACCCGATCATGAAATGGGACGCGCTGGAGGAGGAGCCCTGCTCGCTCGCCCGCACCATCGCCGTCATCGGCGACCGCTGGACGCTGTTGATCTTGCGCGAATGCTTTTTGCGCGTGCGCCGCTTCGAGGCGTTCCAAGCCTCGCTGCAGATCACGCGGCATCTGTTGTCGGAGCGGCTGAAGAAGCTGGTGCGTTTCGGCATCCTGCGCCGCGTCCCCTACCAGGAGGCGCCGAAGCGCTACGAATACATCCTGACGCAGAAGGGGCTCGATCTCTACCCGGTGATCATGGCGATGGTGCACTGGGGCGACAGCCACATGGCCGACGAGCGCGGCCGGCCGCTGCTGCACGAGCACAGGAATTGCGGCAAGCTGTTCGACCCGGTGATGGTGTGCTCGGAATGCGGCGAGGTGCTGCGCGCGAAGGAGGTGCATGTGCATCCCGGCCCCGGCCGGCGGGCTGCCTGATCGGCGGAAGGCGGAAGGCCGCATGAAGCGCAGCGGAATGCGGGGATGGGCCGTCCCTACGCCTACGCCGCTCCAGTCGAGGTCGCAAGCGCGGGCCCGCCTAAGGGATCGGCAAGCCGTAATAGGCGTTGACGGCGCGGACCCTGGCGGCGTCGCTCCAATTCCATTCGCTCGACTCGCCATAATGCGGCGCACCGCGCAACTGATCGGCGGTGATGCCGGTGACGTAGCCGCCGAGCCTGGTGTCGTATTTGAGCGATTGCCAGGGCAATGGATAGTGGTCGCTGCCGAGCCCCAGGAACCCGCCGAAGCCGAGCACCGCGTACGACACTCGGCCGTTGACCTTGTCGATCATCACCCGCTCGATGGAACCGATCTTGTCGCCATCGACGCCGAACACCGACGTTCCCTCCACCTTGTCGCTGCCGATCAGCGTGCTGGTTTCACTCTGATCCATCATCTCGAATCTCCGTTGCGGCCCATCGGTTCTCGTCAACAGGGCCCGCGGAAGATCGTTCCGGCAAAGCGCGGGCCTCGTTCCGCGCGGCTGCGACGACCGCGTCGCCAGCGATCGGAACAACAGTGCAGAGCCGCAGTTCTTCAACTGCAGCCTGCGAAACCCGGAAGCCGCCGCGCGCCAGGTGCTCGAGTCGAGCCTGCCCGGCAAGGAGTGACGTGAGCCATGACCGATTCCAGGGACATCCAGCACGGCATCAACGATCCCGTCGACGGCGTCGACGTCAAGCGGCAATTCCACGACAACCAGACGCCGCACGAGCGGGCGCAGTTTGCCGCCGACGTGCGCGCGATGCCGACGGCGTCAGCGGCCGAGACGTTCCTGCCCGAGGGGCTGCGACGGCGTCCGACGGGTCCGCTCAACCCGCGCACCGGACGAAACCCGGCCGATTAGGCAGCGTTTCGGCACCGCTTATCGGCGGGCTATTCCCGGCGCTTCCCGCCATTTTCTGCATGTCGCTATCTGGGCGCCATGGGGCGGCGTTCACTGCGCCGTCTCCCGTAGCGACAGGAATTCGTACATGTCGGCGGCGGCCCGAAGCTGGTCGATCCGCACCGCGACGGCGTCGCGCTGCTTTCCGATCGGACGAGTTGCGAACTCCCGTTCGAGGCGCAGCCTTTGCTCGCGGAGCCGTTGCTCGAACGTATGTGGTTCAGTCCGTCTTCTCATCGGGCGTCCTCGGCGGTTGCAGGCCAGGGCTGTTGGCCCAGCGATCCAGTTGCTCGATGACCTTCTGATGGCTCGGTCGGCGTGGCTGCGGCGCGTCGGCCTCATCGGACAGCTTGCGAGGTAGTCTGATTGAATCCGGCATGAGGTCTCTCCTTGTTCGGGAGCATGCGCCTTTCGATTGGCCAAATCAAGACATAACATATTGATATCATTGCGTAATTATACTCAGTCGATGCATTTTCGGATTCCTGCGGAACTCCCGCCGAGTTGGCTCGTTGTGCAAATTACTCAACTTGCACATTTTGGGTGTTTGACGATGAACGAGCTTCGTGCCGAGCGACTGCAAGTGATGCTTTCGCCCGAGGAACTGGTCGCCGTCGACGATTTCCGTTTCAAGCATCGCATGCCGACGCGCGCCGCGGCGGTCCGCGAGCTTCTGAAGGTCGGCCTGGCGAGTGTGGGCACCAACGCCACGGCCGGCGTCAAGTCGAGCGACTATGGCGTGTTCGGCCGGGGACCCGACGGACACACGCAAGGCGATTCCAGTTCCAACGCCGGCGACTGATCTGCGCAACGCGTACACAAAGCAACGGTCCCGGCACGAAGGTACCAGGACCGTCCTTGGAGATCGCTTCCGGCCCACCGGGGGTATGAAACCGAAAGCTGCGGGGTTGACGCTTTCCGACTGGAATCGTTCCGAACCGACGGATATCCACATCGCACATCGATGGTCGGCGCGGTTGATCGGGACGAATCAGCCTGTCGGCGCGTCGCCGGAATCGTCGGGCGTCATGCCCGAGCCGGGCGTCTTGGCGCCGTCGTTGAGCTTCGGATCCCGCGTGGCCTCGCGCGAGGCCGAGCCTTCGGACTCCGCCTCATGCACGGTCTGCACGCGCTGCTTGTCGCGCGGCTGGTCTTCCGCCTTGTTGTCCCTGACGATGCCTTGATCGGAGTGGGCCATGACTGTCCCTCTGCGGCTTGCTGTTGCCTTTCGTATCGCCTACGCGCCGGCGCGCCGAACGTTCCGACGCGTATGCGAAGCGCAAGCTCGGCAAAGGCAAGCTAGCCGCGGATCGCGTGCGTCGCAGGCGCGGAATTCGCCAGATGAACCTGACGCACCGTGGTCACCGTCGCGAACGCGACCGAGACGCCAAAGGACATGATGAGGGCGAAAAGAACCAGACGCGGAGCCATTGCAAACCTCCCGATGCAGTCAAGGACGTCGTTACCCCCCGATGATCGCGAGACGGCCGCATCTCTTCCGTGAGCGGTCTCACAGGAAGGTTTCACGAGGAAGCGAGCGATTATGTGACCTGCGTCGCCCCCGGCAAACGCATCGCGAGAGGCGGCACTTCGCCGTCGAGCCAATCCTGTTCCTCGGCGAGCGCCGCCCATGCTTCCGCCATGCGCAGATAGCGCTTGTAGGCCGGCTGCCCATCCGCGCGTTCGGCGAGGTGCAGGCAGTTCTCGGCGTTTTCCCTGAACAGATCCGATTGCTTCATGACCAAGAGGTGGGAATGGCGTTTCCCGGCCGCAACCAGCCTTACGCGATCGTAACGTTCGGCGGCGGCTACCGGAATGACGGGCGAGCATTAACTCCGCCGCATCGGCTTTGTTCCCGCTTTCGCCGTGACGAGAACCGGCGTGAGGAAAAAGCTCATGGAACTCTGGAACTCCGGGGACACGAAGTCGTTATCTACGCCGGTTGAAGGCGGCGGGTTCCATTTCGAAGCGACGACGATCTTCCAGCTTGATCTGGATTTTAGGTGATCGTCTATTTCGAATCCTTGCACGCTTTTCGAATTCGGCAAGAAGCCTTTGGCGGGGGAGTTTAGATGAGCGACCTTGATCCCGGAACGATCTCGCAATCCGGTCGTCGCGCTCTCAAACGAAAGGTCAACGGCAGCCCCGAGCCGGATTCCCGGCAGGAGCTGCTGCTTGCGCTGCAGGCGGTGCGCAGCGGCGATTTCTCCGTGCGCATGAGCGGCGACTATCTCGGCATCGACGGCAAGATCGCCGACACCTTCAACGAGATCATCGCCGCCAACCAGCGCATGGCGCAGCAGCTCGAGCTTGTCGGTGAAGTCGTCGGCCGCGAGGGCCAGACCCGGCAGCGGGTGAAGTTCGGGCTTGCCAGCGGCTCCTGGGCCGACATGGAAGGTTCCGTCAACACCCTGATCGAGGATCTGCTGTGGCCGACGCGCGAGGTGACGCGCGCGGTCGCCGCGGTGGCGCAGGGCGACCTGCTGCAGACCGTCAAGCTCGACGTCGACGGCCGCCCGCTGCGCGGCGAATTCCTGCAGTCGGCGACCATCGTCAACACCATGATCAAGCAGCTCGGCGTCTTCACCTCCGAGGTGACGCGCGTGGCACGCGAGGTCGGCACCGAAGGCAAGCTCGGCGGACAGGCCCAGGTGCCGGAAGTGACCGGCGTTTGGAAGGACCTGACCGAGAGCGTCAACTCGATGGCGAACAACCTGACCAACCAGGTGCGCAACATCGCCGAGGTGACGATCGCGGTCGCCAACGGCGACCTCTCGAAGAAGATCACCGTCGACGTGCGCGGCGAGATCCTGCAGCTCAAGGAAGCCATCAACACGATGGTGGACCAGCTCCGCTCCTTCGCCTCCGAGGTCACGCGCGTGGCGCGCGAGGTCGGCACCGACGGCAAGCTCGGCGGCCAGGCCATCGTGCCCGGCGTCGCCGGCACCTGGAAGGACCTGACCGATTCCGTCAACGCGATGTGCGGCAACCTCACCGCGCAGGTGCGCAACATCGCCAACGTGACCACGGCGGTGGCGCGCGGCGACCTGTCGCGCAAGATCACGGTCGACGTGCGCGGCGAGATTCTCGAGCTGAAGGACACCATCAACACCATGGTGGACCAGCTCAACGCCTTCGCCTCCGAGGTGACGCGCGTGGCGCGCGAGGTCGGCACCGAAGGCAAGCTCGGCGGTCAGGCCCAGGTGCCCGGCGTCGCCGGCACCTGGAAGGACCTCACCGACAACGTCAACTTCATGGCGTCGAACCTGACCGCGCAGGTCCGCAACATCGCCGACGTCGCCACCGCGATCGCCGGCGGCGACCTCTCGAAGAAGATCACGGTGAACGTCTCCGGCGAAATCCTGCAACTGAAGGAAACGCTCAACACCATGGTCGACCAGCTCAACGCCTTCGCGGGCGAAGTCACCCGCGTGGCGCGCGAGGTCGGCACCGAGGGGCGGCTCGGCGGCCAGGCCAACGTGCTCGGCGTCGCCGGCACCTGGAAGGACCTCACCGAGAGCGTGAACTCGATGGCCTCGAACCTCACCGCCCAGGTCCGCAACATCGCCGAGGTGACGACCGCGGTCGCGGGCGGCGATCTGTCGAAGAAGATCACGGTCGACGTGCGCGGCGAAATTCTCGAGCTGAAGGACACCATCAACACCATGGTCGACCAGCTCAACGCCTTCGCCGGCGAAGTGACCCGCGTGGCGCGCGAGGTCGGCACCGAAGGCAAGCTCGGAGGACAAGCCATGGTGCGCGGCGTCGCCGGCACCTGGAAGGACCTCACCGACAGCGTCAACTCGATGGCCTCCAACCTCACCGGCCAGGTCCGCAACATCGCGGAGGTGGCGACCGCGGTCGCCAAGGGCGACCTATCGAAGAAGATCACGGTGAACGTCTCGGGCGAAATCCTGCAATTGAAGGAAACGCTCAACACCATGGTCGACCAGCTCAACGCCTTCGCGGGCGAAGTCACTCGCGTGGCGCGCGAGGTCGGCACCGAAGGCAAGCTCGGCGGCCAGGCCGAGGTGCCCGGCGTCGCCGGCACCTGGAAGGACCTCACCGACAGCGTCAACTCGATGGCCGGCAACCTCACCGCCCAGGTCCGCAACATCGC
>NZ_JAGWUA010000324.1 GCF_028868675.1 Bradyrhizobium sp.
TTACTCCGCTGCAGCCGGGGGCTTGCGTACCGAGGGATGCAGGCCGGACGGATCGACCACCATGCCGAACTCCTGCAGATTATGGGCATGGCAGAGCTGATGCAGCGCAAAGGCCTGGTCGATCGCGGCAGGCTGGCCCATGACGTCGACCGAGCGGTTGACCGCCTCTTTCGTCAGCTTCAGCGCGAAGGACGGTTTTGCCGCGATGCTGCGCGCCAGCGCCAGCACGGATGACGACAGCTCGGTGCGCGGCACCACGCGGTTGACCATGCCGAGCTGATGCGCCTCCTGCGCCGTCCAGCTGTCGGCCGTGAATAGGAACTCCTTGGCCTTGCGCGGGCCGAGCTCCCATGGATGCACGAACCATTCGACGCCGCAGACGCCCATGGTGACGACGGGGTCGCAGAACTGCGCGTCGTCGCTGGCGACGATGAGATCGCACGCCCAGGCCAGCATCAGCCCGCCGGCGATGCACTTGCCATGAACCTCGGCAATCGTCGGCTTCGCCAGGTTGCGCCAACGCCGCGTGATCTGCAGGTAGATCTCCTGCTCGCGCGCAAAACGGCCGTGGGCATTGGGTTCGGCAAAGCCGCCCCAATTTCCGATCGGCGGAAAATCGACGCCGGCCGCATTCTTGCCGCCCGGCCGCAGGTCGTGGCCGGCGGAGAAGTGCGGGCCATTGCCGGCGAGGATGACGACCTTGACCGTATCGTCCTGCACCGCCGCGTCGAATGCGGCGTTGAGGTCGTAGGTCATCTGCAGGTTCTGCGCGTTGCGCGCCTCCGGCCGGTTCATCACGATCCGGGTGATCGCCGGCTCCGGCCTCTCCACGAGGATGGTCTCGAACGAGGTCATTGGCGTTTCCGTCTGGTATTATCGTCTCTGCATGTGACTATTTCGGCCGATGATAGGCAAGAGGCTTGCGTAAATCGGCTAGCCGGAGGCATCGGGCTTGCTTACCTCGGGCCGCGATTCTGCTAGCTTGCGGTCCAAGCAGAGGGAGATTGCAATGCGCAAGTTTCTGACCGTGCTGGCGGCGCTGAGCCTGACCAATTGCGGCTACAACGCGATCCAGAACCAGGACGAGCAGATCAAGGCCAACTGGTCGGAGGTCGTGAACCAGTATCAGCGCCGCGCCGATCTCGTGCCCAATCTCGTCAACTCGGTGAAGGGCTTTGCGCAGCAGGAGAAGGACGTGCTGCTCGGGGTCACCAACGCCCGCGCCAAGGTCGGCAGCATCCAGGCGACGCCGGAGGTCCTGAACGATCCCGCCGCGTTCCAGAAATTCACGCAAGCGCAAGGCGAGCTCTCCAGCGCGCTGTCGCGCCTGCTGGTCGTCACCGAGAACTATCCGCAGCTCAAGTCGGACGCGCTGTTCAAGGACCTGATGTCGCAGCTCGAGGGCACCGAGAACCGCATCACGGTGGCGCGTAACCGCTACATCAAGTCGGTGCAGGACTACAACGTCACGATCCGCTCGTTCCCGACCAACCTGACCGCGATGGCGTTCGGCTACACGGCGAAGCCGAACTTCACGGTCGAGAACGAGAAGGAGATCTCGACCGCGCCGAAGGTCGATTTCAATCCGGCGCCGTCGAAGTAGCGCATCCGCCCAGCATGCGTGCCGCAAGAGTCCTCCTGCTCGCGCTGCTCCTCGGCTTCGCGTTCACCGCGGCGGCCGAGGTGGCGGTGCCGCAGCTCACGGGACGCGTGGTCGACCAGACCGGGACGCTGGGCGCGGGCGACGTCGCCTCGCTGACGCAGAAGCTGCGGGACTTCGAGACCCGAAAAGGCAGCCAGATCGCCGTCCTGATCGTGCCGACGACGCAGCCGGAGACCATCGAGCAGTTCTCGATCCGGGTCGCCGAGGCCTGGAAGGTTGGCCGCAAGAAGATCGACGACGGCGCGATCCTGGTGATCGCCAAGAACGACCGGCATTTGCGCATCGAGGTCGGCTACGGGCTCGAGGGCTCGCTGACGGATGCGACTTCCCGGCGCATCATCGACGAGGACATCACGCCGAAATTCAAGAGCGGAGATTTCGCCGGCGGCATCGCGGCCGGCGTCGACCGCATGATCCGGGTGGTCGACGGCGAGGCGTTGCCGGCGCCGGAGCCGCCGCACTGGAAGGGCAGCGACGTCTTCTCCGGCATCGATCCGTTCAATCCGTTCCTGCTGATCGCGGTCTTCATGTTCGGCGGGCTGTTCCGTGGCATCTTTGGCCGGCTGCTGGGGTCGCTGACCGCGGGCGGCCTCGTCGGTGTCGTGGCCTGGTTCATCGCCGGCTCGATCGCGGCCTCGCTCCTGGCGGGCGGCGTCGTCTTCCTCTTCACGCTGCTCGGCGACAGCATTTTTTCCGGCGGCGGTCCCGGCGTTGGGCGCAAGGGCTCGTCCGGCGGCTGGTCGGGTGGCGGAAGCGGCGGCGGCTGGAGCAGCGGCTCGTCGAGCGACAGCGGCGGATTCAGCGGTGGCGGCGGCAGTTTTGGCGGCGGCGGCGCGTCGGGGAGCTGGTAGGCATGAGCATCAGGCGCATCACCAGGCATCTCGTGCAGCACACTTGGCGGGCGAAGCAGGTATTTCCGCCAAGAGTGCTGGAGCGGATCGAGCAGGCCATCAGGCAAAGCGAGACCACCCATTCCGGCCAGGTCCGCTTCGTGGTGGAAGGCGCGCTCGACGGCGCGCCGCTGTTCCGCAACCAGCCGGCGCGCGAGCGCGCGCTCGACGTCTTCTCGCATTTGCGGATCTGGGACACCGCGCACAACAACGGTGTGCTGATCTACCTGCTGCTCGCCGACCGCGACGTCGAGATCGTCGCCGACCGCGGCATCGACGCCAAGGTCGGCGCCGCCGGCTGGGAGAAGATCTGCCGCGAGATGGAGACCGAATTCGGATCCGGCCGCTTCGAGCACGGCGTCATCGCGGGTATCGAAGCGGTGTCGCGCGAGCTCGCTAGACACTTCCCCCCGCACGGCCCGCATCGCAACGAGTTGCCGGACAAGCCGGTGGTGATGTGACTAAGGACGTGCCCCGGATGCAGCGCGCCGGGCTTGCGGCGTGGTGTGGTGCGCTGCTGATCCGGGGTCCAGATGGGTCCCTGCTCTGCGTCGCGCTATACGGGACGATGCTTCGCATCGCCCGGAATACCGCGCGGCGTCCGGGACACGAGAGTTTTAAGCCTTCACCGACGGCCGCGCGCCCACGCGCTTGAACCAGGTGGCGATGTGGGTGTTGGCGGGATCGAGCGGCTGGCCGACCTGGCCGGCGAAATCGAGCATGCCGTAGAGAAAGACGTCGGCGAACGTG
>NZ_JAGWUA010000325.1 GCF_028868675.1 Bradyrhizobium sp.
CGCGACCGCGGACTGGCTGGTCCCCATGCGGTCGGCCCGTTCGGCCTGCGAGGGACCTGCCCGCCGGCGGGCCCTGAGCAGCTCGGCGGCAATCTCGAACTCCGGCGCCAGCGCGTCGTACTCCGCCTTGACCTTCGGATTGGCCAGCAGCCGCGCCTTGAGCTTCTCGAATGCGATCGTCATGGGATCTCCTTGGCCCTCGTGCTGCCGCTGTCGGTCACGGCTGTGGTGACGGTGAGTGTGGGGTGAGGGTGGAGCGATCTCTCCCCGCGTCATTCCGGGGCGTCGCGCAGCGGCGAGCCCGGAATCCATAGCCACGAAGGGGAGTGGCGGTACGCCGCTAAGCTTATTCAGTCTGGTGGGTAGGAGCGCAGGAAAGCCTTGGCTTCATCTCGGGTCGAAAAACGACCAAGTTCCTCATAGTCGGGATCGTCCTCGGCCGCCTCCGGCGAGCGGAGGACGATGAATTTCCCGCTTTCCTCGACGATGAGTTCAGTTAGGTCTTCGCTATCGAACGGCGTCATATCGCGAAACCCGCAGTGCGGGCACTCGTCGTCGCAAGCGCAGGACCATTCGTCGGTCCATCGGCGATCGCAGCGGTCGCATTCATAGTGATTGATAAACCAAGCCATCTCGAACCTCACGATTTCAAGCGATAACTGCCGCGAGACACGAACTCGATAAACCCTCGATCACGCAAATATTGAAGCTGCTGCCGAATCTTCGGCCTGACATTCTGATTGCCAGGGTAAAGCTCACTCAGATGGCGGTCGAAAGCATAGACCTCTTCGAGCGTGAACTCGAGTTTGTGCAGCGACTCCACGCACTTCATTACGTCCAGCAGCCAGCCCTTTGCTTCCAGCGATTCGCTTCGCAGAAAGAGCGTCTTCTGCCACTCTTCCAGAACAAGCTCCTTCGGTCGGACCACGCCGTTCCGGACGATATGTATCTTTCCGATCTCCGGAATCTTGCCGAGCAGAATGTTGGACCCGACCCAGCCGGCTCGCCGTGCTGTCGCCGCGAGCGGTTTCCGCTCTTCGATGATCTCGGGAATGAAGAAGTGCTTTGGCACGATGAAGAGATTGACGACTGCAAGTGAGTTGCGGTCGTAGTTCATCAGCAGGAGATTGGGGTTGTTGCTTGCGACGAGCCGCTCGCATTTTGTCTTGTAGGCGCCGTCAGAAACCTTCGCGCCGAACTTGCCCTTCTGGCTCTTGAGTTCGAACTCTTCCTTGCAAGATTTGCACAGAAAGTCTGCGACCGGACTGTTGTTCGGAAACTGCGACATCTTCGCGCCGCCGCAGTGCGGGCAATAGGCCTGTGACTTGACCCAAGCCTCAGTCCAAGCCCGAGCGCTTTGCGAGCCGCTGGTGTAGGGGGACTGGGTCTCTTCGAAACCGAGTTTCATGCTGCCAAGGTAGCGGAACCCGGTCGAATTGCCAGTGCCACCGGCCCTACCTCTTCTTCCACCCGCCCCTATGCCCCGGCGCACCTCCGCTGCTCCTCGGCGCCGGGCCGAATTCCGGTCCCGACTGCCGCGAGTCGGTGGGCTGGATGATCCTGCTCTCGCCGCCGAACGGTTTTTTCGGCAGTGCGCGGCTTTCGCGGTAGGGTAGGGATTCCGGGCCGTGCATCTCGTCGAGATGGGGCTTGTGGACTTTTGAGGCGGCGGGACTCGCGGCTTGCCCCTCACCCCGGCCCTCTCCCCGTGAAGAACGGGGCGAGGGAGAAGAACTGCGGCTGGCCTTCAGCGCGGCGCTCACGGTCTTCTTCTTCATCGCGCTCACCGGGAGATTCGCGGCCTCGCCGTATTTCTTGGCGCCGGCATAGGCGCCGGCGCGGCCCTGCACGGCGCGCTGCTTGGCGGTGGGGTCGTCGACCACGGCGAGTTCGGTGGCGCGCAGGCGCTTGACCTCGTCGCGCAGGCGCGCGGCTTCCTCGAAGTTCAAATCCGCGGCGGCCTCGCGCATCCGCGTCTCCAGGTCGGCGAGCACGGCCTCGAAATTGTGGCCGATCGCGATCACGTCGTCGGCGACGCCGCCCTGGCCGGTCTCGATCAGCACGTGGTCGCGCTCGTAGACGGAGTTGAGGATGTCGCCGATCGACTTCTTCACGCTCTCCGGCGTGATGCCGTTGGCGGTGTTGTACTCCATCTGCTTCTCGCGGCGGCGGTTGGTCTCGGCGATCGCGCGCTCCATCGAGCCGGTCATCTGGTCGGCATAGAGGATCACCTTGCCGTCGACATTGCGCGCGGCGCGGCCGATGGTCTGGATCAGCGAGGTCTCGCTGCGCAAGAAGCCTTCCTTGTCGGCGTCGAGGATCGCGACCAGCGCGCATTCGGGAATGTCGAGGCCCTCGCGCAACAGGTTGATGCCGACCAGCGCGTCGAACGCGCCGAGCCTGAGGTCGCGGATGATCTCGATGCGCTCGATGGTGTCGATGTCAGAGTGCATGTAGCGGACTCGGATGCCCTGCTCGTGCAGATATTCGGTCAGGTCCTCCGCCATGCGCTTGGTCAGCACCGTGACCAGCGAGCGATAGCCGGCCTGCGCAGTCGCGCGCACCTCGCCGACGAGATCGTCGACTTGCGTGCGGGCCGGGCGGATGTCGACGGGCGGATCGATCAGGCCGGTCGGGCGGATCACCTGCTCGACGAACACGCCGCCGCTCTCGTTCAGCTCCCAGCCGCCGGGTGTCGCCGACACCGCGACGGTCTGCGGCCGCATCATGTCCCATTCCTCGAAGCGCAGCGGCCGGTTGTCCATGCACGACGGCAAACGGAAGCCGTACTCCGCGAGCGTCGCCTTGCGGCGAAAATCGCCGCGGAACATGCCGCCGATCTGCGGCACGGTGACGTGACTCTCGTCGGCGAACACCAGTGCGTTATCGGGGACATACTCGAACAGAGTCGGCGGGGGCTCGCCCGGGCGACGTCCCGTGAGGTAGCGCGAATAATTCTCGATGCCGGCGCAGCTTCCGGTCGCCTCCATCATCTCGAGGTCGAAGGTGGTGCGCTGCTCCAGCCGCTGCGCCTCCAGCAGGCGCCCCTGGTCGTGGAGCTGGTCGAGCCGCAGCTTGAGCTCGGACTTGATCGACTTGATCGCCTGCACCAGCGTCGGGCGCGGCGTCACATAGTGCGAATTGGCATAGATCTTGATGAATTCGAGCTCGTCCTGCTTGTGGCCGGTGAGCGGATCGAACTCCTCGATGTTCTCCACGGTGTCGCCGAACAGGTTCACGCGCCAGGCGCGGTCCTCATAGTGCGCGGGGAAGATGTCGATGACGTCGCCGCGCACCCGGAA
>NZ_JAGWUA010000110.1 GCF_028868675.1 Bradyrhizobium sp.
TTGCCCTCGGGCGTGAAGTGGGCGCCGTATTGCGTGCCGTAGGCCGCAGCCCCGTCCAACGCGACGAACGGAATCGAATCCTGGCGCAGCACGCGCAAATTCGCCAGCCGTAGCGTCACCTCGGTCGCGATCAGCGACAGCGCGACGACCGCGAGCACTGAAGCGGCGGATCTCGGCCTTGCGCGCATCGGCCTGCCGAGATCGCCTCAGCCCAGATCGATGGTATCGCTGACCTCGTGCGACAGCCCGACCTCGCCGATGGTGAGCACCATCTTCGCCTGCAGTTTCTCGCTGCCCTTGATCTGGCCTGCCGCGATCGCATCGCGCACCGCCTTCTCGATCTCGCGCTGCGAGGTGACGCCGACCTGCTTCAGGAACTTGCGCAGGCTGGTGTTGAACATGTCCTCGTTCATGACGGCCTCCATAATGGCTAGGGTCGCTCCGGATGGTTGAGCATGTATTCGCCGAGATCGCGCTGCCTGCGGTCGGCGCGCGCGGTCGCGGCATTGCGCTGGACGTCGCGATCCTTGCGGCAGGCGGCATAGTCGGGGGAGCCGACGGCGTAGCCGCGGCCCTGACAGACCGCATCGTCGTCATCGCCGCCAAGCGCGACCGGCGTCTGGTTGCGCGCGGCACAGGCGGCAAGCGTCAACGCCAGTACTGTGATAGCGCCAAGTCGCCCAAATCTCGCAGACATTCGTCGATCCGGTCCCAAAACATCATTGCCGGGCTTGACCCGGCAATCCATCAAAATCAAGGCCATCGCTTGGTCATCGACGGATGCCCGGGTCAAGCTCGGGGCATGACGATCGAAGGCGGACCGTCACACCCTGCCCTTCAGCGCATCGCCGATCTCGTCGAGCACCTTGGGATCCTCGATGGTGGCGGGCATCGACCACGCCTCGCCGTCGGCGATCTTCTTGATGGTGCCGCGCAGGATCTTGCCGGAGCGCGTCTTGGGCAGGCGACCGACGGTGATCGCGAGCTTGAAGGCCGCGACGGGTCCGAGCTTGTCGCGCACCAGCGCGATGATCTCCTTCTCGATCTCGGCAGGCGCGCGCTTGACGCCGGCCTTCAGCACCAGGAAGCCGCAGGGCACCTCGCCCTTGATCGCGTCCTTGATACCGAGCACGGCGCATTCGGCGACGTCGGGATGCGAGGCCAGAATCTCCTCCATGCCGCCGGTGGAGAGCCGGTGGCCGGCGACGTTGATGATGTCGTCGGTGCGGCCCATCACCCAGACATAGCCGTCCTCGTCCTTGTAGCCGGCGTCCGAGGTCTTGTAGTAGCCGGGGAATTCGGTGAGGTAGGCTTCCTTGAAGCGATCGTCCTGGTTCCACAGCGTCGGCAGGCAGCCCGGCGGCATCGGCAGCTTGATGACGATCGAGCCCATGGTGTTGGCGGCCACCGGCTTTGCCGCTTCGTCCACCACGTCGACCTGGTAGCCCGGCATCGGCACCGTCGGCGAGCCGTGCTTGACCGGCAGCATGCCCAGGCCCACCGGATTGCCGGCGATGCACCAGCCGGTCTCGGTCTGCCACCAATGATCGATCACCGGCACCTTCAACTGCTGTTCCGCCCATTCCACCGTCGGCGGATCGGCGCGCTCGCCGGCCAGAAACAGCGTGCGGAATTTCGACAGATCGTACTTTCGGATGAACGTTCCGTCCGGATCCTCCTTGCGGATGGCGCGGAACGCGGTCGGCGCGGTGAACAGCGCCACCGCCTCGTGCTCGGCGATCACGCGCCAGAACGCGCCGGCATCGGGCGTGCCGACCGGCTTGCCCTCGTACATGATCGTGGTCGCGCCGTGGATCAGCGGGCCGTAGACGATGTAGCTGTGACCGACCACCCAGCCGATGTCGGAGCCGCACCACCAGACCTCGCCGGGCTTGATGCCGTAGAGGTTGAACATCGACCATTTCACCGCGACGAGATGGCCGCCATTGTCGCGCACCACGCCCTTGGGGATGCCGGTGGTGCCGGACGTATAGAGGATGTAGAGCGGATCGGTCGCGGCGACCGGCACGCAGGGTGCCGCCTTGCCGTCGTTCAGCGCCTTCCGCCGCAGGCTCGCCCAGTCGTAGTCGCGGCCCGCGGTGAGCTCGCAGGTGTGCTGCGGACGCTGCAGCACGATGCAGGCTTTCGGCTTCGAGCTCGACAGATGGATCGCCTCGTCCAGCAGCGGCTTGTACTGCACGATGCGGCCGGGCTCGACGCCGCAGCTCGCGGAGAAGATCAGTTTCGGCTGCGCATCGTCGATGCGGGTCGCGAGCTCCTTGGCGGCAAAGCCGCCGAACACCACGCCGTGCACCGCGCCGATGCGCGCGCAGGCGAGCATCGCCACCACCGCCTCCGGCACCATCGGCATATAGAGGATGACGCGGTCGCCCTTGCCCACGCCGAAATCCTGCATGATGGCGGCGAGCGCCTGCACCTCCTTCAGCATCTCGGCATAGGTGAGCTTCGTGGTGGTGCCGGTGAGCGGAGAATCGTGGATCAGAGCGAGCTGGTCGGCGCGGCCGCGCTCGACGTGGCGGTCGAGCGCGTTGTAGCAGGTGTTGACGACGGCGCCGGCGAACCAGCGGCCGTAGGCGCCCTGGGACGGGTCGAAGACTTTCTTCGCCGGCTCGATCCAGTCGATCTCCCTGGCCGCCTCGGCCCAAAAACCTTCGGGGTCGGCCAGCGAGCGCGCGTGGACCTCGTGATAGCTGCTCTTGCCCTGAACGTTCATGGTCCGCTCCCGTACATTCTTGACTGGGATTGACCTGACGGCCGCAGCCGCGTCCGGCCATGATCAGGATCAATCCCCGCTGAGATTTCGAGGTATTTTCACGGGATGGGGCCGGCGATTCAAGCCGAAAAGAAGCCGCTATTCGACTAAGGTCGCGCCCCTCAGCCGCTCGCTGCATTCAGCCGCTGCAGGCGGTCCTGCATGGCCTTCCGGTATCTTTGAACCAAGTGGCGTTTTGGCAGACACACCGTTGATGACAACCTTGATCGATGACGGTCTCGTACGCGCGCGTCTCGCATCGCCTGCGCGATATTTTTATTTTCACATGGCGATGGCCTGCGCGGTCGTCGCCTTCCTTGGCTTCGCTCCGACCTACTGGCTCCCGCTAGCCCATGGAGCCTTCCACGGCAGCCCCGTGATTCATTTCCATGGGCTGCTGTTCTTCACCTGGACGCTGTATTTCGTGCTCCAGACCTGGCTTGCGGCCTCCGGCCGCATCGCCAATCACCGCTCGCTCGGCCTCGTCGGCGTGTCGCTGGCGACCGCAATGACGATCTTCGGCTTCCTCGCCTCCGTCCATGCCATGAAGCAGGCCGCCTCCATCGGCCAGACCGACGCCGGGGTCGCGTTCTCGATCGTGCCCCTGAGCGGGATCGCGTTCTTTGCCGTGGCCTTCATCCTTGCGATCGCCAACACGAGGCGCGGCGAAATCCACAAGCGGCTGATGCTGCTCGCGGGCATCGCGATCCTCGATGCGCCGATCGCGCGCTGGTTCATCGTGCTCCTGGCGCCTCCGGGCCCCGCCGGTCCGCCGCCGATCCCGGTCACCCTCCCGCCGGCGCTGGTCGCGTTCCTGCTGCTCGTCGTTGCCATGGTGCACGACCGCCGCACTGACGGCCGCGTCCACCCGGTCTACATCTATGGCGGGATCGGCTATGTCGCGGTGAAGCTCTTGAACTGGCCGATCAGCGCGACGGGCGCATGGCACGCCTTCGCCGGCGGCATCCTGGCGCTGGCGCAATAAACTCCGACCCTCACCCCCACCGTCGCCCCGGCTTCGCGCGAGGGCGATGTGTCTCGATCACGCCCCCGCCCGGCAAGTGATGCCGCCGTCGACCACGAGCTCGATGCCGGTGACGTATTTCGACTCGTCCGATGCCAGGAACAGCGCGGCGTTGGCGACATCCCAGCCATCGCCCATATGGCCCATCGGCACCTGGGCGTCGCGCTTCCTCCACATCTCCTCGACATCGCCCTTGGCGTAGCTCGCGGCGAGCCCTGCGGAATGCTCCACCATCGGCGTCTTCATCAGCCCCGGCAGGATCGCGTTGACGCGGACATGGTGGCGCGCGAACTCGACCGCGGTGGTGCGGGTCAGCATGTTCATGGCGGCCTTCGACGTGCCGTAGGTGACGTAGGAAATGCCGACGTGACGGATCGAGGCGATCGAGGAGATGTTGATGATCGAGCCGCCGCCCTGCTGCACCATCACCGGAATGACGTGCTTCATGGCGAGATAGGCGCTCTTGAGATTGACGGCGAAGACGCGGTCCCACTCGGCCTCGTTGACCTCCACCACGCTGCCCATCTCGGCGATGCCGACATTGTTGTCGAGCACGTCGATGCGGCCATGGGCCTTCAGGCAGGCCGCGACCATCGCCTCGATGTCGGACGCGCGCGCGACGTCGGCGGTGAACGCGGTGGCCTTGCCGCCCTCGCCGCTGATGATTTTGGCGGTCTCCGCGGCCGCTTCGCCGTTGCGGTCGACGCAAAACACCTGCGCGCCCTCGCGCGCAAACGTCACCGCAGTCGCCTTGCCGTTGCCCCAGCCCGGTCCGATCGAGCCGGCCCCGACCACCATCGCAACCTTGCCCTTGAGCCGATCCATCGCGCGTTCTCCCCTGTTGTCTTGTAGCTTGTCTTGTAGCCCGGATGGAGCGAAGCGTAATCCGGGACACTCATCCCGGATTTCGCTGACGCTCCATCCGGGCTACGGACCATTACACGCCGTCATCCTGGTGACATTGGCCCCGACGGGATGGCCAAGAATCTCCGACAACGTGCGGCAGCTTCCGTCATGGCACAACCGCCATTCCCCGGCCGCGCCGGAATTGCCGAGCACGACCTCAGGCATCGGCGGCCGGTGAGGCCTCCACTGAAACCAGCCATCGACGAGCCTTGCCTCGGGCGGCGGTTCCATGCCGGCGCCGGAGCCCTTGACGCGCGCCTGCACCAGCTGCAGGCCGCCTGCCGTGACGCGCCAGTCCTCCTGCCAGTCGATCTTCTCGATGGAATGGGTCCAGACCAGCGTGAAGGCGGCGAGCGACAGCGCCTTGAGGCTTCCCGCCGAGGCGAGGCAGAGGCTCACGCCGCCTCGACCGCGGCCGGCGGCCGCTGCCGCCACTGCCACAACGTAACCGCCGCCGCGAGCGCGAAGCCAACGGTGTCGCTATGGGGAAACTCGCCGAGCAGGCAGAGCGCGGCGGCGAGCGCCACCACGCGCTCGAGCAGCGAAAGCCGCACGAACAGGAAGCCGATCGCGACCACGCCGAACAGGCCGATCGCGACCAGCGCCTTGAAGGTCGCGAGCGCCACCGCGCCGTAGAAACCGAGCATTGCCTCCATCGGATCGCCCGCCTGCAGCATCAGGGCCGGCGAATACACGAAGATGAAGGGGATGACGTAGCCGGCGAGCGCGATGCGCATCGCCTCCCAGCCGATCCTGTCGGGATTCTCCTTGGCGATCGGGGCCGCGGCCAGCGCCGCCAGCGCGACCGGCGGGGAGAGGTCGGCCATGATGCCGTAGTAGAACGCGAACATGTGGCTCGCGATCAGGGGCACGCCGAGCTTCGCCAATGCGGGCGCCGCGAGCGCGGCCGTGATGATGTAGGTCGGGATGGTCGGAATGCCGGTGCCGAGCAGGATCGACAGCAGCATGGTCATGATCAGCGCCAGGAACAGGCTCTTCGCGCCGAGCCCGATCACCCAGCCGCCGAAGATGGAGCCCACCCCGGTCTGCGACATCATGCCGATGATGACGCCGACGATGGCGCAGGCCATGCCGACGGTGATGGCGGACTTCGCGCTTTCGGCGAGCGAGTCGCGGCAGGCGCGCAAAGCGGCGAGGCCGCCGCGGGTGAAGGCGGTGATCGCGATCAGCACGGCGACGACGCCCGCGACCGGCACGATCTGCAGGCCGTCGCGCGACAGCGCGCCGACCACGAGCGCAAGCCCGATCCAGAACACGTAGCGCACCGCGGTCGCCGAAAATCCCGCGGTGATGCTGGCGCCGAGAATCAACGCCACCGTGAGCGCGAGGCCCATGCTGCCGGCATAGAGGGGGGTGAACCCTTCGAACAGCATGTAGACGAGCGCCGCCAGCGGCAGCACCAGATACCAGCGCGTCACCAGCGCCTTCCAGGCGCTCGGGGTCTCCGAGCGCTTCATGCCGGTCAGGCCGTACTTGCCGGCTTCCAGATGCACCATCCAGAAGGCGGAGGCGAAATAGAGGATTGCCGGGATGACGGCGGCCTTCACGATCGCCGAATATTCGACGCCGAGCGTCTCGGCCATGATGAAGGCGACCGCGCCCATCACCGGCGGCATGATCTGCCCGCCCATCGACGCGGTAGCCTCGACGCCGGCGGCAAAGGCGCGGCGATAGCCGAACCTGATCATCAGGGGAATCGTGAACTGGCCGACGGTCACGACGTTGGCGACGCCCGAGCCGGAGATCGTGCCCATCATGCCCGAGGCGAACACCGCGACCTTGGCGGGGCCGCCGCGGGTGCGGCCGAACAGGCCGAGCGAGACGTCTGTGAAGAGCTGGATCATGCCGGCGCGCTCCAGGAACGAGCCGAACAGGATGAACAGGAAGATGTAGGTCGCCGAGACGTAGATCGGCACGCCGTAGAAGCCTTCGGTCCCGTAGGACAGGTGCGTGACGATCTGGTCGAAATCGTAGCCGCGATGGTTGAGCGGCGACGGCAGGTACTGGCCGAGGAACCAGTAGACGAGGCAGGCGCCGCACATCAGCGGCAGCGCCGCCCCCATCAGCCGCCGCGTGCCCTCGAAGATCAGGACCGCCAGCAGCGTGCCGACCGCGAGATCGAGCCGCGTCGGATCGCCGTCGCGCGCGATCAGGTCGGCGTAGAAGATCCACTGATAGATCCCGCACAGGAAGCCGGCGGCGCCGATCAGCCAGCCGATCGCGCGGCCGAAATCGCTCCTCGCGGTGAAGTTGCCGATCAGGCCGAAGGTGAGCAGCAGGAGGAAGCCGACATGGACGCCGCGCACCACCTGGCTCGGCAGATAGTTGAAGGCCGCGACATAGAGCTGGAAGGCCGCAAAGGCGATGCCGATCCAGTAGGCGAGATGCCCCCACCAGCCCGGCCCGAATCCTTCCGGAAAGCCGTGCTCGAAATTGTCGAATTCGACCTTGACGGGCGCCTCGGCGCCCTCCGCTTGCAACATGCCCGTGTTCCCCGCGCCCGAATTCGAGCGCCGTTATAGCATTGGCGCCTTGTCCCAAAATACGTCATGCGCGGGCTCGACCCGCGCATCCATCAAAAAACAGATCTTAAGAGATGGATGGCCGGGTCAAGCCCGGCCATGACAGTCTTACTTGATCAGCCCCTTTTCCTTGTAATAGCGGATCGCGCCGGGGTGCAGCGGAACCGGGCTGCCGGAGGCGGCCGTTTCGAGCTTGATTTCCTTGCCGGCGACGTGGGCGTTGGCAAGCTCGGGAAGCGACTCGAAGATCAGCTTGGTCATCTGGTAGGCGAGATCGTCGGAGACGGCCGAACTCGTCACGAGATAGTTGACCACAGCGGCCGTCGGCACGTCCTTGTCCTGGCCGGTATAGGTGTTGGCCGGGATCACGGCCGAGATGAAGGGCGGGCCGATCTTGTCGACGGTCTCCTTCGGAACCGACACCACGGCGATCTGGGTCGAGGTCGAGAGGTCCTTCAGCGAGGCCACGCCGAGGCCGGCCGACTGCAGCGTCGCGTTGAGCTGGCGGTTCTTCATGAGGTCGACGGATTCGGCGAACGGCAGGTACTCGACCTTGCCGAGATCCTTGTAGCTCATGCCGGCGGCGGACAGGATCGCGCGCGAGTTGAGCTCGGTGCCGGATTTCGGCGCGCCGACCGAGAGGCTCTTGCCCTTGAGATCGGCGAGCGTCTTGATGCCGCTGTCGGCGGTCGCCACGATCTGGATGTAGTTCGGATAGATGGCGCCGATCGTGCGCAGCTTGTCGAGCTTGTTCTTGAAGCCCGCCTCCTCGTCACCCTCCCAGGCCGCCTTGAGGGAATCGCCGAGCGTGAAGGCGAGCTCGCCGCGGCCCTGCTGCAGCAGGATGAGGTTCTCGACCGACGCCTTGGTGGCCTGCACCTGCGTCTTCACGTTCGGAATCTTGTCGCTGTAGATTTTTCCGATCGCGACGCCGAGCGGGTAGTAGACGCCCGAGGTGCCGCCGGTCAGCACGTTGATGAACGATTGCGCCTGCGCCACCGGTGCCGACGCCGCCAGAGCCAAGGCAAAGGCCGAGCCCGCACCGATCAACTTCCATTTCATGAGCAATTTCTCCCAAAAACCGGCGGCGAAATTGGCCGGACGGAAGGCGGGGGTCAACCCGTCCAAAAGACAAAACAGGGCTGCGGGAAGCGCCGTTTATCCTCAAATTCCAGCGGAACGGTGTCTCGGTGCGGCGCTGTGGCGCAGCCGACCTGCGCTCCGCGAAGCGCGCGGCGCTCACTGGAACGTCATGTCCAGGCACTTGGAGATGTCGGAGCCGAGGCCCGAGGAGATGATGATGCAGCCGCGAACCTTCTGGGCTGCGACGTCGGCCGCCCATATCGAGTAGCCACCGGTGCCGAAGAACGAGTTGGTGTTCGGCGGCTCGGTCTCGGTGGCGTCGAAATCGTAGTTGCCGTCGGTCTCGAAGATGCGCGGCTTCCTGATGCAGCCGCCGTCGGTCTGCACGTTGATCACTTCCTTGTTGTCGCGGGTCATCGCGAGCTGGACCTGGCAACGGAAATATTCCGAGGTCTTGACATTGAAGAGATAGGTGTAGGAGCGGCAGGTCGCGGTGTTCAGCTTGCCGGGGGCAAGGCCGCGGCTGCAGGAAATCCGCTGATTGTGGCTGAGCCTGTAATCGTCCGCCCGGGCGATCGGCGCCAGCGCCACCGTCGACAGCGCGGCCGCGCAAACAAGCCTAGTGACATGGTTCATCCGAATCATTCCTGTGCAATTGCCTTCTAGACGGAAAGCGGAACATAGTCGCGAGGGGGCGCGGCGAAAATCACAAACTGCTGCACAAGACGTGATGCGCTGCGACCGGTGCGCGCATTGACGAGGAATTCTCGTTCGTGATTTGTTCGGAGCAGAGAGCTCCGGATTCGTTGGGAGGATGACGATGACTGCGTTTTCAACGAAGGCCTTGCTGGCTGCGGCGATGCTCGGCGCGCTCGCGCTGCCCGCCGTCGCGCAGACGGCGACGCCGTGGGAGCTGAAGTCCGACATGGGCTACGCCTACGACAAGGAGGGCAAGACCTTCTCCTACAAGATGGGCACCAGCAACGCCGGCGACTTATTGAAGGGCGCCAAGAAGGTGCCGCGCGGAACGCTGTTCTTCATCGGCCAGAACGGCCAGCTCTACATGCGCAGCGGCCCCTATCTCGAACGCGACGGCAAGTTCAAGTTCGGCCCGGACCAGGAGCAATGACTGTCGTCCCGGATCGGCGCTCGCTTTGCTCGCTTGTCCGGGACGACGATATCCTAAAATGCCGCCGCCAGCTCCTTCGCGCCGGACTTGCTGCTGTTGAAGTCCATCCGCTCGTCGGTGACCGCGAGCAGCTTTGCCACCGTGTTGTGGCGGATCGCGACCGGGTTGCGCTCGTAGCCGCCGCGCTGGAAGAAGTTCGAGGTCGGCACCTGCTCGCGCATCGCCTGCGGCATCGTCACCATGTCGAGCCCGGTGCCGTCGCCGGTCAGGTTCATCATCTCGAGCTCGGCCGCGGTCAGCGGGCGCGCATAACCCTTGGCGCGGGCGAACAGCACCGAGGTGAGGAGCTTGTGGGTCTGCAGCATCGGCCCGACGTCGATGTCGAGCACCATGGCGTGCATGGCCCAGCCCTGCGCGGTGTCGCCGATCTTCTCGTGCTCGGACCAGGTGTCCGGCACCGACTTCGCCCGCGCCACCATGCGCTTGAGCACCGCGAGCTTGTGCTCGAGCGCCTTGCGCGCCGGTCCCGAGGCCCGCGCGACCTTGTCGCCGAGCGCGCGGATGAATTCGTGCCCCTGCTCGGCGAGCAGCTCGACGCTGTTGGTGGTCAGGAGCTGGTTGTAGCCGACCGCGGTCGAAATCGCGCGCGAACCGTTGTGCACGCCGGACTGCATGTCGTGATTGCCGTTGCCGCCGGTCTCGAACGAATAGACCCGCACCGCCTGCTCACGCGTCAGCCCCGAGGCGAGCGCGTAGCGCGCATAGGCGCGCTTGAACTCGACCTCGCCCGCGGGCCGCTGCGGCGTGAACTGGTACAGTTCCTGCGCCGCCCTCAGGAAGTCGGCCACCACCGGAATGGGCTTTCGCGGCCGCTTCTCGGGCTCCTCGGTGGGCTCCGGATTCACCGGCCGTTTCGGCCCGGTATAGACCGGCGGATGCGTCAGGACGTAGTCATCGAGCGTGATCGGCTGCCGGTCGCGCCGCTTGGCGTTGCGCGTGCGCCGCTTCTCGGAGATCCGGCTCCAATAGGCGCCGGCCTCCTCGTCGAAGGCGGCGCGCGCCGCCTGGTACTCCGCGAGCTTGCGCCGATATTCGGCGATCGCCTGGGGCGATGCTGCCTGCGCCACGGCGTCGCCGGGCGCGCGCCACGGCGCGGGCTGCTGCTGTGCAGCCGCATACGGCACGATGAGGGCAAGCGTCAGCGGCACGAGCGTCAAGGCGCGCCGAATCGGTCGGTGATGCATGTCGTCGTTTTAGCAAGCTGCATACGACTGTCAGCTTAAAACGCGCTCACTTCCAGGCGAACACCGGCTGTTCCAGCTCGCTGACGCGGGTCGTGCGCCCCGCGAGCACCTCGCGGAACTGATAGATCAGGGCCGCGGTCGGCGCGTGGATCATGCTGCCCGCGTGGTGGAAGCGGACCACGCGGCGTACGCTCTCGGGGATCGTGACGAAGTCGAAGGCGTTTTCGTGCTCGATCGTGGCAAGCGCGATGCGATGAACGGAGGCGACCTCGTGCGGGTTCGGCCGGATCGCGGCGCCGTCGGCCGCCCACACCACGACCGGCGTGATCAGATAGCCGGAGCGGGTCGGATAGTCGTCGAGCAGGCCGAGCACCGCGTCCGGCGCGAGCTTCACGCCGAGTTCCTCGTCGAGTTCGCGCAGCGCCGCCTCGACCGGCGTCTCGCCGGCATCGCAGCGTCCACCGGGCAAGGCCCATTGTCCGCGATGCGCGCGCATGTGCGAGGCCCGCAACGTCAGCAGCAGCGCGGTGTCGCCGCCCTCGCCCGCCGCGGTCAGCGCCACCGCCACCGCCGCGCGCTTGAGCGGCGCCGGCTGCTCGTCCTCGGGCAGGCGCGTGAACGCCGCGCAGGCGGCCGCGATATTCCGTCTGGTGGCATCGTCGAACGGTCTCATCATGCTTGACTACACCACGTCCGCGCTTGATGAAATGAGCTGAAATGACCGCGGGCAGATGGAATCGGAGATGACGGACAAGGCCGCCTCAAGGCTCAGGCACGACGGCTGGAGCGTCGTCGAGACGTCGGGCTTCATCCATCTGATCGGCCCGCTCTGGGAGCGCAAGGTCGGCGACGCCCTCGAATTCGCGCTGATCACGCAGGACAAGCACCACAACCGCCGCGGCATGGTGCAGGGCGGCGTGATGATGACCTTTGCCGACCGCACCTGCGGCATGACCGCACGCTACGTCTCGGGCCGGCAGTACATGGCGACCGTTCAGCTCGACACGCATTTCGTCGAGGCGGGCAAGATCGGCGACATCCTGATCTCGCGCCCCCGCGTGGTGCGCTCGACCCGCAGCCTGATCTTCATGAGCACCGAAGTCACCGTCGACGGCCGCTGCATCGTGATGGCCAACGGCGTGTTCAAGTTCCTGAAGGGCGAGTAGGCACGGACATCGACCTCGTCCTCCGGAGTCGTCCCCGCGAAGGCGGGGACCCATAACCACAGGGCTCGGTTGCGGAGTAAGGACTTCACTCCGGGTCCCCGTAACGACGTCTTCCTGTGGTTATGGGTCCCGGGCTCGCGCTTTGCGCGCCCCGGGACGACGAAGGAGACAAGACATTCCGGATTGCTTCGCTGCGCTCGCAATGACAGAGTTTGTGGCAAGCCTCGCGCAAGACATCCCAAGAGGACCGCACCCATGCAGTACCGCAAGCTCGGCCGCAGCGGCCTCAAGGTGTCGCAGATCTGTCTCGGCAGCATGATGTTCGGCGGACCGACGGACGAGGCGGCTTCGCGGCGCATCATCGCGAAGGCGCGCGAGGCCGGCGTCAACTTCATCGACACGGCGGATGCGTATTCCAACGGTGCCTCCGAAGAGGTGGTCGGCCGCGCCATCGCCGACAGCCGCGAGGCCTGGGTGCTCGCGACAAAACTTGCGAACCCCATGGGCAGCGATCCCAATCGCGGCGGGCTGTCGCGGCGCTGGGTGCTCGGGGCATGCGAGGAGAGCCTGAAGCGGCTCGGCACCGACACGATCGACATCTACTATCTGCACAAGGAAGACCATGCGACGCCGCTGGAGGAAACGGTGCGCGCGATGGGCGACCTGATCCGCGCCGGCAAGGTGCGCTATTTCGGCGTCTCGAACTACCGCGCCTGGCGCGTCGCGGAAATCTGCAACATCTGCGACCGGCTCGGCATCGACCGTCCGGTGGCGAGCCAGCCCTATTACAACGCCATGAACCGGATGCCCGAGGTCGAGCACTTTCCGGCCTGCGGCCATTATGGGCTCGGCATCGTGCCCTACAGCCCGCTGGCGCGCGGCGTGCTGACCGGAAAATACCGGCCCGACGCGGCCCCGGACAAGGAGACGCGCGCCGGCCGCAACGACACCCGCATGATGCAGACGGAGTGGCGGCCGGAATCGCTTCTGCTCGCGCAGGAGATCAAGAGCCACGCGGAGAAGAAGGGCATCACCGCCGGGCAGTTCGCGGTCGCCTGGGTGCTCAACTCCTCCTTCGTCACCTCCGTGATCGCCGGGCCGCGCACCGAAGCGCAATGGGACGACTACATCCGCGCGCTCGACTACCGCTTCACCGCCGACGACGAAGCGCTGATCGACGCCCTGGTGACCCCGGGCCATCCGTCGACGCCCGGCTACAACGACCCGGCCTATCCGATCGAGGGCCGGCGCGCGCGGACGGCGTGAGGAAACGATGATGCACGAGGACCGCTACGGCCTCTCGATCTCCACCACATCTGATGCCGCGGCTTCCGCCTATCGCGAGGGCGTCGACCTCATGCTGGCGGGCTGGCCGGGCGCGGCGGAAGCGCTGGAGCGCGCGGCCACGACCGATCCGGATTTCGCGCTGCCCCACATCGCCCGCGCGCGGCTGCATTCGTTCTACCAGCAGGGCGACCTCGCGCGGAAGAAAGCCGCGGTTGCGCGCGAACTGGTCGCCAGGCGCGGCGACGCGCGCGAGCGCTCGCATGTCGAGGCGCTGGCGCTGGCGGTCGAAGGCCGGCTGCCCGAGGCGCTCGCAGCGACCATGAGGCACGTCGAGACCTGGCCGCGCGATGCGATGGTGCTGGCGATGCCGCTCGGCGCCTTCGGCCTGTTCGCCTTCTCAGGGATGGCCGATCACGACCGCGCGCGGCAGGATCTCTGCGAGCGCGTCGCGCATCACTATGGCGAGGACTGGTGGTTCCTCACCTTCCACGGCTGGTCGCTGACCGAGAACGGCAGCGTCGCGCGGGGACGCGCCATCACCGAGCGCGGCTTCGATCTGCGGCGCGCGAACGCGCATGGCGCGCACGCCGTGCTGCACGCGATGTTCGAGGACGGTTCGGTCGAGGAAGCCGACCGGCTGGTCGATGCATGGATCCCGACCTACGACCGCGCCGGAATCCTGCACGGCCACATCCGCTGGCACCAGGCGCTGGGCGCGCTGGAGCATGACGATGCCGCCCGCGCGCTCGCGATCTACGCGGACGTCCTGCAGCCCGCGGTCAACGCCGCGCCGCCGCTCAACGTCATCACCGACGATGCCGGGCTGTTGTGGCGGCTGATGGCCTACGGCCATCCGGTGCCGAAGGAACTCTGGACCGAGGCCGATGCCGCCGCGCAACGTCTGTTCCCGAAATCGAGCCTGCCGTTCGCCGACGTCCACATGGCGCTGTTCGCGGCCGCCACCCACAATCGCGAGGCGATCGCCGCGCGGCTGGCCGCGGTCGAGCAGCGTCTCGCCGACGGCAAGCTGACCACCGGTCCCGTAGTACCGGCGATCTTCCGTGCCATGTCGGCCTTCGCCGACGAGGACTATGCCGAATGCGTGCGCGAGCTGACACCGGTTCTCGGCGAGGTCGTGCGCATCGGCGGCAGCCACGCCCAGCGCGAACTGTTCGAGGATACCTTCATCGTCGCGCTGATCCGGAGCGGCGAACTTTCCCGCGCACGTGCCATGCTGGATGGGCGCTTGCACCGCCGCCCCTCGCCGCGCGATACAAGGTGGCGCATGACGGCCGCCTGAACGGGCCGGCGCGCCACAAGAACACGATCGAGGAAATCGCGAGGACCTTCCATGACCGACATCGTTTCGCTGGACGCGCTGGTCAGCCGCATCGAGAAGGGCCAATCGCTCGCCGTCCCCGTCGACCGCTCCGGCGTGTCGATGGCCGCGACCGCCGCGATGATCGAGGCCGGCATCGACAAGCTTCGGCTGATCTGCGTTCCCATCAGCGGCATGCAGGCCGATCTCCTGATCGGCGCCGGTGCGGTCGACCTGCTCGAGACCAGCGCGATCTCGCTCGGCGAAGCCGGCGGCGCGCCGCGCTTCGGCGCCGCGGTGCGCGAGGGCTCGATCACCCTGCGCGACGCCACCTGTCCGGCGATCCATGCCGGCCTGCTCGCCGCCCAGCGCGGCGTGCCGTTCATGCCGATCGCCGGCATCATCGGCAGCGACCTCATGAAGGTGCGGCCCGACTGGAAGGTGATCGATAGTCCGGTGGGCGAGCAAGGCAAGGTCGTCGTGGTACCGGCGATCACGCCCGACGTCGCGCTGTTCCACGCGCCGGAGGCCGACCGCGACGGCAACGTCCGCATCGGCCGCTTCCGCGAGCTCGCCACCATGGCCTACGCCGCCAGGCGCACGCTCGTCACCGTCGAGCGCATCGTCGACCGCAATCTGCTGGCGACGGAAGACTCCGCCGCCGGCGTGCTGCCGGCGCTCTATGTCGATGCCGTCGCCGTCGCCAAGCGCGGCGCCTGGCCGCTGCCGCTGTGGGGCGAATACGAGACCGACGACGCCGAGGTCGCGCGCTATGCCGCCATGGCGCGCAGCGAGGAGGGCTTTCGCGCCTATCTCTCCGGCTTCCTGTCGCAACGCAAGCAGGTGGCGTGACGGTCATGGCATCCGAACTGGCATCCGAACACGCGCGCCGCGAAATCCTCATCTCGACCATCGCCGATCTCCTCGACGGCATCCGCCATGTCGCGGTCGGCGCCTCCTCGCCGATCCCCGCCGCCGGCGCCATGCTGCTCCGCGCGCGCAACCAGCGCGACGGCAAGCCGCCGATCCGCATCTCGATCCTCGGCTCGCAGCAGCACAATTTCTTCACCAATGGCGGGGTCGAGCTGTTCGACTGCGCGGCCCAGGGCCGGGTCGATGCCTTCTTCCTCGGCGGCGGCCAGATCGACGGCGAAGGCAACATCAACCTCGTCGGCACCGGCGAGTATCCGAAGACGGATGTGCGCTGGCCGGGCTCGTTCGGCTCGGCCTATCTTTATCACCTCGTCCCGCGCGTGATCCTGTTCCGCGAGGAGCATTCCCCGCGCGTCTTCGTGCCGAAAGTCGATTTCATCAGCGCCAAGGCGGTGACGCCGGAGGTCGCCCGCCGCGGCGGGCCTTATGCGCTCCTCACCAACATGGCGCTGTTCGATTTCGACCGCGAATCGGGCGGGTTCCGCCTGCGTTCGGTCCATCCCGGCTTCACCCCGGCCGATATCCGGGCCAATACCGGCTTCGACTACGAGGAGCCCGAGGTCGTACGGGAGACGCCGCGTCCCGATTCC
>NZ_JAGWUA010000111.1 GCF_028868675.1 Bradyrhizobium sp.
ATCGCTATTATTTCGTCGGCCGCCGCGGCGGCATCATCAATGTCGGCGGCCTGAAGGTGCATCCCGAGGAGATCGAGGCCGTCATCAATCGCCATGCGGACGTGCGGATGTCGCGCGCGAAGTCGCGCAAGAGCCCGATCACCGGAGGCATCGTCGTGGTCGAGGCGATCCTCGCCGAGGGCACCGATCCCGCGCGCGCCGCCGAGATCCGCGATCAGATCACGAAGCTGTGCCGGTCGCAGCTCGCCGCGCACAAGGTGCCTGCCGTGATCAGCTTCGTCGAAACGCTCGACGTCACGCCGGCCGGGAAATTGGCGCGCACCGATGCGTAACGTCCTCGTCACCGGCGGCAGCCGCGGCATCGGGCTCGCGATCGTGAGGAAGCTGGTCGGCTCCGGCTACAACGTGATCGCCGTGGCCCGACGCGAGAGCGAGGAACTTGCCGCCGCGGTCCGCGAAGCCGACGGACGGCTGCATTTCCGCGCCTGCGATCTCGCCGTGATCGATGCCATCCCGGCCTTCGCAAAACTGGTACGCGACGAGTTCGGCGCGATCTACGGCCTCGTCAACAATGCCGGCCTCGGCACCGAGGGCCTGCTCGCGACCATGCACAATTCCGAGATCGAGGCGCTGGTGCAGCTCAACGTGCTGTCCCCGATCATCCTCACCAAATACGTCGCGCGGCAGATGATGGCCGACGGCGCCGGGCGCATCGTCAACATCTCCTCGATCATCGCCTCCACCGGCTACAACGGGCTGTCGGTCTATGGTGCGACCAAGGCGGCCGCGACGGGCTTCACCCGCTCGCTCGCCCGCGAGGTCGGCAAGGTCGGCATCACCGTGAATGCGATCGCGCCGGGCTTCATCGATACCGAGCTGACGCACGAGCTCTCCGACGAGGACCGCAAGCGCATCGCCGGCCGCAGCGCGCTGCGCCGGCTGCCCGAGACCGACGACGTCGCGCGCATGGTGGAATATCTGCTGGGCGACGGCGGCCGCAACGTCACCGGCGCGGTGTTCACGATCGATGCGGGCAATACGGCCTAGCCGTCAGGCCTTGTGCTTCGGCAGATCGATGCGCTCGTGCGAAAATTCCGGTGGCCCCTCGGTGAGGCGGCGAATGCGCCGCTCGCGCTCGTCCGACGGCAGTTCGGGATCGAGCAGCTCGCCGATCTGCCTCACCGCGCGATCTTCGATCTCGGCGGAATGGGTCGCGACCGGGTTGCGGGCGCGGTGGGGCAGGGGGGCCGCCGCAAGGCCGAGCTCGACCAGCTTTCGGATCGCATCCGAGCGCGCCATCTGATGGGCCTCGGCCCAGGCATCGACGGTCGCGGTCAGGTCCTCGGACATCTTGACCGCGCTGACCGCGTCAAGCCCGGTGCGCCGGCGAACCGGGCGGTCGGGGTCCTTCTTCCTGCTGTCAGCCACGCCAGTCATCCCGCATCTTGCGACGCCCCATTCGTAGACGCCATTGGGGTTCCGTTGTTTGACCCCGATCAAGGACTTAAGGGACCGACTGCGGCCCGCACCGGGGCGGTCTTGTTGTCGGGGCCGGTTCCGGCCCATGATCCGAACCGAAATCCGCCCCGCTCCGTACCTTCTCGTGCAGCACATCAACCGTCCGGCCTTCGGCGATGACCAGCGAATCCTTCTACGGCACGATTCCCGTCTTCCGCGGCTTTGCCAGCCTGATGGATCCGTCGCTCTATTCGCCCCTGCCGGATGACTGGAGCATCGGGGTCGCCGACATCGTCGATTCCACCAAGGCGATCGCGGCGCAGCGCTACAAGGCGGTCAACATGGCCGGCGCCGCGGTGATCGCCGCGGTCACCAACGCGCTGGAGGGGCGGGAATTTCCGTTCGTGTTCGGCGGCGACGGCGCGAGTTTCGCCGTGGCGCCCGCCGATCTCGCGCCTGCGCGCGAGGCGCTGGCGGCGACCGCGACCTGGGTCGGGGAAGGCCTCGAGCTTAAGCTGCGCGTCGCGCTGGTGCCGGTCGGCGCCATCCGGGCGCAGGGGTTCGATGTCCGCGTCGCCCGGTTCGGTCCGTCAGCGAACCTGTCCTATGCGATGTTCTCCGGCGGCGGGCTGGGCTGGGCCGAGGCCGCGATGAAGCGGGGCGAGTTCGCGGTCGCGGAGGCGCCCCCCGGCACCCAACCCGATCTCACTGGCCTGTCCTGCCGCTTCGAGGAGATTCCGGCCTCGCGCGGCCTGATCCTGTCGGTGCTGGTGGTGCCGGCACGCGATGCCGATGCGGGCGCCTTCCGCAAGGTGATCGAGGACCTGATCGCGCTCGTCGAGCGCAGCCCGGACGCCGGGCGGCCGGTGCCGCCGCAGGGCCCGCCCCTGCGCTGGCCGCCGCAGGGCGTGGACTACGAGGCGCGCGCGGCGCGCGGCGGATCCCTGTTCAGGCGCCGCGCGTCCGTGCTCGCGACGACGCTGTTCGTCTATGTCGTCATGCGCTTCGGCATCAGGCTCGGCGGCTTCGTGCCGAAGGCCTATGTGCAGCAGGTGGTCGAGAACTCGGACTTCCGCAAGTTCGACGACGGCCTGAAGATGATCCTCGACTGCTCGGTCGAGCTCGAGCGCGCGCTGAGCGAGCGGCTTGCCTCGGCCGCGGCCGACGGCGTCGTGCGCTACGGACTGCACCGGCAGGACGCCGCGATGATGACCTGCTTCACGCCGTCGGCGCTGCGCAGCGACCACGTGCATTTCATTGACGGCGCCCGCGGCGGCTATGCGTCGGCGGCGATCGCATTGAAGGCGATGTTGGCGTAACACCGCGCTCGTGCCCCGGACGCAGCGCAGCGCATCTTCAGCGGTGCGCTGCAGAGCCGGGGCCGATGGCGTCCCAGCGCACGAACGCTACGCGTGGACCGGGGCGGTGCCAGCCCTCCGTTCACGCAGGCCTCACCACGGCAGGCCGCACAGGTCGAGCGTGCCCTGGCGCGGCGCGCGGCCGATGTCGAGCACGAAGGGTGCCATGTAATCGAAGCGGATGCGTCCGTCCTTCTGCTCGCACCAGACCTCGCCGGTGAAGGGGTGCCAGTTGCGGGCCTGGTAGAACGCGAAATTGTGCGGCTCGCAGAACAGGAGGGCGAAACGGACGGCGTCGTTGGCGCGCATGGTGTGCACCGCGGCCTCGATGGCCAGCGTCGCGTAGCCCCGTCGCCGGCAGTCCTCGCGCGTGGCGACGCCGCCGATGCCGCCGACATGCACCTTGCGCCCGTTCCAGAGGATGGTGCGGAAATAGACGCCGACATGACAGGCCAGTCCGCCCGACGGCGCCTCGATCAGCACGCGCAGATCGGCATTCGCCCATTGGACGTGGCCCCAGGGCAGCTTTTCGACGACGTCGCGTCCCCAGACGGCGCTGTGCAGCGGCTCGGCGATCGGCCAGGACGCATCGCCGTTCAGGATGTCGATCTCGATGCTCATGGACTACCCCCTGCCTTTCGCAAATAGCGGTATTTAATAGCCGCGGAACCTTCTATAAGGGATGACCGTTAAGCCTCGTTCCCCATCAGTTGCGGACAACAACCCATGACCTTTACGCTGCCCCCCCTGCCTTACGCCTATGACGCCCTCGGGCCCCATATGTCGAAGGAAACGCTCGAATTTCACCACGACAAGCATCATCAGGCCTACGTCACCAACGGCAACAACGCGCTCAAGGGGACCGAATGGGAAGGCAAATCCCTCGAGGAGATCGTCAAGGGGTCGTTCGGCAAGAACCCGGCGGTCTTCAACAATGCCGGCCAGCACTACAACCACATCCATTTCTGGAGCTGGATGAAGCCCAAGGGCGGCGGCAGCAAGCTGCCCGGCAAGCTCGCCAAGAAGATCGACGAGGATCTCGGCGGATTCGAGAAGTTCAAGACCGACTTCCAGGCCGCCGGCGTCGGCCAGTTCGGCTCCGGCTGGTGCTGGCTACAGGTCAAGAACGGTAAGCTCGAAATCTCCAAGACGCCGAACGGCGAGAATCCGCTGGTGCACGGCGCTACCCCGATCCTCGGCTGCGACGTCTGGGAGCACTCCTACTACATCGACTATCGCAACCGCCGCCCGGACTACCTGAAGGCGTTCGTCGAGAACCTCGTGAACTGGGAATACGTGGAGTCGCTGTTCGACAAGGCGTGAGCGCGCTGCGCGCGCTCCGGAATGACGGTCGAAACGAAAGAGGCGGTCGCATGCGCGGCCGCCTTTTTGCTGCGCGGAATTCCGAAGGCGGGGGGCCGGTGATCGGCTTCTCCATCGGCACGGTGGCGCTGAAGTCCGGCGGCGGCGCGCCCCAGGTGGTCGCCTATGTCGTCGCCTGGGCGCTGTTCGCCTTCCAGCGGGTGATCTTGTGGGAAATCCCGTTCATGCCGGCCCGCTTCGTCTGGTTCCGCTGCGCCGTCTCGCTGCCGTTTCCGTTCCTGGCCGCGGCGATCGCCATGGCTATCGGCCGGCCCTTGCCCTGATGGTGCGGCTGCGGCGACGACCATTCGGGGAAACGGACAAGTGTGCTCAAGTCACGCACGCTATCCAGCCCTGAATTTGCTCTCGAAAAAAGAGGCAGGATCAATCACGCTTGATGCGCTGAATTCGCCAAAGACTTTGTGGAAGTCATCGTAACCGAGCAGATCCTCGCCCAGCTTGGCCGTTTGGCGCATCGCCTGATCCAATTCGACCAGATAGGCCTCTTGGCTGATCGAATTGCTTTCGAGCAGTTGGGCCAGCTCGGTTTGCTGTTTTTCAAGACGAGCATGAATGGCCGCCAGAACATCTAGCGTTCGGTCATCAACCGAATGCCCCAATCCCTCTTGAAGCAACCATGAGAGCTCTGATCTCCGATCAGAAGGCTCGCCCCCGGCAGTTGGGAACTCCACCAAGCTCTCTCTCCCGGTTGCAGGGTGGCGAAGCCCTCCAATATCGCGCTGGCGGATAGAACCACAGCAGCCTTTCACTGAAAGCAAATAGTAGGCCAAAGGCCGCTAACAACGAATTACTGAAATTCTACTTGGAGTTTTATCTGATTTACCCCACACGCACAACCTTGGCCCGCTCTTGTTCAAGCCGTCGGTCCCCCTCCCGAGCCGCATCCAGTCGCCCCTGCCTGGTCATGGACGAGAGTTCGACCCACACAGAGCGTCGACAGGCGTTATGTTATAATATAACGTTTGTTCATGCTTCCGGCAGCGTCCGACGCCCACCATGACCATGGTCACGCCCATGGGCACGATCATAGCCATGCTCACGTCCATGGGCCGGCGGCGCCGCATCCGGCGCAGGCGGCGCCCTGGTCGATCCTGCGCATGACCATGGCCGCGCGCCTTGCGGCCGCGCTCGCGGTCTGCGCGGTGCTCTGGGGCACCATCTGGCTCGCAATGAGGTGACGATGGCCGCGCAAGTTCAATTCCACCAAGTTCAATTCCATAACGTCACGCTGGGCTACGACCGGCATCCGGCCGTCCACCATCTCGAGGGCGAGGTGCCCTGCGGCGCGCTGGTTGCAGTGATCGGCCCGAACGGCGCCGGCAAGTCGACGCTGCTGCGCGGCATCGTCGGCATCCTCAAGCCGCTCGCAGGATCGATCGATCTCGGCGGCCTCGACGCTCGCGACATTGCCTATCTGCCGCAGACCGCCGACATCGACCGCAGCTTTCCGATCTCGGTGTTCGATTTCGTCGGCACCGGGTTGTGGCGCAGCACCGGCTTGTTCGGCGGCATCGGCAAGCCTGCGCGCGACAAGATCCTCGACGCGATCGCCGCCGTCGGCCTCAGCGGATTCGAGAACCGGCCGATCGGCACGCTCTCGGGCGGCCAGATGCAGCGCGTGCTGTTCGCGCGCGTCCTGCTGCAGGATACCCGCCTGATCGTACTCGACGAGCCCTTCAACGCCATCGATGCCAAAACCACCGCCGACCTGCTCGCGCTGGTCAAGCGCTGGCACGGCGAGGGCCGCACCGTGCTGGCCGCGCTGCACGACATGGAGATGGTGCGCAACCATTTCAGCGAGACGCTGCTGCTGGCGCGCGGCCCCGTGGCATGGGGGCCGACGGCGGAGGTGCTGACGGCGGAGAACCTCCTGGTGGCGATGCGGATGTGCGAAGCGTTCGATGACGGCGCCGCAGCCTGCGCGGTCGATGACGGCCGCTCGCAGGCGGCGTGATCTCATGCTCTACGATGCGCTGATCGGCCCCTTCACCGAGTTCGAGTTCATGCGGCGCGCGCTCGCCGCGGTGATCGCGCTTGCGCTCGCCGGCGCGCCGATCGGCGTGTTCCTGATGCTGCGGCGGATGAGCCTCGTCGGCGACGCCATGGCGCATGCCATCCTGCCGGGTGCCGCGATCGGCTTCCTGCTCTCCGGCCTCAATCTGTTCGCAATGACGGCCGGCGGTCTGATCGCGGGCTTTGTGGTTGCGATCCTCGCCGGCGTGGTGGCCCGTTCGACCGGGTTGAAGGAGGACGCCTCGCTGGCGACCTTCTATCTGGTCTCGCTCGCGCTCGGCGTCACCATCGTCTCGATCAAGGGCACCAATATCGATCTGCTGCACGTGCTGTTCGGCAACATCCTTGCGATGGACGACCAGACGCTGCTGGTCGTCGCCTTCAATGCCACCATCACGCTCGTGGTGCTCGCGGTGATCTATCGCCCGCTGGTGATCGAAAGCGTCGATCCCTTGTTCCTGCGCACGGTCAGCCGCGCCGGGGGACCTGCGCATCTCGCCTTCCTGGCCCTCGTCGTCGTCAACCTCGTCAACGGCTTTCAGGCGCTCGGCACGCTTCTCGCGGTCGGCCTGATGATCCTCCCCGCCGGCATTGCGCGGTTCTGGTCGCGCGACCTCACCGTCATGATTTCGATCGCCGTGGCCGCCGCCGCCGTCTCGGGCTATGCGGGATTGGTGCTGTCGTTCCAGACCCGCGTGCCCTCGGGGCCCGCGATCATCCTGGTGGCGAGCGTGCTCTATGTCGTCTCCGTGCTGTTCGGCAGCGTCGGCGGGCTGATCCGGCAGATGTTCCCCGGCCGCCATCTGGAAGCGTGACGCGATGCGGCGCCTCCTGCTCCCACTCCTTGCCGCGCTGCTGGCCGCATCGCCCGTCCGCGCTGCGGACCGGCTCAGCGTGGTCGCGAGCTTCTCGATCCTCGCCGACTTCGTCCGCAATGTCGGCGGCGACCGCGTCGACCTCACCACGCTGGTCGGCGCCAACGGCGACGTCCACGTCTACGCGCCGGCGCCGGGCGATGCGAAGCGGATCGCGCAAGCCAGGCTCGTCATCGTCAACGGCCTTGGCCTCGAGGGCTGGCTGCCGCGGCTCGTGCAGTCCTCCGGCAGCAGGGCGCAGGTGGTGACGGCAACCACCGGCATCGCGCCGCTGAAGCTCGGGTCCGCCGCCGACCCGCATGCCTGGCAGTCCATCCCCAATGCGAAAACCTATGTGAGGAACATCGGCGATGCGCTGGCGGCGGCCGATCCGGCGAACGCCGAATTCTTCCGCACCCGGACCGGGGCCTATCTGGACAGGCTCGCGGCGCTCGACCGCGAGGTGCGCGAGTCGATCGACAAGATACCGCCGGAACGGCGCAAGGTGATCTCCACCCACGACGCCTTCGGCTACTTCGCCGCCGAATACGGCATCCAATTCATCGCGCCGCTCGGCGTCTCCACCGACACCGAGCCCAGCGCACGCGATATCGCCGGGATCATCAGCCAGATCCGATCGGCAAAAATCCCGGCCGTCTTCCTCGAAAACATCAGCGACGAGCGGCTGATCCGCCGGATTGCGGCCGAGACCGGCTCAAAAGTCGGCGGGACCTTGATTTCGGACGGTTTGACCGGCGAAAAGGGGCCTGCCCCCACTTACATTGACATGGTCAGGCACAATATAAAGGCCCTGACCAGCGCGCTTGACCACTAGGGCAGGGGCCTCCCGCCTCGCGTCGCGCCAAAAGCCCGATTTCGGAGTAGTTATGTCTGACGTGACGTCCAGCAAGATTCCCGTAACGGTCCTGACCGGCTATCTCGGGGCCGGCAAGACCACCCTGTTGAACCGCATCCTGTCCGAGAACCACGGCAAGAAATACGCCGTCATCGTCAACGAATTCGGCGAGATCGGCATCGACAACGACCTCATCATCGGCGCCGATGAGGAAGTGTTCGAGATGAACAATGGCTGCATCTGCTGCACCGTGCGCGGCGACCTCGTCCGCATCATGGACGGGCTGATGAAGCGCCGCGGCAAGTTCGACGCCATCATCGTCGAGACCACGGGGCTCGCCGATCCCGCGCCAGTCGCCCAGACGTTCTTCGTCGACGAGGATGTGCAGAAGAACGCCCGTCTCGACGCCGTCGTCACGGTCGCCGACGCAAAGTGGCTGTCCGACCGGCTGAAGGACGCGCCCGAAGCCAAGAACCAGATCGCCTTCGCCGACGTGATCGTGCTGAACAAGACCGACCTCGTCTCCAAGCCCGAACTCGCCGAGGTCGAGGCCCGCATCCGCGGCATCAATCCGTATGCGCGGCTGCACCGCACCGAGCGCTGCCAGGTTGCGCTGGTCGACGTGCTCGACCGCGGCGCGTTCGACCTCGACCGCATCCTCGAGATCGAGCCCTCCTTCCTGGAGGCGGACGACCACGATCATCATCATCACGGTCACGACCATCACCACCATGATCACGATCATGGCCACGGCCTGAAGCACTATCATGACGAGGACATGCAGTCGCTGGCGCTCAGGAGCGACAAGCCGCTCGATCCCTCGCGCTTCATGCCCTGGCTGCAGAACCTGGTGCAGACCGAGGGCCAGAAGATCCTGCGCTCCAAGGGCATCCTGGCGTTCGTCGACGATGACGATCGCTACGTGTTCCAGGGCGTGCACATGATGCTGGAGGGCGACCACCAGCGGAAGTGGAAGGAAGGCGAGCCGCGCGAGAGCCGCGTCGTCTTCATCGGCCGCGAATTGCCCGAAGAGGCCATTCGCGAAGGCTTTGCGCGCTGCATCGTCCAGTGATGACCGAGTTCACGCCCGAAGCCGGCTCGCCCTCGATCGTCTCCGTCACCGAGAAGGTGCGCCCGGTCGCGCTCGGGATGGCCGTAACGTCGGTGCATTTTCTCGCCGACCGCGCCGCCTTCGTCGGCGGCGAGGAAACCGTCGCCCTCGTCGATGCCAAGGGTGAGATCAGCAAGGTCGCGGTCCACGGCGGCGGCATCCTGTCGGCGGCCAGCGACGGTACACGCCTCGTGATGGGCGGCGACGACGGCAAGGTGGTCGCGCTCAACGCCAAAAGCGAGGTCGCGCTGCTCGCGACCGACGCAAAACGGCGCTGGATCGACGCGGTGGCGCTGCATCCCGACGGCGCCTTTGCCTGGTCGGCCGGCAAGACGGCCTTCGTGAAGAGCGGCAAGGCCGAGGAGAAGTCGATCGACGTGCCCTCGACCGTCGGCGGGCTTGCCTTCGCGCCGAAGGGGTTGCGGCTCGCGATCGCCCATTACAACGGCGCCACGCTGTGGTTTCCCAACATGGCGGCCACGGCGGAATTCCTGCCATGGGCCGGCTCGCATCTCGCCGTCACCTTCAGTCCTGACAACAAGTTCCTGGTCACGGCGATGCACGAGGCCGCGCTGCATGGCTGGCGGCTCGCCGACAATCGTCACATGCGCATGACCGGCTATCCCGGCCGCGTCCGCTCGATGTCCTGGAGCGCGGGCGGAAAGTTCCTCGCCACATCAGGCGCCGACACCGTGATCATGTGGCCGTTCGCCAGCAAGGACGGTCCGATGGGCAAGGAGCCCGCGATGCTCGCGCCGCTGCAGGCGCGCGTGTCGGTCGTGGCCTGCCATCCCAGGAACGACATCCTCGCCGCCGGCTACAGCGACGGCACCATTTTGATGGTGCGGCTGGAGGACGGCGCGGAGATCCTGGTCCGCCGCAACGGCACCGCGCCGGTCGCGGGCCTGGCCTGGAACGCCAAGGGCACGCTGCTCGCTTTCGCCGATGAAACCGGCGACGCCGGGCTTCTGGAACTGTAGGCCCGAGAGGAACCTGCAACCCGCGCTGTTCGTTGTGTCACCGGTGGCAATTCGCGGGGACACGACATGGCGAGCCAGGACGACAAGCGCAGACTCCGGCGAGAAGTGCTGATCGCGGCTTCGCTGTTCGCAGCCGGCGTCGTCGTGTCCGGCCTTTCGCTGGCGCAAATCCGGGCCGAAAACCGGCTGCAGATGACGCAGGCAACGCCGCCGCTGCAGGCCACGCCCGTGCCCGACGATCAGAACAAGACGCCGGCGGAGTCAAAACCCGGCGGCGAGCGTCCGACCACGCCGGCGCCGGAGCCCGCGCGGCCCGATCCGCAGACGCAAGGTGCCGCCAAGCCGGTCCTGCCGCCGGCGCCTGCGGAGAAGTACGCACCGCCGATCAAGGAGAAGCAGTAGGTCCCGCCCGGGCTCCAGAGCAATCCGGGTGAGAATGGCAATGATGGCATTATGCCCCTGATTTGCCCGACGAGTCAATCAGATTTCGTAAAAATCGAAGTCGCTGCCGGCGGCGGCCGGCCACTGTGCATGGGGTTGAACCGCGGATTTTGTTTGCGATGTCGCTCGCCATTCCGGGTTCGGCGCTGTGCGTCGCCCCGGAATGACGAGCGGAGGGAGCGCGCCTCACCGCACCAGGACGTTCCGGAACTGCCAGGGATCGGACGTGTCGATGTCCTCCGGAAACAGTCCCGGACGATCCGTCAGCGGCGTCCAGTCGGTGTAGAAGCCCTTCACCGGGCCGAGATACGGCATCTGGATTTCCAGCAGACGGTCGAAATCCATCTCGTCGGCTTCGACGATGCCTTCGTTCGGATTTTCCAGCGCCCACACCATGCCGGCGAGCACGGCGGAGGTCACCTGCAGGCCGGTGGCGTTCTGATAGGGCGCGAGCCTGCGGGTCTCCTCGATGGAGAGCTGCGAGCCGTACCAGTAGGCATTGTTGTCATGGCCGAACAGCAGCACGCCGAGTTCGTCGATGCCGTCGACGATTTCGTTCTCGTCGAGGATGTGGTGCTTTTCCTGCATCTTCGCCGCGCGGCCGAACATTTCATGCAGCGACAGCACGGCGTCGTCGGCCGGATGATAGGCATAGTGGCAGGTCGGCCGATAGATCGCCTTGCCCGATGCGTCACGCACCGTGAAGTAGTCGGCGATCGAGATCGACTCGTTGTGGGTGACCAGGAAGCCATACTGCGCGCCGCGGGTCGGGCACCAGGTGCGCACGCGCGTGTCGGCGCCGGGCTGCATCAGGTAGATGGCGGCGCCGCAGCCGGCTTCGTGGGTGCGCGCATTCTCGGGCATCCATTTTTCATGGGTGCCCCAGCCGAGCTCGGACGGCTGCACGCCTTCCGACAGGAAGCCTTCCACCGACCAGGTGTTGACGAAGACGTCGGGCTCCTTCGGCGATTTGGAGCGCTGGGTGTCGCGTTCGGCGATGTGGATGCCCTTGACGCCGGCCTGCCGCATCAGGTCCGCCCATTCGGCCCTGGTCTTCGGCCTGGGGGCATTGAGCTTCAGATCGGCGGCGACGTTGAGGAGCGCCTGCTTGACGAAGAAGGAGACCATGCCCGGATTGGCGCCGCAGCAGGAGACGGCCGTCGTCGAGCCGGCGGGGCGCGCCTTCTTGGCGGCCAGAGTCGCTTCGCGAAGGGCGTAGTTGGAGCGCGCTTCGGGCCCCTTCGACGAATCGAAATAGAAGCCGAGCCAGGGCTCGTTGACGGTGTCGATGTAGAGCGCGCCGAGTTCGTTGCAGAGCTCCATGATGTCGGTCGAGCCGGTATCGACCGAGAGATTGACGCAAAAGCCCTGGCCGCCGCCTTCGGTGAGCAGCGGAGTCAGCAGGTCGCGATAATTGTCCTTGGTCAGGCCCTTCTGGATGAATCGCACATTGTGCTTCTCGCAAAGTGCCTTGCGGCCCTCGTCCTTGGGATCGATCACGGTGATGCGCGACTTGTCGTAGTCGAGATGCCGCTCGATCAGCGGCAGCGTGCCTTTGCCGATGGAGCCGAAACCGACCATGACGATTGGGCCGGTGATCTTCGCGTGGATCTGCGAGGCGGGGCTCATGGGATGGTTTCTCCGGAAAGTGCAGGCGAACGAATGATGAGGGATGGGTTCAGGCGGTCCGCCGCTTCGCGGTCACTTCGATCTCGACCTTCATCTCGGGCTTGTAGAGCCCGCTGACGATGAGCAGCGTCGCCGCCGGGCGGATGTCGCCGAGCACCTCGCCGCAGACGGCGAAGTGCGCGTCGGCGTCACGGACGTCGGTCAGGTAGTAGGTGGCGCGGACGATGTCGGCCATCGCGAAGCCGCCTTCCTCGAGGGCCGCCGCGATGGTCTTGAAGCAGTTCCGTGACTGGCTCGCGACGTCGGCCGGCATGGTCATGGTCGCGTAGTCGTAGCCGGTGGTGCCGGCGACGAAGGCGAAATCGCCGTCGATCACGGCGCGGCTGTAGCCGGCGGTCTTCTCGAACGGCGAGCCAGTGGAAATCAGGCGGCGGGACATGGCTTGGACCTCGTCTTGGACCTCGACGGAAGGGTTTGGCGCGGGGGTTTAGGGGCATTTTGCCGGCCCGTGCAACCCCCAGAGAACGTCTGGATGCGCTCAGGCCGCGTGCGGCACTGCGAGCGGTGCCTTCTTGCCGCGGCCCGCCTTCGGCTTGGGCAGCGGCGCGCCTGACGGCGCGATCATGCCCCAGGCACCGTCGAGCGCGCCCGCGGTGAATTCGAGGCCGAGCAGACGCTCGCGCTCGAAGCTGCCCGGCAGCGACAGCTCGCCGGTCTTTTCGGTCGAGAAGCCGAAGCGGGCGTAGTAAGGGGCGTCGCCGAGCAGGATCACGGCGGCATGCCCGCGCGCCCGTGCGGCGGCCAGCGCCTCGTGCATCAGCGCCGCGCCGATCCCGAGCGCGCGGCAGGCAGGGTCGACCGCGAGCGGTCCGAGGACCAAAGCGGGCCTGCCCCCGGCGCTGACGTGCCACAGCCGCACCGTCCCCACGAGTTGTCCCTCGCGCACGGCGGCCAGCGAAAGACCGGCGGCAGGTGCGCGTCCGTCGCGCAGGCGCTGGCAGGTGCGCGTGTGGCGGTTCTCGCCGAAGCAGGCATCGAGCAGCGCCTCGCGGGCGGCAACGTCCGAAACCCGCTCGCTGCGGATCGCGAACGGAGCGGCTTTCGAGGTGAGGGCGACGGGTGGCTTCCGAAGAGCGGTCATGGCGCATCAGTCCCCGCCCGGCCGCGCGCGAAGGGCACGCGGCTCGGGCGTCATCACGAATCGAGATGTCGGGGAGGGAGCCGGCGCGCCGGCTCCCGGTTCATCGGGCCTCGAAAAGGAGGCGGCTCAGATGTGGTAGGTCTTCAGCGGCGGGATGCCGTTGAACGCCACCGACGAGTAGGTCGACGTATAGGCCCCGGTTCCTTCGATCAGCACCTTGTCGCCGATCTCGAGCGTCACCGGGAGCGGATACGGGTTCCGCTCGTACAGCACGTCGGCGGAATCGCAGGTCGGGCCTGCGAGCACGCACGGCGTCATGTCCGCCCCGTCGTGCGGGGTGCGGATGGCATAGCGGATCGACTCGTCCATGGTCTCGGCGAGACCGCCGAACTTGCCGATGTCCAGATAGACCCAGCGCACCTCGTCCTCGTCGCTCTTCTTGGAGATGAGCACGACCTCGGATTCGATGACGCCGGCGTTGCCCACCATGCCGCGGCCCGGCTCGATGATGGTCTCCGGAATCTGGTTGCCGAAGTGCTTGCGCAGCGCGCGGAAGATCGACCGGCCGTACTGCACCACCGGCGGCACGTCCTTCAGGTACCTGGTCGGGAAGCCTCCGCCCATGTTGACCATGGTCAGGTTGATGCCGCGCTCGGCGCAGTCGCGGAACACGGTCGAGGCCATCGCCAGCGCCCGGTCCCACGCCTTCACCTTGCGCTGCTGCGAGCCGACATGGAAGGAGATGCCGCACGGCTCCAGGCCCAGACGCTTGGCGAGGTCGAGCACCTCGACCGCCATCTCCGGGTCGCAGCCGAACTTGCGCGACAGCGGCCACTCGGCGCCGGCGCAGTCATAGAGGATGCGGCAGAACACCTTCGCAGCCGGCGCGACGCGGGCGATCTTCTCGACCTCGGCGGCGCAGTCGACCGCGAACAGGCGAATCCCGAGCGCGAAGGCGCGCGCGATGTCGCGCTCCTTCTTGATCGTGTTGCCATAGGAGATGCGGTCCGGCGTCGCACCCGCGGCCAGCGCCATCTCGATCTCGGCCACGGTGGCGGTGTCGAAGCAGGAGCCCATCGAGGCGAGCAGCGACAGCACTTCCGGCGCCGGGTTCGCCTTCACGGCATAGAACACGCGGCTGTCGGGCAGCGCCTTGGCAAAGGTCTGATAGTTGTCGCGCACGACATCGAGGTCGACGACGAGGCAGGGCTCGGTGTCGAGCCCCTCGTCACGGCGGTTGCGCAAGAATTCTCTGATGCGCTCGGTCATAGCACCCTCCAAACGGCCTTTGCGACAAGGACCCGTTCAAATTGTTCTCGGACATGAGCGCTTCGGCGATGTCGCACGATGGAGACGCGACACAGCCTCGAACTCAGGAACCGAATTGTGCTGCCGTGGATTGGTTGGGAATTTTCCCGCCCGCTCACCTGGCAATGAAGGACAAGCCTTTTCAGTAGCCCGCGCCGGCGTTGGAATGCCGGTAGAGACCAAAAAAGCCCGATCCGTCGTTGCTTTAAGTCGCGTCCCCCGTTGAGAGCGGGGTGCGCCGGTTCGCCTCCGGCTGCCAGTCACGGTTGCAAGGAGAGGGGTCACCTTCAGCGGCATCTCTTGAGAGAGATGCTGGGCTCTTCGTTTCGCTTCAGTCGGGTTGCGACTTCCGCGTCTTTCGAAGCGCCCCTCGGCTTCCTCACCCCTTGGCGGCTGTCCGGCCTCTTGTCCGGATACCCACCGACTGACACACGACCACAGGCACGTGCGAAATTGGGCAGGCGTGAAATATGAGTTTTGACTCTGGTTCGCAAGGACTTTTTCAACCGTGCGATAGATTTCTCCACGATCGTCGCGCGATGTTGCCGTGAAGCCGCAAAATCGCCGCCGAACATGAACGGCTGTTAAAACTGCTTAACGAAATCACACTCTCGCCGCAGTTCGAATCGCCTCGGCGTCTCAGGCGCGCCGCGTGAACGGCTCGACCTGCCGCGCGCCGCGCACGAAGCCGATCATGATCGCCACGCCGATGGCGAACAGGATGACCTGGAGGATGTGCGCGCCGGTGTCTTCGAGCCCGAACAGGATCGCCAGCGCCCAGCCGCCCGCGAAAGCCGCGCCGAACACCTCCGCGCCGATCAGGATCGCGGCGCTCAGGACGGTAATGACGCTCGGCCAGGCGATGGTCTTGGCTCCGGTTTCGGTCTTTTCGGCGCTCATGCAGGTCTCTTTCCGTTTGCGGCCGCAATGTCTGCGAAATCGGCGCCGCAATCAAGCGTTCCGGGCCTAAAAAAGAGCCCGCGCGATGCTATATGTTCCAGGCAGAAATCGCTGAAAACAGGGCTCCCATGACAAAATCGTCCGCTTCGTCGTCCGCCGTCACCCAAACTCCGAGCGGCGGCGGCAACCCGCTGCTTGAGGCCTGGCAGACGCCATTTGAGACCCCGCCCTTCGAGCGAATCCTGCCGGATCACTTCCCGCCGGCCTTCACAGCGGCCTTTGCCGAGCACGATGTCGAGATTGCCGCCATCAAGGCGGATGCGGCCAAGCCCACCTTCGAGAACACCGTGGCGGCACTGGAGCGCGCGGGACGGCTGCTGACCCGAGTCGGCGCCGTGTTCAGTGATCTGGTGGGAGCCAATTCGTCTCCAGAGCTGCTCGAGATCGAAAGCGAGATCGCGCTTGAGGAGGCGCGGCACTGGAATCCGATCATGATGGACGCCCAGATCTACGCGCGGCTCGCGAAGCT
>NZ_JAGWUA010000326.1 GCF_028868675.1 Bradyrhizobium sp.
CGCTTGATAGGGCACGTTCAGCAGCGCCAGCGCAAGGCGGACCTTGTAGCTGTTGCCCGAGCGTTGCATCGAATAGAGCTTGTACATTCTGAAGGGTCGAATCCTGGAGGGAACGGCTGCGCGGCTTGTCGCCCGCCAACGCGGCTAAACAATGATGCGGTTGTGAATCGGCCGCAAGACCCGGCGGTTGCAAAAGGTCGAAAACCTCTGCCGCACTGCAACCATGCGGAAAGCCATTCAACACGGCGGGACAAATCGGATCACGCTTGCGCGACTCTCGCGCGCCTGTCGGCGGGCAGCGGCGGCTCGTGCCGCGTCGGCGGCGATTGGCATGCGGGATGACGGATCGTCGAGCGAGGTTGCCAGATGCCGCCCGCCGGGGACGCGCAATCAGAGGGCTTGCCGGATATGAGCCATTTTGCCGCGAAGTTTTATGAATGTTGCGCGAATGCCTGGCGCGCGAGCGCTCCGAATCCGCAAATCCTGCCGTGCGGGACGAAGCTTCTTGCGGTGCAGCGGCACCCGTCCTAGGGTGCATCATTCCCACAATCGGAGTCGTGACCAGCGATCGGTTCACGACGTTTGCCAGGAGATGATGATGTCCTTCCTTGCCGCTGCGCTTGACCGTGTGAAGCCGTCCGCGACCATCGCGGTCACGGACAAGGCACGCGCGCTGAAAGCGGCGGGCCGCAACGTCATCGGCCTCGGCGCCGGCGAACCCGACTTCGACACGCCGGCCAACATCAAGCTGGCGGCGATCCGCGCCATCGAGGCCGGCAAGACCAAATACACCGCGGTGGACGGCATTCCCGAGCTGAAGGAGGCGATCATCGCCAAGTTCCAGCGCGAGAACGGCCTCGTCTACAAGCCGAACCAGGTCATCGTCGGCACCGGCGGCAAGCAGGTGCTCTACAACGCGCTGATGGCGACCATCAATCCGGGCGACGAGGTGATCATCCCAGCGCCCTACTGGGTCAGCTATCCCGAGATGGTGGCGCTCGCCGGCGGCGAGTCCGTGCCGGTGGTCTGCACCGCCGCGACCGGCTTCAAGCTGCAGCCCGACGCGCTGGAGCGCGCAATCACGCCGAAGACCAAGTGGATCATCCTCAACTCGCCGTCGAACCCGACCGGTGCGGCCTATACCCGCGCCGAGCTCAAGGCGCTGGCCGACGTGCTGGTCAGGCATCCGCAGGTCTGGGTGATGACCGACGACATGTACGAGCATCTGGTCTACGACGACTTCCAGTTCACCACGCCGGCGCAGATCGAGCCGAAGCTGTTCGACCGCACGCTGACCGTGAACGGCGTCTCCAAGGCCTATTGCATGACCGGCTGGCGCATCGGCTATGCCGGCGGCCCGGCGCAGCTCATCAAGGCGATGGCGACCATCCAGTCGCAGTCGACCTCGAACCCTTGCTCGATCGCGCAATGGGCGTCGGTGGAGGCGCTCAACGGTCCACAGGACTTCATTCCGCAGAACAACAAGGCGTTCAAGGAGCGGCGCGACCTCGTGGTCTCCATGCTCAACCAGGCCAGCGGCATCGACTGCCCGCGCCCCGAGGGTGCGTTCTACGTCTATCCCTCCTGCGCCGGTACGATCGGCAAGACCGCGCCGTCGGGCAAGAAGATCTCCAACGACGAGGAGTTCGTGACCGAGCTCCTGGAGAGCGAGGGCGTCGCCGTGGTGCAGGGCTCGGCCTTCGGCCTGGGCCCCGCCTTCCGCATCTCCTATGCGACCAAGACCTCCGACCTCGAGGACGCCTGCAAGCGCATCCAGCGCTTCTGCGGCAACCTGCGCTAAGGCGGTCGGCTGCAACGGAAAAGGCCCGCCTCGCGCGGGCCTTTTTCGTGGCCGCGCGCAATCTGGTACGGCGCAGATTGTTGTGGCATAGAACGTCGCGCGCCGCGATCGCGGTGCCGTCCTGCCCGCATCACGATTTCAGCCGGAGATTTTCCATGCGCCGTTCCCTGGTCCTTGCCGCGCTTGCCGCAGCCGGCCTCGTTGCCTCCATTGCCGGCGCCGACGCACAGCAGAGGATGGTGCGGATCGGGGTGCTGGAATGTCGCGGCGGCGCCAGCGTCGGTTTCATCGTGGGCTCGGTGACCAATCTCGGCTGCGTGCTGCGCGCCGACGCCATGCCGGAGGACCGCTACGTCGCCACCATCCGCAAGGTCGGGCTCGACATCGGCATCACCCAGGAGACCGCGCTCGCCTGGGGCGTGTTCGCGCCGGTGGACCGGCTCGGGCCGGGCGATCTCGCCGGCAACTACGCCGGTGCGCACGGCAGCGCATCGATCGGCGTCGGCCTCGGTGGCAACGTGCTGGTCGGCGGCTCCAACAATTCGATCGCGCTGCAGCCCCTCAGCGTGCAGGGTCAGGTCGGCCTCAACGTCGCCGCCGGGCTGGAGAGCCTGGAACTGCGTCCGGGGCGCTGACGCCCACGGCCGATCGCGGCAAACGCGTCGCAATGGCGCGTTCTTGCCGGATATCGACATGATCCGAAGGACGATGCGCCGCAGCGACGTTTCGCGCTTGCCAAAAGGGGAGGACGGGCAGAGCATCGGTCATTGCCGACCCAATCACGGGCCGAGCTCCAGATGAAGGAGACGGCAATGGGACAAGACGTCAGAAGTCCCCGCGGTCCACGGTGCATTGCACTGGTGGGCCCTTTCCAAAGCGGTAAAACCACACTTCTTGAAGCGATATTGGCGCGAACGGGCGCGATCCCGCGCGCCGGCAGCGTCGACGCCGGAACCTCGGTCGGCGACGCCAGTCCCGAGGCCCGCCATCACAAGATGACCGTCGGCCTGACGGCCGCCACCACCAGTTTCATGGGCGACAGCTATACCTTCATCGATTGTCCCGGCTCCGTCGAGTTCTTCCACGACATGCGCGCCACGCTGCCCGCGGTCGACGCCGCGGTCGTGGTCTGCGAAGCCGACGAGAAGAAGCTGCCGCAGCTCCAGATCATTCTGCGGGAGCTGGAGGAGCTGAAGGTTCCCCGCTTCCTGTTCCTCAACAAGATCGATCGCGCCACCAAGCGCATTCGCGAGACGCTCGCGACCCTGCAGCCGGCGTCCCGCGTGCCGCTGGTGCTGCGCCAGATTCCGATCTGGAACGGCGAACTGATCGAAGGCTTCGTCGATCTCGCGCTCGAGCGCGCCTTCGTCTATCGCGAGCACAAGGCGTCTGAAGTGGTCGCGCTCGAAGGCGGCAATCTCGATCGCGAGAAAGAAGCCCGCTTCTCGATGCTGGAGAAGCTCGCCGATCACG
>NZ_JAGWUA010000112.1 GCF_028868675.1 Bradyrhizobium sp.
GTTCTGGATCGCCTCCGCGCTCTTGCGGTATTCGGGCGCGAGCCGCACGATGATCGGGAAATGCCGGTCGCTGCCGGGCTCGTAGAGATCGCCCGCGGAATCGCCGCCGACCGCCACCTTGATGGTGGCATTGATGTCGCCCGGCGAGAGCCCGTAGCGCGCGGCGCGGGCGCGGTCGATGTCGATCTGGATGGTCGGCTGGCCGAGCGAAGTGAACACCGCAAGGTCGGTGACGCCCTGCACGGTGGAGAGCACCTGCTTGATCTTGTTGGCGGTGTCGGTCAGCGAGCGCAGGTCGTTGCCATAGAGCTTGATCGAGTTCTCGCCCTTCACGCCGGAAACCGCTTCGGAGACGTTGTCCTGCAGGTATTGCGAGAAGTTGAATTCGACGCCGGGGAATTTCTCCTGCAGCTGCGTCAGCAATTGCGCGGTCAGCTCTTCCTTCTCGTGGGTGCCCGGCCACTGGCTGACCGGCTTGAGCGGCGCGAAGAATTCGGCGTTGAACAGGCCTGCGGCGTCGGTGCCGTCGTCGGGGCGGCCGTGCTGCGACACCACGGATTCGACCTCGGGCCGGCGGCGGATCAGCTCGCGCATCTCGTTGACGTAGGTGTTGCCCTCCTGCAGCGAGATGGTCGGCGGCAGCGTGGCGCGGATCCAGAGGTTGCCCTCCTCGAGCTTGGGCAGGAATTCGAGACCGAGCAGCCGGCCGAGCGCCAGCGTCATCACGACCAGGCCGACGGCGCCGCCGAGCACGATGTTGCGGTTGTTGACCGCCCAGTGCAGCACCGGCGTGTAGATCCGGTGCAGGAGCAGCATGATCCGCGTCTCGGTCTCATGCACGTGCGAGGGCAGGATGATCGCGCTCAGGGCAGGCGTCACCGTGAAGGTCGCCAGCAGGCCGCCGGCGAGCGCGTAGGCGTAGGTGCGCGCCATCGGCCCGAAGATGTTGCCCTCGACGCCGGAGAGCGTGAACAGCGGCAGGAACGCCGCGATGATGATTGCCGCCGCGAAGAAGATCGAGCGCGACACGTCGGCGGCGGCGCTGAGGATGGCATGGCTCTTCATGCCCATCATGGTCTCGGGCGAAAGGTGCTCGAACTCGCCGGGCGGCGTGGTCTGCGTCAGGCGGCGGAAGATCGCCTCGACCATGATGACGGTGGCGTCCACGATCAGGCCGAAATCGATCGCGCCGACCGACAGCAGATTGGCGGACTCCCCGCGCAGCACCAGGATGATCACGGCGAAGAACAGCGCGAACGGTATGGTGGCGCCGACGATCAGCGCGCTGCGCAGATCGCCGAGGAAGATCCACTGCAACAGCACGATCAGCAGGATGCCCACCACCATGTTGTGCAGCACGGTGTGGGTGGTGAGGTCGATCAGGTCCTTGCGGTCGTAGATGCGCTCGATGTGCACGCCGGGCGGCAGGATGCTCGAACCGTTGATGGCGTGGACGAGCTGCTCGACGCGCTTGATGGTCGGGGTGCTCTGCTCGCCGCGGCGCATCAGCACGATGCCCTGCACGATGTCGTCGTCGTCGTCGAGGCCGGCGATGCCGAGCCGCGGCTTCTCGCCGACCGTGACGGTCGCGACGTCCTTGACCAGCACCGGATTGCCGCCGCTCTGCGCCACCATGGTGTTGGCGAGATCGTCGATCGAGCGGATCAGGCCGACGCCGCGCACCACCGCCGCCTGCGAGCCGATGTTGACCGTGTTGCCGCCGACGTTGACGTTGGAATTGCTCACCGCCTGCAGCATCTGCGGCAAGGTCAGGCCGTTGGCGATCAGCTTGTTGAAGTCGACCTGCAGCTCGTAGGTCTTGGTCTTGCCGCCCCAGCCGGTGACGTCGATGACGCCGGGCACCGCGCGGAAGCGGCGCTGCAGGATCCAGTCCTGGATGGTCTTGAGGTCGAGCACGCTGTAGTTCGGCGGCCCCACCAGGCGGTAGCGGAAGATCTCGCCGATCGGGCTCAGGGGCGAGATCTGCGGCTGCACGTTGCCCGGCAGCGGCGCGAGCTGCCCCAGCCGGTTCAGGACCTGCTGCAGCGCCTCCTCATAGGTGTAGGCGAACGAGAACTGCAGCTTGATGTCGGAGAGGCCGTAGAGCGAGATGGTGCGGATGGTCGTGAGGTTCTTCAGCCCCGCGACCTGGGTTTCGATCGGGATCGTGATGTAGCGCTCGATCTCCTCGGCCGACAGGCCGGGGCTCTGCGTCACGACGTCGACCATCGGCGGCGTCGGATCGGGATAGGCCTCGATGTTGAGCTGGTTGAACGCGATCAGGCCACCGATCAGGACGGCGGCGAACATGCCGACCATCAGGAAGCGGCGGTTGACGGCGAGGGTGACGAGGCGATCCATTCAGGTCAACAGCGTTCTCCCTTTCCCCGCTTGTGGGGGAGAGGGCATAGGCGGCCTCCGGCCGCCGTGTTGAGGGAAAGCGCCGATGCGCAGCGCCGGCTTTCGTGAGGGGGAGTCTCCACGAAGACGGCGTGAGCTGGACTCGCAGAGAGTCCCCCTCACCCGGATCGCATCTCCGTTGCGATCCGACCTCTCCCCGCAAGCGGGGCGAGGTGAAGCCGGCCGCGGAACGACTGATGAAATCAAACCCATCATGCGTCAGCTGCCGGACGCCGCGCGGTCGATGAACAGGCTGCCCTTGGTGACGATGTGCTCGCCAGGCTTGAGGTTGCTCGTGACCTCGACGAGGTCGCCGTTAACGAGACCGATCTTGATGTGCCTGAGCTCGACGGACTTGTCATCGCGCGCGACCCAGATCCGGACGTGGTCGCCCTCGTAGATCAGGGCCTGCTTGGGCACCGCGGGCGCGGCGCGGTCGCCCGCGGAATAGATGGTGACGTTGGCGAACATCTCCGGCTTGAGCAGCCCGTCCCTGTTGTCGATGGTCGCGCGGACCAGGAGGCGCCGCGTCGCCGGATCGATCGCGGCGGCGACGTAGTTGATGCGCGCGGTCAGCGGCCGGCCCGGCAGCGCCATCACGTTGACCGAAATCTCCTGCCCGACGCTGACCAGAGCAGCATCGCTCTCGCGCACGAAGGCGGTCAGCCATACCGTGGAGAGATCGCCGATCACGAACACGGGATCGCTGGCGCCGGCGGCGACATACTGGCCGGGCCCGATCTTGCGCTGCACGACGGTGCCGGAGATCGGCGAATAGATCGTGATCTCCGGATTGATGCTGCCCTTCTCCTCGAAGGTTTTGACCGCCTGGTCGGTGAAGCCGAGGATGCGCAGCTTGTTGCGCGCGGCCTCGAGCGCGGTGCCGGACGAGCGCAGGTCGTTGTGCGCCTGGACCTGGTTGGCCTCGGCCTGCTGGTAGTCCTTCAGCGGAATGGCGTGGCCCTCGTAGAGATCCCTGGCGCGCTTGAACTGGATGTCGGCGAGCTCGTCCGCCGACTTCGCCTTGTTCTGCGCCGTCATCGCCGCGATGAAATCGTTCTGCGCCTGCACGGTATCGGCGGCCTCGATCGTGAACAGCGGCTGGCCCTGCTTCAGGCTTTCGCCGGGCTTGGCGAGCAGCTTGGTGACGCGGCCGGCATAGGGCGAGAACACCGGCGTCGAGCGGTCCTCGTCGACGGCCACCTTGCCCTCGGTGACGTACTCGGCCCGGAAAGTCCTGGTCTTGACCGGCTCGATCGTCAGCGTCGCCCATTCGGACGGAGTGGGGGTGAAGTTCTGCGCGTTCCTGCGCGATTGGCTGGAGATTTCCGAATGGTCCCTCTCCTTGCCGCCCGTGGAGAGCAAGCCATAGGCCGCGCCCCCGGCGAGTGCCAGCAAGGCCGCGGCGAGGATCAGCCGTTGCCTGCTAAGCATCTGCAATCGCTTGATATTCTTGGCTACCATGAGGCCCGGTCGTGTCCGCGATGATTCCGGCAAACTGACTGCCTCATCGGTCGCGCTAATAGTGCCGAATTGATCGTTCAAACAACCTAAAAAACGCGGGAATGCCTGCGGTTTGCGTTAAAAAATGGAAACATGCCGCAGCGCACGCATCAGGCCCGCGCGGGCCATTGCGGCGGGTGGCTGCCGAGCGGCATCGCCGGCCGCGCCCACCGCGCCGGCGTCCTCGACAACAGCGCCGAATGAGTCACGGCCTTCAGCGTGCCGAAGCCGGAGGGCATGGTCGCGATGAACGAGCGATGTACGGCCTCGCCGCTGAGGTCCTCGCTGTTCAACCCGTCGGGGAGGCGGCCGAGGGCCCACAACCAGCGACCGGTCTGCGCCAGCGACACCCGCACGTGCCAGCTGCCGCCCTCGCGCGCCTGCCGCACCTTCGCCATCATGGCGCCGAACGCCATCAGATAGCCGGTGGCGTGGTCGAGCATCTGCGCCGGCAATTCCTTCGGGCCGTCGATGCCGGCGGCCCGGCCCTCGGCGTGATTGAAGCCGGTCGCGGTCTGCACCAGCGAGTCGAAACCGCGCCGCTCCGCCCAGGGACCGGCATGGCCATAGGCCGACAGCGTGACGTAGACGATGCCGGGACTGATCCTCGCCGCATCCTGCGGCGAGAAGCCGAGCGCGGCGAGCGCGCGCGGACGATAGCCCTGCGAGAAGACGTCGGCCTCCGCGAGCAGGCCGCGCAGTTGCGCCCGCCCCTCCTCGCGCTTCAACTCGATTGATGTGGTGAGCTTGCCGCGCCCGGTGTCGATGGTGAGCCAGGGGATCGCCGGCAATTCGGGACCGGAGACCAGCAGCACGTCCGCGCCGTGGGCGGCGAGCGTGCGGCCCGCGACGGGACCTGCGATCACCCGCGACAGGTCGAGCACGCGCAGGCCCGACAGCGGACGGTCGCCGTTCGGCCGATCTTCCTTGGGCCACGGTCTTGGCGGGGCCTCGCCGATCTTCTCGATCGCGATCAGCGGCAGTTCGGCCAGCGCGCGTGCCTGCGGCAACGCCGACCACTCGTCAAAGGAACGCATCAGCGCGACGACGCCGCCGGCGGCATAGGCCGCCGTCTCGAACTCCTCGCCCTTCCACTGCATCAGCGCAGCCTGTACGGCATCGCGCTCGGCCTTGCAGGCGAGCACCCTGCAGACGGCGTCGCGATGATGCGGAAAGTTGGTGTGGCAGCGCACGAAGCGGCCGTCGCCGGTCCTGTAGACGCCGGCGATGACGTCCCAGGCCGGCGGCGGCGGCCTGTCGTCGACGCGCAGGTAGCGCTCGGAACGGCATTCGGCCGCCGCGTGGCGCATGTCGACCGAGACGTCCTGCGCCTCGCCGCTGCGCAGCCGCCAGATTTCGGCGGCGGCGAGGCCCGCGGCGGCGACGCTGACCTGCGCGGCGGCTGCGACGCGGAACGACGACGGCAGCTGCGGCTCCTCGCCGGTCAGCCGCACACGATCGAGCGCGGCAACATCGCCGCCGACCGAAGTCCAGACATCCCCGAGGATGGCGGCGGGACTCTTCATCGCCTCTCTCTCGCTTTTTTGGTCCGGCATGGTCATGCTCCGGCTTCCAAAATTCACGATCACGGAAGGGAATGCAATGGCTGCCATCGATCCCCTGACCGCGGGCGCCGTGCTGCTCGCGACCGCCGCGACCGACGCGGTCTATGTGATGTTCACCTCGGCCGTGGTGGCGCGCAAGCGCTTTCCGGCCGCGAGCTGGAGCGCGATCTGGTACCTGCTCTCCTCCTACGCCGTGATCAGCTACACCGAGAACGCGACCTACGTCGCCTTCGCCGCGCTCGGCTCCTGGATCGGCGCCTATGCCTCGCTGACCTTCCTGCACCGTCCGCCCGGCGGCCCGCCCGTGGGCGCCGCGCCGGAGTGAATGGCGCCGCGCTGCGCCGTCATTGCGAGGAGCGTGAGCTCCGAAGCAATCCAGACCGTCACCGCGGACACAGTCTGGATTGCTTCGCTTCGCTCGCAATGACGATGTGGGGGCTTCTGCGCTTCTGCTGAAGCAGCTAAACTGCGCGCGATCAACAAGGACATTCAAAAATGGATCTCGGCTTGAAGGGACGGAACGCGGTGGTGCTGGGCGGCACGCGCGGCATCGGGCGGGCGATTGCGGCCACGCTTGCCGGCGAAGGCGCCAATGTCGCGGTCTGCGCGCGCAACGCCGACCAGGTCGCCGCTACCGTCGCCGAATTGAAGGCGAGCGGCGTACGCGCAACCGGCAGCGCGGTCGACGTCACCGACGGCGCCGCGCTGAAGATCTGGATCGACGGCGTTGCCAGGGAATTCGGCGGCATCGACATGCTGTTCTCCAATGCCGGCGCCATGGCGCAAGGCGGCGACGCGGCGTCGTGGGAGCAGAATTTCCGGCTCGACGTGCTCGGCGCCGTGCATGCGTTCGAGGCGGCGCGTCCCTTCCTCGAGGCCAGCGGCGAGACGACGGGCGATGCGGCCGTCGTCATCATCTCCTCGATCTCGGCGGCACAGGCGGACGCCGCGAGTTCCTACGGCCCGATCAAGGCGGCGCTGATCCACATGGCCAAGGGGCTGGCGCGGCAATATGCGGGCAAGAAGATCCGCGTCAACGTGGTGTCGCCGGGCACGGTCTATTTCAAGGGCGGCGTCTGGAACATGGCCGAGCAGAACATGCCGAAGCGCTACGAGGATGCGATGCGTCGCAATCCGCTCGGCCGCATGGCGACCCCGCAGGAGATCGCGAACGCGGCCGTGTTCCTGGCGAGCCCGGTGTCCTCGTTCACGACCGGCTCGAATCTCGTCGTCGACGGCGCGATCTCGAACCGGGTGAATTTTTGAGGCTGTCGCTGTCTGTCCCGTCATCCTGAGGCGCGAGCCATGCGGTGCATACGCACCGCATGGCGAGCCTCGAAGGATGAACGGCCCCGCTGGTGGCCGCCGCCCTTCGAGGCTCGCTTCGCGAGCACCTCAGGGTGACGGTGAGAGATGGAGACTCGCAGCAGCCATCCTCAATGAAAATCCCGTGACGGCGGCAGGATGCGGACGTTGCGGGGGTGGCGGATTTTCTGCGCGGGCGCATCCGCGCGGTCGCGGCGGTCGTCGTCGAGCGGCTCGATCGAGGCGAGGCCGTCTGGCACCCTGGGCTTGCGGCCGAGCGCGTCGTCGGCAAGCCCGATCAGATCGTGGGAGCGGTCGATCATGCGCTGCGCCACCAGATGGGTCACCTGCTCCGGGCTGCTCTGGATGTAGCCCTCGACCAGCACGAGGCGCGCGCCCATCACCTCCTTGCGGTACTGCTCCATCACCTTCGGCCACACCACGACATTGGCGATGCCGGTCTCGTCCTCCAGCGTCATGAACACCACGCCCTTGGCGCTGCCCGGCCGCTGCCGCACCAGCACCACGCCGGCGCAGCGGACGCGGCGCCGGTCGTTCTCGTGCGAGACGTCCCTGCAGGCGACGACGCGCTCTTTGGCGAACATCTCGCGCAAGAATTCCATCGGATGGCCCTTCAGCGACAGACGGATGGTCTGGTAGTCGGCGACGACCTGCTCGGGCCGCGGCATCGCCGGCAGCGGCTGGGCCTGCTCGTCGGGTTGCTCGCGCGCGCGCGCGGCTTCGAACAGCGGCAGCGGTGCGTCGTCGGGCAGCCGCCGCACCTGCCACAGCGCCTCGCGGCGGTCGAGCCCGAGCGAGCGGAACGCATCGGCATCCGCCAGCAGGATCAGCGCGCGCTTGGGCAGGCCGGTGTCGCGGGCGAAATCCTCCAGCGAGGCGAACGGACGGCGGTTGCGCGCGGCAACGATGCGGTCGGCCCAGTCCGTTTTTTCTTCATCTAACACCGGCAGCGGCACCACATCTCTCCCAGAGGGAGAGGTGACCTGAGGTCCCGGCGAGGCCGTTTCAATCAAGGAAGGCGCATCCCGGAATGACGACTGGCCGGCCTTCAGCCGCTCCTCATCCTCGTCGCGCCAGTGAAAGCCGTCGATCTGGCGGAAGCCCAGCCGCACGGCGCAGTATTTGCCGCTCGCGTTCTCCAGCGTGTTCTGCGCGAAGCTATGGGAGACGTCGATCTCGCGCACCTCGACGCCGTTCTTGCGGGCGTCGCCGACGATCTGCGCCGGCGCGTAAAAACCCATCGGCTGTGAATTCAACAAGCCGCAGCAGAACGCGTCGGGGTGATGATACTTGAGCCACGATGAAATGTAGACGAGCTGGGCGAAGCTCGCGGCGTGACTCTCCGGAAAGCCGTAGGAGCCAAAACCCTTGATCTGGTCGAAACAGCTTCGGGCGAACTCGGCATCATAGCCGCGCGCGACCATGTTGCCGATCAGCTTGTCCTCGTATTTGCCGATGGTGCCGACGTTGCGGAAGGTCGCCATCGAGCGGCGCAGGCCGTTGGCCTCCTCGGACGTGAATTTCGCCGCCTCGATCGCGATCCGCATCGCCTGCTCCTGGAACAGCGGCACGCCCAGCGTCTTGTGCAGCACCCTGTAGAGCTCGTCCGCGGGACCGTGATCGGACGACGGCGACGGGTAGCTCACCTGCTCCTGCCCGTTCCGCCGGCGCAGATAGGGATGCACCATGTCACCCTGGATCGGACCAGGCCGCACGATCGCGACCTCGATGACGAGATCGTAGAAGGTCCGCGGCTTCAGCCGCGGCAGCATGTTCATCTGCGCCCGGCTCTCGACCTGGAACACGCCGAGCGACTCCCCGCGGCACAGCATGTCGTAGACTTTCTTATCGTCCTGCGGGACGGTTTCGAGCTTCCAGCGCTCGCCCTTGTGCTGGTGGATCAGGTCGAAGCACTTGCGGATGCAGGTCAGCATGCCCAACGCCAGCACGTCGACCTTCATCATGTTGAGCGCGTCGACGTCGTCCTTGTCCCATTCGATGAAGGTGCGGTCCTCCATCGCCGCGTTGCCGATCGGCACATAGGTGTCGAGCCGGTCCTGGGTCAGGACATAGCCGCCGACATGCTGGGAGAGATGGCGCGGGAATTCGATCAGCTCGGCCGCGAGTTCGACCGCGAGGCCGATCATGGGATTTTTGGGATCGAGGCCGGCCTGCCTCACCTGCATGTCGTTGAGGCCCTTGCCCCAGCTTCCCCACACGGTGTCGGCGAGGGCTGCGGTGACGTCCTCGGTCAGCCCGAGCGCCTTGCCGACGTCGCGGATGGCGCTGCGCGGGCGATAATGGATGACGGTGGCGATGATCGCGGCGCGGTGGCGGCCATAGCGGCGATAGGCATATTGCATCACCTCCTCGCGCCGCGAATGCTCGAAATCGACGTCGATGTCGGGCGGCTCCAGCCGCTCCTTGGAGATGAAGCGCTCGAACAGCAGATCGACCTTGGTCGGGTCGACCGAGGTGATGCCGAGCACGTAGCAGACGGCCGAGTTCGCCGCCGATCCCCGGCCCTGGCACAGGATGTTCTGGCTGCGCGCGTAATGCACGATATCGTGCACGGTGAGGAAGTAGTGGGCGTATTTCAGCTCGGCGATCAACGCGAGTTCCTTGTTCAGGGTGGCGCGGAGCCTGTCGTCGATCTCGCCGCCAAAATATTTCTGGACACCCGCCCAGGTCAGGTCCTCCAGATGCTGGTGCGCGGTCTTGCCCGGCGGCACCGGCTCGTCCGGATACTGGTATTTGAGCTGGTCGAGCGAGAAGTCGATGGCGTCGGCAAAGCGCATGGTCTGCGCGATCGCCCCGGGGAGATCGCGAAACAGCCGCGCCATCTCCCGGGGGTCTTTCAGAAAGCGTTCGGCATTGGCCTCGAGCTTCCGTCCCACCGCCTCGATCGTGGTCTTTTCCCGGATGCAGGTCAGCACGTCCTGCAGCGGACGGCGCGCGGGATGGTGGTAGAGCACCTCGTTGGTCGCAAGCAGCGGCACGCCCGCCTTGACCGCGAGATCATGCAGCCGCGCCAGGCGGCGCTTGTCGTCGCCGCGATAGAGCAGGCTTGCCGCCAGCCACACGCCCTCGGCGCGACTCGTTTTCAGCCGGCCGAGAACATCCAGCGCCTTGGCGGCGTCGAAACGATGCGGCAGCGTCAGGACCAGGAGCTGTCCTTCGGCAAATTCCAAGAGATCGTCGAACGCGAGATGGCACTCGCCCTTTTCGATCCGGGTGATGTCGTCGCCGCGCTTGCCCCTGGTGAGAAGCTGGCAGAGCCGTCCGTAGGCCGCGCGGTCGCGCGGATAGACCAGGATGTCGGGCGTGCCGTCGATGAAGACGATGCGCGCGCCGATCAGAAGCTTCGGCCGATAAGGCAGCTCGGAATTGTCGAGCTCCTTGTAGGCGCGCACGACGCCCGCGAGCGTGTTGTGGTCGGCGATGCCGATCGTGGAAAGGCCGAGCCGAGCCGCCTGATGCACATAGGCCCGCGGATCCGATCCGCCGCGCAGGAAGGAAAAATTGGTGGTGATGCCGATCTCGGCATAGTCGGGCGCCGTCATGCGAACAGCCCGTGCACATACCAGCCGGCGGGAACGGGCTTGCCGCCGTCATCCACGAGCTCGCTGTCGTAGAGACCATCGCGAAAGATCCAGAAGCGCAGGCCCTCGGCATCCTCGACCCGAAAATAGTCCCGCGTCAGCTGCTTGCCGTCCCGCCTCCACCATTCCATCGCGATGCGCTCGGGTCCTTCCACCCGCACCACCGCATGCAGTGCGCGGCGCCAGGTGAATTGATGCGGCGGTCCGTCCGGAACGGTCGCGAACGGCACCTTGATCGGCTCCGGCCGCTCGAACAGGCGAAGCGGGCGCAGCGGCGGCTCGCCCGCGCAGCGCACGGACCATTCGGCCTGCGTGGCGGCGGCGAGATGATGCTGCGCCGGCGCGGCCAGCACCGCGCGCTCGGGGATGTGGGTGTCCTGCGGCAGGTGCACGACGACGCGTTTTCCGCCGATGCGCGCGGCGATGCGGTCGATCAGCGCGGCGAGCTCGTCATTGTCATGAACGGAGGCATCGAGATCGCGCTGCTCCTGCACCACGATCTCGGTGCGGCTCGCCGACAGGCGGACCATGTCGAAGCCGAAACCAGGATCGAGGGGATCGGCGAGCGCATCCAGCCGTTCGCGGAACAGCCGGTCGATGACGGCGCCGCGCGTCACGGGCCGCCCGGTCTCGACCGCAATCGAACGCACCGCGCCGTCGGTGCGGAAGAACGACGCCTCCAGCCGCCGCGCGCCCTTGCCTTGCTTCTCCATCGAGGCAACCAGCGTCTCGGCGAGCCGCGACAGCGTCATCGCGATCATGGTGTCGGTCGCGATCGGCTCGGCAAAGCGCTTTTCCACGATGTAGTCGGGCAAGGGCTTTCGCGGATTGATCGGCGCATCGCCCTCGCCCAGCGCCTGCGTCAGCAGCGTGGAGAACCGCGCGCCGAAACGCGCGGTGATCTCGTGCGGGGCGCGCAAGGCGACATCGCCGATAGTCTTCAGCCCGGCGCGGCGCAGCCCCATGGTGATGGCCTCGTCGGCGCCGAGCGCGGAGACCGGCAGCCGGCTCACCGCCTCGGCCTCCGCTCCGTCGGCGACGATGGTGCCGGAGGCCTGGCGCGTCAGCGTGCGCGCGCAGATCGAAGTCCCCGCGATCGCGGCACTCACCGCAAAACCCTGACCGGCCAGCGCGCGGATGAGCGCCTGCAACAGCGCCGCTTCACCACCGAACAGATGCGCGCAGCCGGTGATGTCGAGGAACAGGCCGTGCGGCGGATCGAGCGCCACCAGCGGCGTGAAGCGGTCGCACCAGTCGGCGATGTCGCCGAGCGTTTTGGCGTCGGCCGCGACATCGGCGTCGTAGACTTTCAGCTCCGGACAGATCGCGCGCGCATTCGCCAGCGGCTGGCCGATATGCAGTCCGAAGCGCGTCGCCGCCTCGTCGAGCGCGTAGACCACGAGCGCGTTGTTGTCCTTGGCAACGACGATGCCTGGTTCATCGCTCGTTCTACCCTGCGCGCCGCCGCTCACCGATAAGAGCCGCTTGATGCGGTCGATGGGAAGGCGCGGCAGCCACAGATTGAGGATACGCCGACGGTTCACTGAACAGGCACTCATCACATTTCCATTCCATGATCCATCGCCCGACCGGGCCATGACGATTGCGAACGAGCTCGGCGTCGAACCGGGGCGCGCCCCAGACGATCCCCGCCGCGCCCGGCGGCGAATGCGCCGCGCGCAGCATCCATCTCGTCTCGGCGGTCGAAGGCGACGGGGTTGCGGCCATCCGCAGCAAGAGCCCCGTGACGCCCGAGGCTTGCGCGGCGAGCGTGAGCTTGCGGCTCGCCACCAGATCGAATTGTTTCGTCTCGCCCCAGAGCTCGAGCACGACCGCGCCGAGCGCGTCGCAGGCGAGCGCGTCGGCAGCGCTCCGCAAGCTCGCCTCCACGCCGGCGGCGCGCACCGTCACCACGCGGCGGGGATCGAGGCCAAGCTCGGCGAGCCCGCTCATCGACAGCGCACCCGCTTCGAGCTCCGAAAAATCCTGTCGCACCCACAACAGCGGCCGGCGTGCCGTAACCCGGCCGACGAGGCCCGTCACGAACCCCGTGGCGGCCGTGCCCTGCCGTCCCTCGCAAAACACTTCGTGGATCGCGGCCCGCGCCAGCCCGCCCTGCAGCGCGCTGTCGACGTCCGGGTGGCCGAGCGCCACGCGATCGCGACGATGCGCGGCATCCGGGGTTTCGATGCGCTCGATCTGGCCGCGCAAAGCTGCAAGCGCGCTCATGCGTGCGCTCATGCTCGCCGCTCCCTGAAGAGATGGTCGCCGGAGGTCGTCGAAAACCAACGACCGGCTGGCTCATTTGTTCATGATATGTTCTAATATAAAGCTAACAGGCCCATGAGAGTCAACCGAATTGGCGTGCCTGCAGATTCATGAGCGGAATCAAGAGGATTCAACTGCCATGTACCTCATCACCCTCGATGGCGAAACCGACTTCGACGGCTGGCGCGCCGCCGCACGTTCGCTCGCGCTGCATCGGGTCGTGCCGGCCGAGGTGAACTGGAGCGTGAAAGGTCACGTCAACGGGCATGCGCCGTCCGGCCTGTTCGAACCGTCCGTTCTTCCGCCGTTCGACATGGCCGACAGCACCTTCAACGTGCCGGCCAATTTCATCAGCCTCGCGCGCGCCGCGATCCTCAATCGCGACAGCGAACGCTTTGCCCTGCTCTATCGCCTCTTATGGCGGTTGAAGACCGATCACGATCTGCTTGCCACGATGACCGATTCCGACGTGGCCGCGGCTACCGCGATGGCCAATGCCGTGCATCGCGACATCAGGCGGATGCGGGAGGTCGTCCGTTTCCGCGAGATCGGACGCGAGCGGAAGGCGCATTACGCCGCCTGGTTCGTGCCGGAGCATCACATCGTCGAATTCGCCGCGCCGTTCTTCGCACGCCGCTATGCCGACATGCCCTGGTCGATCCTCACGCCTGACGTCTGCGCCCATTGGGACGGCCATGCGATCACGTTCACGCCGGGGATCAGCCGGACGGAAATGCCGACGGCAAACCGGCTGGAGGAGACCTGGCGTCACCATTTCCAGCCGTACCGGCCGACCCAGGCGGAAACGCCGAAAGAAACGTCAGGAAAGCATGGACGGAACCTCGCGGAAGCCTCGATACTTGAGCCCCTGCTCGCAGATGCCGCACGCTGGACCGGCGGAACGATGCGCCCACGTCCGGAGACGCCGATGAAACGCAAGACCGATCTGGACACGCTCCGCGAGGACGCCGCTCATTGCCGCGCCTGCCCGCTGTGGAAGGACGCCACCCAAACCGTGTTCGGGGAAGGTCCGGCGAATGCGACCATCATGCTGGTCGGCGAGCAGCCCGGCGACAAGGAAGACCTCGCCGGCAAGCCCTTCGTTGGGCCGGCCGGCCTGATGCTCGACCGCGCGCTGGAGGAAGCCGGCGTCGACCGCAGGAAGGTCTACGTCACCAATGCAGTGAAGCACTTCAAGTTCTTAGTCCGCGGAAAGATCCGCCTGCACCAGAAGCCGAGCACGCCGGAGATCAGGGCCTGCCGGCAATGGTACGAGCGGGAGCTCGCGGCCATCCAGCCCGCCCTCGTCGTTGCGCTCGGCGCCACCGCCGCGCAAAGCGTGTTCGGCAAGATCACGCCGATCGGCAGGACTCGCGGCCGGCTGATCGATCTTTCCGAAGGCTGCAAGGCGCTGGTGACGGTGCACCCGTCCTATCTGCTGCGGCTGCCGGACCCGGAGTCGAAAGAGCTGGAATACAGGCGATTCGTCGACGATCTGAAGATCGCGGCCGGCCTGCAGAAGAACTCAGCGCGCGCGGCGTGAGGCTCTTCATACGTGACGCGTGACGCGCCATGGCCGGGCATAGCCGTCCGAAGGACGGCGTCGCTTCCGCTCCGCCTATGTCCGGCCATGATGACGAGCTGAGAGAGCCCGCGTCTTACGACGCCGCGAGTTGGCTCTCCACGAGCTTGATCCAGTAGGACGTGCCGTAGACGATCGCCTCGTCGTTGAAATTGTAGGCGGGGTGATGGAGCCCGGCGCTGTCGCCATTGCCGCAGAAGATGAAGGCGCCGGGGCGCGCTTCCAGCATGTAGGAGAAATCCTCGCCGCCCATCAGCGGCGGCATCTCGTGCACGTTGGCATCGCCCGCGACCTGCTTCGCCACCCGCCGCGCCACCTCGGTCTGGCCGGCATGGTTGTTGGTGACGGGATAGTTGTTCTTGTAGCGCAGGTCGATCCTGGCGCCGGTGATCTGCGCGACGCCCGCCACCACTTCGCGCACGCGCTTCTCGACGAGCTTGCGCACCTCAGGGGTCAGCGTGCGGATGGTGCCGCGCAGCTCCGCGGTCTGCGGAATGACGTTGCGGGCATTGCCGGCGTGGAATTCGCAGATCGAGATCACGGCGGAGTCGAGCGGATCGACGCTGCGCGCGACGATCGACTGCAGCGCCGTGATGATCTGCGCGCCGACCAGCACGGAATCGACGCATTTGTGCGGCCGCGCCGCATGGCCCCCGAGGCCTTCGATCAAGATGTCGACCTCATCGGTCGCCGCCATGATCGGCCCCTGCCGGATGGCGAAGGAGCCGACCGGAATGCCCGGGCCGTTGTGCATGCCATAGACCTGCTCGATGCCGAAACGCTCCATCAGCCCGTCCTTGACCATGGCCGCGCCGCCGGCGCCGCCCTCCTCGGCCGGCTGGAAGATCACGACCGCGTCGCCGGCGAAATTGCGGGTCTCGGCGAGATAGCGCGCCGCGCCCAGCAGCATCGCGGTGTGGCCGTCATGGCCGCAGGCATGCATCTTGCCCGGCGTCTTCGAGGCGTAAGGCAGGTTGGTCTCTTCCTCGATCGGCAGCGCGTCCATGTCGGCGCGCAAGCCGATCACCTTGAGATCGCCGCCCGCCGGCTGCTTGCCCTTGATCACCCCGACCACGCCGGTCTGGCCGAGGCCGGTGACGACCTGGTCGCAGCCGAACTCGCGCAGGCGATCGGCCACGAATGCTGCAGTGCGGTGGACGTCGTACAGCAATTCGGGGTGCTGATGGATGTCCCGCCGCCAGGCCTGGATGTCCGGTTGAAGGTCGGCGACGCGGTTCACGATGGGCATGGAGGGTCTCGAGCTTTCGGTTGGGTGGAATTTGCCCTGTCTAGCATGCATGGCGCGTTCCACCCAGCCCGCAGGCCGCTGTACAGGAATGCACGGCAAGGCTATGGCCTTTCGAAAAGGCTCCGGGTGACCAGTGATGAAGCGTCTCGAGGGTGAGTTTGACTATATCGTGGTCGGCGCGGGCACGGCCGGCTGCATCGTCGCCAACCGGCTGTCGGCCGATGCGGACAAGCGGGTGCTGATCCTCGAGGCCGGCGGCGACGACAACTGGGTCTGGTTTCACATCCCGGTCGGCTATCTCTTCGCCATCGGCAATCCGCGCTCGGACTGGATGTTCAGGACCGAAGCCGAGCCCGGGCTGAACGGCCGCTCGCTCGCCTATCCGC
>NZ_JAGWUA010000327.1 GCF_028868675.1 Bradyrhizobium sp.
CCATCGAGGGCGCGGTCGGCTACGTGATGCCGTGGGCCACCGTCGAAACACTGGATGGGACGGGTCGGGTGCTGCCGCAGGGGCAGGAGGGAATCCTGCGATTGCGATCCACGGCGCAGGGACGCTGGGAGGATATTGGCGATAGCGCGACGACGGACGACGGCGCGCGTTGGTTCTATCCGGGAGACGTCGGCCGCGTGACGTCGGATGGATGCCTCATCATCACGGGCCGGGTGAGCGATCTCATCAACATCGGAGGAGTCAAGATTGCCCCCGAACGGATCGAGCAGGTTCTGCTGGCGCATCCCAAAGTGATGGACGCCGGTGTCGCTGGTTTTGTCGGCGCCGACGGACTGGAGGAGGTCAGGGCGGCGGTCGTCCTGCGCGAACCCGCGGACGAGGCCGCTCTGATCGCCTTCTGCACGGCGCGGCTCGCCGATGGCGCGCCGCGACTCGTTCGCGAAGTCACCGAAATACCCCGCAACGTCGGCGGAAAAATTGTGCGCGAGCGCATCCGCGATCTCCTGACCTGACCCGCCTCAAGCATCAAAATACCGCTGACTGTGCCGCATCTGCAACAGTTCGCGGCCAAGCGTCCGGCAGAGACGCGAAAGCATTGAACGATCGAAGCCGCGGGACGAGTATCGGCGCATTGCGGGAGGCAGGGCATGCGCGGGCAATTTCTGACATCGGTAGCCGTGGTTGCGTTGTTCGCCGGTTCACCGGCGTTGGCGGGCTCTGCTCCGCCCGTTTACAACTGGTCCGGCTTCTATGTCGGCGCAAACGTCGGCGGCGTCTGGGCGGAGAACAAGAGTCAGGAAGTCGGTAGTCTGACCTGGTTCGACAGTCCACCGGCCCCTGAGTATGGCGCCAGCGCGACGGGCCTGATCGGCGGCGTCCACGCCGGGTACAATTGGCAATTCCAGCAGTTCGTGTTCGGCATTGAGGGAGACATCAGCGCGGCGTCCGCCGATGCGAACACGTCCCGCCTAGCCAGCTTCAACCTGACGATGGTTCAAACCTCGAGCCTGACGGGACTCGCGACCTTGCGTGGGCGGGCGGGCTTTGCCGTCGACAGGGCGCTGCTCTATTTGACGGCCGGCGTCGCCACCGGGAATGTCCACGACCGAGTGGACGATCCAAACAACGCCGTCCTGTGGGACAACAGCGGCTGGCGCACCGGATGGACCGCGGGTGGCGGCTTCGAATACGCGGTCGCCAGGAACTGGACCGTCAAGGCCGAGGCGCTCTATGTCGATTTTGGCAACAGCGATGCGGTGTTGAATAACACCAACACGGCCTACCGCTTCCGCTTCAAGGACACCGCGACCGTCGCGCGCGCCGGCTTTAATTTCAAATTCTGAGCGGCGATCCCCGATCTGCAACGACTGCTTAGTACCGCCTCAGCAGCCCGCGCGACACGCCGGTCTCGCCATACTCGGCGCAGGCCGCGTTCGGGTTCCTGATCAAGTCCGCCCGGACCCGGTTCGACGTCTGGCCGGCCGCCGCCGACACCTCGGGACGGAATTTGCCGGGATCGTAGCTCCTGCCGTCGAGCGCCTTGATGGCCGCGTCATAGGCGTCCATCATTGCCATGGCGGCCTCGGTGCTGCCGAGCAACCTGGCGCCGAGCTGGACGCCGCCGGCACCATTGACCTCGTAGCCGGTGCATCGTCGTTCGAGCACCATGGCCGCGGTGACGAGCTGATCGAGGAACGTCGCTTCGGTAGGGGTCAGCGTTGCGGCGCGCGCCTGCGCCGGCACGATCATCGCGAAGAGCGCGATCGCTGACAATTTGCGTTTCATCCTCGCCGTCCCCTGCCGCCGTTCAGTGCATTCAGCTATTGCCCGGCTCTCTCGGCCGCAAGCCCGGCGGCGCCCTTGGAGGGCAGATCGGCGAAAACGGCTTCTCTCTCCGGTTGCAAAGGGTGGACGAATGAGCGATTTTGAGACGTTCGGGTTGCGATCTTGCGGGGACGCCGATGAACGAGAATCTGAAAGACATCTGGATACTGGGCTCTGGTCATACGCTCGTCGTCCTCGCCATTCTGCAGATCATCGATCTGGCGCTGACGCTCGCGCACGCGTTGCAGGAGCGCAAGGGCCGGCTGTGGCGTTACTTCGGCGCGATTGCGGGGGTCAAGATACCGGACCGTGTCGGTCAGCCCCTATTCTTCGGCGGCCTGACCATCTCACTCTGGATCGTAGGCCTGCTCGGAATGGCCGGCACGGTGCTCTGGCAGACCCCGCTTGCGTTCGGATGCCTCGGCGCGATCATCGGATGCCGGGTGGCGGACAGCTGGTTTTCGCACATTCGGCTGAACAATGCGGGTTACCGGCCCAATCCGGGGCTGCCGTCGGTGCCGCTCTATCTCGCGGAGGCGCTGGTTCTCCTGGTCGTGTTCTACCCGAGCCTGCGCATGCAGACGTTCCCGGTGCTGGTCGGGTTCGTCGTCGGCGTGGTTGCCTTCTACGCGGTCCTTCCGGTCTTGAAGACGTTCGGTCGCCTGCTGTTCGAGCCGACCGAACCCTGGCACAGGGGCAGTCCACAGCCGGAGTGGTGAGGCCTCGCTACCGCCCCTCCCGCACAAAACGGTTGCGCAGCGTGCCGATGCCGGTGATCTCGATCTCGACGACGTCGCCGTGCCGGATGTCCGGCGAGGCGCCGTCGGTGCCCATCCAGATCACGTCGCCCGGCCACAGCGTAAAGTACTTCGTCAGTTCGACCAGGAACGGCACGATGCCGAAGATCATGTCGGAGGTCGCGAAGCGGTAGGTCTCCTTGCCGTTCACCCGGATGATGGTCTCCATGCGGTCGGGATCGGCATCGGTCTCGATCCACGGGCCCATCGGCTTGAAGGTGTCGGCGTTCTTCGAGCGCCACAGGCCGCGGTCGGCCTTCTGCCAGGTCCGCTCGCTGACGTCGTTGCCGATGGTGTAACCGAACACGCACCCCATCGCGTTCTCGGCAGTCAGGTGCTTGACCTTCTTGCCGATGACGACGACGAGTTCGCCCTCATAGTGGATCTTCTCGGTTGCGATCGCGGGGATCACCACGTCCTCGTCATGCGCGATCAGTGCGTTCTGGGCGCGGTAGCCGACCTCGGGCCGGTCGGGTACCGCCGGCACCTCGCCGCGCTTGTCGGCTGCCTCCTTCAGGTGCTTCAGGTAGTTGAGCCCGACGCAATAGAAGGTGCGGGGAACGAGCGGCAGCTCGATCTTGACCTGTGCGAGCGGGTGCTCGCGCGCCGTGCGCCGCCATT
>NZ_JAGWUA010000113.1 GCF_028868675.1 Bradyrhizobium sp.
CGTATATACGCAAGTATGAAGATAGAAAGTGAGCTGATGGAGCAGGCCGCCGACCGGGCGAGCGACCTCTTGAAGGCGCTCTCCAACCGGCACCGGCTCCTGATCATCTGTCAGCTGATCGATGGCGAGCATTCCGTCGGCGAGTTGGCCGAGTTCCTGGGCCTGCGGGATTCCACGGTCTCCCAGCATCTTGCGCTCCTTCGCAAGGACGGCCTGGTGTCGGCGCGGCGCGACGCGCAGACGATCTTCTATTCGATCGCCAGCGATCCGGCGCGCGAAATCCTGAAGACCCTCTACCAGGTCTATTGCGCCGCGAGGCCGGCGAAGGCGAAGAAAACCCTATGAGCGGCCGGGCGGCGGCGCGTTGAGCGAGATCAACGACCGTCCCGGTAAAGGCGATGAAATGAAGAGGAGACCGCTAAGCGCGGTATGACGGTTCCATGATGACACGGATGCGCCCCATGCGGCTCTTCGGATTGCTGGCGGCCCTGGCGGTGGTCGGCCTGCCCAACGTTCTGGCCGCGGCGGAAACCTTGACCGTCGCCCAGCAACCCGTTGCCGACGAGAAGGCGGTGTTTGCCACGGTGGAGAGCATCAGCGTGGTGCCGGCGCGCGGGCGCATCGGCGGCACTGTGGTCCAGCTCAAGGTCAAGGAGGGGGATCAGGTCACTGCCGGGCAGGCGATCGCGTCCATCGGCGACGAGAAGCTCGTGCTGCAGATGAAGTCGCTGGATGCGCAGATCGAGGCGCTGCAGGCGCAGGCCAACCAGGCGCAGATCGATTTCACGCGTATCGAAGGCCTGGTCGAGCGCGGCATCCTACCGCGCGTCAAGCTCGACGAGCAGCGCACGGCGCTGAACGTCGCCGACAACGGCTTGCGCGCCAAGACCGCGGAGCGCGCCGTGGTCAACGAGCAGCTGAACCAGGGTCAGGTGCTGGCACCGGCCGACGGCCGCGTGTTGAAGAGGCTCATCACCGTCGGCTCCGTGGTGCTCCCGGGCGATCCCATCGTCACGGTCGCGCAGCAGAATTTCAAGCTGCGGCTGCGGGTGCCGGAGCGCCATGCCCGTTTCCTGAAGGCGGGCGACAAGGTTCGCGTCGACGGCACCGAACTCGGCGGCGAGGCCGCCAAATGGGGCACCATCGATCTCGTCTATCCGCAGATCGAGGAGGGGCGCGTCATTGCGGATGCGACCGTCGACGGGCTCGGCGAATATTTCGTCGGCGATCGCCTGCGGGTCTGGATCTCCGGCGGCACGCGGCCGGCCTTCGTCCTTCCCGCCGGCTTCGTCAAGACGCGGTTCGGCATCGACTACGTCCAGCTCCAGAAGGCGGGCCAAGTGATCGACGTGCCGGTGCAGCGCGGACGCGAACTGCCGACGCCTGCGCTGCCCGACGGGCTCGAGATTCTGTCCGGCATCCGTGCCGGCGACCAGTTGGTGCGGCCGTGAATCTCGGACTTTCGGGCCGGCTCACCAGGGCGACGGTGTCGTCGCCGCTGACGCCTCTTTTCCTGATTGCCGCGCTCGTGGTCGGCCTCATCGCCGTGGTCGTGATTCCGCGCGAGGAGGAGCCGCAGATCAGCGTGCCGATGGTCGACATTCGCATCAATGCCGACGGCTTGCGCGGTCCCGACGCGGTCGAACTCGTCACCAAGCCGCTGGAGTCCATCGTCAAGGGCATCGACGGCATCGAGCACGTCTACAGTCAGACCGAGGACGACCGCGTGATGGTCACCGCGCGCTTCCTGGTCGGCACGAAGGCGGAGGACGCGATCCTGCGCGTTCATGAGAAGATCCGCGCCAATCTCGATCGCATCCCCGTCGGCATTCCGGAGCCGTTGATCATCGGCCGCGGCATCAACGACGTCGCGGTGACGGTGCTGACCTTGTCGCCGAAGCCGCAAGCGGCCGAGCGCTGGACCGACAAGGATCTGTTCGAACTCGCCGAAAAGCTGCGCTCCGAGCTGATGAAGGTCGACAATATCGGCCTGACCTACATTTCGGGCGGCGCGGCGCAGCAGATTCGGGTCGAGCCCGATCCGGAAAAGCTCTCGCTGTTCGGCATCACGCTGCAGCAACTCGTCGGCAAGGTGAAGGACGCCAACCGCTCCTTCCTGGCCGGTCAGGTCCGCGATGCCGGCATCGTGCGCAACGTCACCGCCGGCCAGACGCTGTCGGGCATTCCCGACATCGGGCTGCTGCTCATCACGACCCGCGACGGCCGGCCGGTCTACGTCAAGGACGTCGCCTCCGTCGTCATCGGGCCGAACACGATCGAGCACCGGGTCTGGAACGACGCGCGCGACGGCAGGGGCGAGTGGGCGCGGACGCCCGCGGTCAGCCTCGCGCTCGCCAAGCGCGCCGGCGCCAATGCGGTGGTGGTCTCGGAAGACATCGCAAAGCATCTCGACGGCTTGAAGTCGCGCCTCATCCCCGACGACGTTCAGGTGACGGTGACGCGCGACTACGGCGAAACCGCCAACGAGAAGGCCAACGAACTCCTGTTCCACCTGGGGCTGGCGACCATCTCGATCGTCGTGCTGATCGCGATCGCGATCGGCTGGCGCGAGGCGGTGGTGACCTTCGTCGTGATTCCGACGACGATCCTGCTGACGATGTTCGCGGCCAATCTGATGGGCTACACCATCAACCGCGTCAGCCTGTTCGCGCTGATCTTCTCGATCGGCATCCTGGTCGACGACGCCATCGTCGTGGTCGAGAACATCGCCCGGCATTGGGGCATGCGCGACGGCCGGCCGCGATTGCAGGCGACCATCGAGGCGGTCGCGGAGGTCGGCAACCCCACCATCGTCGCGACGCTCACGGTGGTCGCGGCGCTGCTGCCGATGCTGTTCGTGTCGGGCCTGATGGGGCCCTACATGGCACCGATCCCGGCAAATGCCTCGGCTGCGATGCTGTTCTCGTTCTTCGTCGCCATGGTGGTCGCGCCCTGGCTGATGATCAAGCTCGCGCCCAAAGGCGAGGCGGGGTCCGCTCATGCGGCGCATGAGGAGGGCAGGCTCGGCCGGCTCTATCGCCGCTTCGCCACGCCGATCGTCAGGACCAAGCGCTCGGCCTGGATTTTCCTGCTCGGCGTCGGTGTTGCCACGCTATTGTCGATGACGCTGTTTGCGACCAAGTCGGTGACGGTGAAACTGTTGCCGTTCGACAACAAGTCGGAGATCGCCGTCGTCGTCGACCTGCCGGAAGGGGCGACCCTCGAGGCCACCGAGCGCACGCTGTTCGGCGCCGCCGAGATCGCGCGGCAGCTGCCGGAGGTGACCTCGCTGCAATCCTATGCCGGCACGCCGGCGCCGTTCAACTTCAACGGCCTGGTGCGCCACTATTACCTGCGCGAGAAGCCAGAGATGGGCGAGCTGCAGGTCAACCTGACCGCGCGCGGCGAGCGCAAGCGGGCAAGCCACGACATAGCGCTCGAGCTGCGCGAGAAGCTCAAGGCGCTCGACGTCCCCAGGGGCACCAGCATCAAGGTGGTCGAGGTGCCGCCGGGACCGCCGGTGCTCGCGACGCTGCTTGCCGAAATCTACGGCCCCGACGCGGCGACGCGCCGCGCGGTCACGGCCGAGCTGAAGAAGATCTTTGCCGAGGTGCCGTTCATCGTCGACGTCGACGATTCCATCGGCGAGAAGCGGCCGCGGCTGCGGCTGTCGATCGACCAGGACCGGCTCGAATTCTTCGGCGTCGAGCAGCGCGACGTCTACGACACCATCCAGGCGCTGTTCGGCGGCATTTCCGTCGGCTACTCGCATCGCGGCGAGGACCGCAACCCGATCGAGATCGCGGTGCATCTGCCCAAGCACGGCCTGGTCTGGGACGAGGCGCTGGCCTCGACGCCGGTGCCCGCCAACACGCTGCCCGGCAGCAAGACCGTGGTCGAGCTCGGCCAGGTCGTGAAGGCGACCACGGAGGAGGGCTCGCCGACGATCTTCCGCCGCGACGGCCGCTTCGCCGACATGGTGATGGCCGAGCTCGCCGGGCGCTTCGAGGCGCCGCTCTACGGCATGCTCGAAGTCGCGGATCGCGTGAACGCCCATGACTGGGGCAAATTGCCGAAACCCGCGATCAGCCTGCACGGCCAGCCGGCGGACGAGTCGCATCCGACGCTGCTGTGGGACGGCGAATGGGAGATCACCTGGGTGACCTTCCGCGACATGGGCGCGGCCTTCGGTGCGGCGATCCTCGGCATCTACGTGCTCGTCGTCGCGCAGTTCAGGAGTTTTCGCCTGCCGCTCGTCATCCTGACGCCGATCCCGCTGACCCTGATCGGCATCCTGATCGGGCACTGGCTGCTGGGCGCGCCGTTCACGGCGACCTCGATGATCGGCTTCATCGCGCTTGCCGGCATCATCGTGCGCAACTCGATCCTGCTGGTCGACTTCATCCGCCACAGCGGCGGGGTGGGGAAGTCGCTGCGCGAGGTCGTGCTGGAGGCCGGCGCCGTCCGCTTCAAGCCGATCCTCTTGACCGCGCTCGCGGCGATGATCGGGGCTGCCACCATCCTGCTCGATCCGATCTTCCAGGGGCTCGCGATCTCGCTGCTGTTCGGGCTGGCGTCCTCGACGCTGCTCACCGTGCTCGTGATCCCCGCGATCTACATCGCGCTGCGCGCACCGCGCGAGGCGCCCGCCGAACCCGCCAAACCGAGCTGACGAGGACATGATGGAAAAGAACTATCCCGAGATCACCAAGGCCATCTCGGCCAATCTCAAGAAGCTGCGCACCGACATTCCCGACACCATGAAGGGCTTTTCGGCGCTGGCGCAGGCTGCGACGCGCGACGGCGCGCTGGACAAGAAGACCAAGGAGCTGATTGCGCTGGCGATCGGCGTCGCCGCGCATTGCGACGGCTGCATCGGCTTTCACGCCGAAGCCCTCGTCCGCCTCGGTGCCACGCGCCAGGAGGTCGAGGAGGCGCTCGGCATGGCGATCTACATGGGCGGCGGGCCGTCGCTGATGTACGCGGCCGACGCGATTGCCGCCTACGAGCAGTTCCAGCAGCAGACGGTCGCTGCCTGAGCCCGGCACCGCTGAAGCAGGCGGCGATGACTCCGGTTTAGCGGCTTGCCGCCCGAGCTTGTATCCCATGTTCTTGGGGGCGAAGCCCTCGCGGTACGCCGGTCCGGCCGCTCGCCGCGACAATATTGTTGCCGGATGTGCGCAAAGCGGGGATCGAGAGGTCGGCTTGAACCTTGCCGTCCGGCGGCATGACCAATTCGACAAGCCAAGCCTGTTGCCATGCCGGAGGTTGCCCATGCCCCGCCGCTCGCTCCTCATCTCGCCCGCAATTTGGCTCGTGTCCGCCGCGATCCTGCTCGGCGCCGGGCCGGCGTTGGCCGAAAGCAGGCTGGCGCTGGTGATCGGCCAGTCCGCCTACAAGTCGGTGCCGGCGCTGCCGAACCCCGCCAACGACGCCAGGGCGATGACGCAGCTGCTGTCGGACTCCGGCTTCCAGGTGGTGTCGGCGGCCGATCTCACCCAGAATGAATTGCGGACCAAGGTCAGCGAGTTCGCCAGCGAGGTCGCGGCCAAGGGCGCCGACACCGTGGCGCTGGTGTTCTATGCCGGCCACGGCCTGCAGGTCGACGGCGAGAATTTTCTGGTCCCGGTCGACATCGATCCCAAGCGCGAGGCCGACATTCCCGTCCAGGCGGTTCGCCTCAACGACATCCTGAACACGCTGAACTCCGTGCCGACGCGGATGCGCATCGTGCTGCTCGATGCCTGCCGCAACAATCCGTTCCCGACGCTGAAGGCCGCCGGCAGCGGGCTTGCGATCGTCGACGCCAAGACCGGCGTGCCCGGCACCTTCGTGTCGTTTTCGACCTCGCCGGGCGCGGAGGCCGAGGACGGCAACGGCGCCAACAGTCCCTATACGACCGCGCTGCTGGCGGCGGCGAAGCAGCCGGCGCCGATCGAGGAGACCTTCAAGCGGGTGCGCGTCGCCGTGAACAAGGCGACCGACGGCCGCCAGACGCCGTGGGACAGCTCGTCCCTGACCGAGGATTTTCGTTTCGTCGGCGCCGTGACGAACGGCGCGCCGCCCGCGCCGAAACAGGCCGCGACCAGGCGCACGGTCGACGAGTGGAAGCACGAACTGCAGGGCAAGCCGGTGGAGGCCGCCAACGAGATCATCGTCGCCGACGGCACCGATGAAGCCTATGAAGCCTTTGCCGCGCTCTATGCCTCGACGCCGCGCGGCCTGCAGGCGCGCGACTGGCTCGCCCGCCACCGCCGCATGGTGGCGTGGAACAACGCGGCGCTGATCAACACCGCGGCCGGCTATCGCGCCTTCCTCGCGCAGTATCCCGACAGCGATCTCACGGCCACCGCGCGCAGGCTCGAGGAGCGGCTGCGCAATCGCCCGATCCCGGCGCTTGCGCTCGCGACGCCGGTCGCCGTGCCCGCCGCCAACGCCGCGCTGAGCTGCCCCTGCAACAGCCAGCCGCAGCCGGCGCCGCTACGGAAGGTCGATACGCCCTCGAACAAGAAGCCCGACACGACGAAGCGGGTCGGCGTCCGGCCGCAGGTCTACGATGACGACGTCGTGGTGTTGCGTCGTCCGCCTCCGCCGCCGGTGATCTACCAGCCAGCCGGCCCGCCGGTCTCGGTCGGCATCGGTGTCGGCATCGGCATGGGCGGCGGCTACGGCCCGCGCGGCGGCGAACCCATGCAGGGCCGCAGGGGTGGATACTGAACGGCGCAAACCCGTTTCAGCCGGGACATGTCGATGGCGCCGCGTGGATTTTCGTTCACGCCGCGACGTGCTACTGCAGGAAAGCGATCCCGACGCGCTTGTTGCTGCGCCACACCGCGTGGCAACGGTGCTCGGAATGATCGCATGCGATCGACAGCGTGAAGGCCTCCGGCAGCGCGACCGGGCTGTCCAGATCGATCGCGGCCCCGCCGGTCGACATGTTGCGCACGGTGCACGCGACGCCGAGGCCCTCGAAGGCGATCGTTGCGCCCTTGAACACCCGATGCCGCTGTGCCGCACGCTTCTCGATCATGGCCGTCGGTCCGAAACAACGAGGCTGAAGATAGTACGAGGAAATTACGCCCAAATAAATTCAATCCTCGCTCCATCGTTCCTGCGCTTCAGGATTCGTTTACGATGACGGGAGCGTCGCAAAATATGGGGAACAACCCCATGCACAGTGGCCGATGACGGCCGGCATGACGTCCGATGCATCGAAAAACCGGTTGACACGTCGGGCAAATCGGCTGCGCGAGACGGGCGTCCATCAAGAGTCTTGTCTTGACGCGTTTTCTTCACGCGCACCGGTATCCACTTCGCTCGAAAACGCTTTAACCCGGCAGCATCGCGAAGGCGCTGGACACCATCGCCACCGGCTTGTCGTCGGTCGCCGACAACAGCGTGACGCGGCCGAAACTCATGGTGCGGCCGAGCCGGATCACCCGTGCATCCGCCAGCACGTCGGAGCTAGATACCGCGCGCATGAAATGCGTGGTCTGGTCGACCGTGGTCATCGGACGGTAGCCGCGATTGGCGGCAAGAATCGCTATCACCATGGAGGTGTCGGCGAGCGCCATCAGCGCCTGGCCGCAGACCACGCCGCCATGGCGGCACAGCCGCTCGGAAAAGGCCATCCGCAGCACCGCACCCGCCTGCCAGTCCGGTGCGTTCGGCGGCGGCTCGTGGTCGATGCTCTCGACCGACAGGTTGAGGTCCTGCACCCACGGCGCAAAGACGTCGCCGAGCACGCGCCTGGCCTCCCCGATATCGAACCTCGCGCCTGACTGTGCCTGCATCAGTTCCGTTTCCTCGTTCGTCGCCCGATGTTTCGGGGCCATTCTGCCCGCAATGGGCCGGCCATGTCATCCGTGCCGCCGGCTTGAAAATGTCCGACTTCGCCCCTTATGATGCCGCCCTGAAACGGGGTGGTCCATGGTGCGGCGGTTGGTGGTGGTCTCTTGCTTGGCCGCGCTCGGCCTTGCGCTCGGCGGGTGCACCAAGTGCGGCCCGATCTGGGACGACTGGGTGCGGGCGCCGAAATCCTGCAAGTCGGACCGCTACTAGAGCATGATCCCGGCGCGTGGAGCGCGCGCCCGTCCATCAGACATCCAAGGAGTGAGCGATGAAGGTTTTCCGTGTGGCGGCGATGCTGGGCTTGCTGGCAGCGCCGGCTTACGCGCAGACGATGCCCAACATCAATTTGCTTCAGGAAGGGCCGAGCAAGACCGACGAGGAGAAGGCGGCGGACGCCGAGCGCGACCAGAAATACAGGGACACGCTGAAGAAGATTCCGGACGCCAAGGCCTCCAACGATCCCTGGGGCGGCATGCGCGCCGATCCGCCGAAGGCGAGCCCGCCCAGGAGCCCGGCCAAGAGCCCGACCAAGTCGGCGGCGACCAAGAAGACCAACGCGAACTGAGGGCGACGGCGCGGCCGGACTCCCGTTCGCTCCGTCTGTCGCCTATATTGCGGAGGTCGTAGGCGTAACGGAGTTGCGGCATGGCCTTTCATCCGCGGGATCTCGCCGACCGGATGGCGCGCCGGCGCAGGGCGGCCGACGGCTATCTGCGCGAGACCTTCATTCTGCCGCGTGCGGCGGCGCGGGCGAGGGCGCAGGCCTTCTTCGCCCGCTATCCCAAGGCCGGCTACATGAGCGCGGTGGAGAGCTGGCGCGAACTGCCGGATGACCAGATCGAGTTCACGATGCGGCGGCTGCCGAGCGCCGACTGACGTCGGTCCGGGTCGTTCGCGTCCCGGCCTCGCCGAGCAGCTTGCCGGTGAGGCGGTTGACGAAATGGATTTGTGCGCAGGCCTTGCACACCACGGTATCGTAGGCGCAACGCGGCGTGTCCGGAGTGACCTCCTCGGCCATCCAGTGCTGGACGTGCATCCCCGTGCGGGGACAGCGATAGACGATGTTGCCCATGGCGTGTTCTTGCCATGGCCGGCCGATGCCGTTTTGATGCCTGTCAATCTTTCTCGGGAAAATGCGAACGGAGCGCGCTCAGTCGAAGGTCTCCGCAACGATACGGATGCGGAAGACCGGCTGCCTGCCTTCGTCCAGCAGCTCCATCTGCCACTCGGAGTTTTCCTGCAATTTTCGGGAGATGCCGGCGGCCATGCCGGCGCAGACGCTGGTCATTTCCTTCCAGGCCGCGTCACGGTCGACGCATTCAGTGCCCTGTTCGGAGCAGCCCGAATAGCGGCCGTTGCTGATCCTGAAGAAAAAGAGCGGCATGACTGACACCGAACGCGTGACGGCCGCCCCCGAGGCCATCGGCGCGCAGTGCAATCCCAAACTGCCGGCATATCAATTCCGGGCCTCTACGGGAGTCGCGCGCGCAGAGCCGTTCGAACCGTCGCGCCAGGTCCCGCGCGCTTCGGCCCGCAGGAACTCTGTTCACATCCGGAGAACCACGGAGCCGTGATCGGCATAGAGGAACGCGGCGGCTTGCGCCGCAACCCGGGAATACCAGACGACGAAGATCCAAGTGTCGCGCTTCATGCCAGCATTGTGGAGGAGACGCTGCGGCGCAGCGCTATCGTCGCCCTCGCGCAATGGAAAGTGCTGAAATACCGCTGCCGCCACGGCCGCGGTCTCACTTTCTCGGAAGCCCGAGCCGGAATGACCGCCTCCGTGCTATGCTTGGTTGTTCGTTCGGGTCGTTTGACCGGAGTCGCCCGTGGAAGCCTGGTTGATCCTGCAGCTCGTCGCGATCGCCGCAATGCCCGCGGCCTATGACATGGCGCTCGCCCGCAACAGGTCGACCAGGCGTTGGCTCGAGGCAACCGTGGTGATCGGTCCATTGGCGCTTCTGGCCCTGCTTGCTCTGGGCCATCGTGACGTGGACCGCTGCTGACCGAGCATCGGTATGAGGCGGCCTTACCCGGACCTGGCGCTTCCGGATTTGGCGCTCACGATGGCCCGCTCGACCTCGCTGACCAGAGCCTTGTAGTGCTCGGCAAGCCCGGCGAACAATTCGCGCTTGAACTTGTCGGTCGCCAGGTCGCGGATCAACTCGCATTCGGAAACCTGGACCCGCAACTTCTCCAGCTGCGCTTGCATGTCCTTCATCGGATGATCCCCTAAATCTCCGGTGGGTCTGGAACACGCGAACCGATTTGGGATGCGTCTGGCACTCGTCAAGACCGAGTGTCAGCTTTGTGGCAGCGGAAAATCAGGTTTTTGGGGGGCGTCGGTTCGCGGGCAGGGTGCCTTGCGCCGGTACCACCATCATTTTTGCGCCCGCGCAATCTCGAAGAGACCACGGCATGCGATGGATAGAGGGATCGTACCCGCCGCGAACTCACGCGGTCCTGTTCCGAGAGCGAGAGATAATGAGATGCCGCCGCACGTGTTTCTAGCGCCGATCAGCCTAACCCTCCTTGTCGGCTTCATCTGGCTTGCATTGGGGCAGGGGCGAAAGGTGAAGCCCGACCGGGAGAACCGGGACAATTGAGAGCGTTCCGGCGGGCCGCCCGATCGTCGAAGCCGGAACTGAAGCGAGGTAGCCCCCGCCGCACGGTGCTGGCGCAGGCCAGTATCGCCCGCACGAAAAGAACATATTGCGAACTGAGAACAAATAGGGTACAGTGCTTTTTATCGCCGGACCGCCTCGCCAATCGTTTGCCGCAACTTGCGAATCCCCGCCATAAGGAGCACGACCCAATGTCCGCCACCGCCCTGCGTATCGTCGAAGGATCTTCCATGGACAAGAGTAAAGCCCTGTCCGCCGCGCTCTCCCAGATCGAGCGGCAGTTCGGCAAGGGCTCGGTGATGAAGCTCGGCAAGAGCGACCGCTCCATGGACATCGAGGCGGTGTCCTCCGGCTCGCTCGGGCTCGACATCGCGCTCGGCATCGGCGGCCTGCCCAAGGGCCGCATCGTCGAAATCTACGGGCCGGAATCCTCGGGCAAGACCACGCTGGCGCTGCACACGGTGGCGGAGGCGCAGAAGAAGGGCGGCATCTGCGCCTTCATCGACGCCGAGCACGCGCTCGACCCGGTCTATGCCCGCAAGCTGGGCGTCAACATCGACGAGCTCCTGATCTCGCAGCCCGACACCGGCGAGCAGGCGCTGGAGATCTGCGACACGCTGGTGCGCTCGGGCGCGGTCGACGTGCTGGTGATCGATTCGGTCGCAGCGCTCGTGCCGAAGGCCGAGCTCGAGGGCGAGATGGGCGAATCGCTGCCGGGCCTGCAGGCCCGCCTGATGAGCCAGGCGCTGCGCAAGCTGACGGCCTCCATCAACAAGTCCAACACCATGGTGATCTTCATCAACCAGATCCGGATGAAGATCGGCGTGATGTACGGCTCACCGGAGACCACGACCGGCGGCAACGCGCTGAAGTTCTACGCCTCCGTCCGCCTCGACATCCGCCGCATCGGCGCGATCAAGGAGCGCGACGAGGTGGTCGGCAACACCACGCGCGTCAAGGTTGTGAAGAACAAGCTGGCGCCGCCCTTCAAGCAGGTCGAGTTCGACATCATGTACGGCGAGGGCGTCTCCAAGATGGGCGAGATCCTCGACCTCGGCGTCAAGGCCGGCATCGTCGAAAAATCCGGCGCCTGGTTCTCCTATGACAGCCAGCGCCTCGGCCAGGGCCGCGAGAATTCGAAAGCGTTCCTGAAGGCCAACCCCGACATCACCGCCAAGATCGAGACCGCGATCCGGCAAAACTCCGGCCTGATCGCCGAGCAGATTCTCGCCGGCAATGCCGAGCGCGACGCCGACGGCGAGGAGCCGGCGGACGAGTAAGCCTTGGACGGACAGTTTCGCGAGGAGCGGGCGCCGAGGACGTTGAGTTGCCGACGTCTTGGGCGCCCGTTTTCGTTTTTCGTCGTATTGATCGGGTCGTGCGATGAAGCGTTTGATCTTGACCAGTTCATCCGGGGCCGATCTTGCCAAATCAAAGTTGGCTGAAATCGTCGTTTTTTTCTTTTTCCGGTTTGTGTGGGGACCGTTGCCTTCGCCCGATTATCTCGCAGCCTATTTCGGGGCGCGCTCCGGGATGCTCAGGCCCGGCGATCACTGGTCGGATTGGGGCATCATCTGGCCTCGCGCCTTCAAGGATCGCAGGAACCGGCCCCTTGCAGAGTTTTGCGAGCGGTATGACGAGATCGAACTCTGGTTTGATCCGAGTCCCCAGGATCAATTGCAGCTGATCTGGCTGCTCGACCATTTCGGGTCTCACCCGGAGCTGGCGCCCAAACTCAAGTTGCGCCTTGTTGACTTCGACCTGTCCACACAGGAACGGCAGGCGCTTGCCAATTCTCGGGAAACGGTGCGGATGGTCGACATCACGTCGCGAGAACTCGAGACTGGCAGTATGGCCTGGCAGGCCTATCGAGCCCTGACGCCGGAGCCCTCTGTCGACCTTCTTCGCAAGAACCTGAGCGCCTTGCCGTTGCTCGGCCCGGCGTGGCGCGACCTGCTGAACGAGCTTCCCTCCGCCACGACGGGACTTGGCGGGACGGAAATGCGGCTTCTTGAATTGATCGCTACCGGACGCTTCCGAACGAACGGCCTGTTTTATCTTCGGGGATTTCGTCAACTGGCCGTGTTCAACGATGTTGAGATCGGCTCTCTGCTTGAGGGCCTTGCGCACGGCCCGAGACCGGCCATCAGCGGTATGGACGATGAATTGCGCACCCTGCCCCCGGATAACCTGCGAGCGCGCGTGGAAGCCTATAGGCGAAGTCAGCCCGCCCTCACCGATTTCGGCAGGGCGATTCTGGCCCACGAGGCGGATTTCAGCCACCACAACCCGATCGATCGCTGGTGGGGTGGCACGCGGCTGACCAGCGATCGGCTGTGGCGTTTCGGCTCCGCTCTGACGAGCCCTTAGGCTCTACCCTTTACGTCACTCCGCCGCCTGCGCGTAGTCGCTCACCGGCGGGCACGAGCACACCAGGTGGCGGTCGCCATAGACGTTGTCGACGCGCCCGACCGGGCACCAGTACTTGTCGGTGCGCGAGGTGCCATCGGGGAAGCAGCCTTCGGCGCGGCCATAGGCGCGGGCCCAGCCGTCGTCGGCGATATCGTGCACGGTGTGCGGGGCGTGACGCAGCGGCGAGGCCTCGATCTTGAAGCGGCCGCCCTCGACCTCGGCGATCTCCTTCCGGATCGCGATCATGGCATCGCAGAAGCGATCGAGCTCGGCCCTCGATTCCGATTCGGTCGGCTCGATCATCAGCGTGCCCGGCACCGGAAAGCTCATGGTCGGGGCGTGGAAGCCGTAGTCGATCAGGCGCTTTGCGATGTCGTCGACGGTGACGCCGCTGGTCGTCTTCAAGGGCCGCGGGTCGACGATGCATTCATGCGCGACGCGACCCCTGGCGTTCCGGTAGAGCACCGGGAAATGCGCATCCAGCCGCGCCGCGACATAGTTGGCGTTGAGAATCGCGATCTCGGTCGCGCGCTTCAACCCTTCGCCGCCCATCATCAGGATGTAGATGTAGGAGATGGTCAGGATCGAGGCCGAGCCGAACGGCGCAGCCGCGACCGGGCCAACCGGCGCGTTCGCGTTGGTCGCGGGATGGCGATCTTCAGGATGGCGATCTTCAGGATGACTTGGGAGGAATGGCGCGAGATGCGCTCTGACGCCGATCGGGCCCATGCCCGGGCCGCCGCCGCCGTGCGGGATGCAGAAGGTCTTGTGCAGGTTGAGATGGCTGACGTCGGCGCCGTAGTCGCCGGGCCGCGCGAGGGCGACCTGCGCATTGAGGTTGGCGCCGTCGAGATACACCTGGCCGCCATGGCCGTGCACGATGTCGCAGATCTCGCGAATGTGCTCCTCGAACACGCCATGCGTCGAGGGATAGGTGATCATGACGGCGGCGAGATCGTTGGCGTGCGCGTCCGCCTTGGCACGGAGATCGTTGACGTCGACGTCGCCGTTCTTCTCGCAGGCCACCACCACCACCTCCATGCCGACCATCGCGGCGGAAGCCGGGTTGGTGCCATGGGCGGAGGAGGGGATCAGGCAGACCTTGCGATGGCTCTCGCCGCGCGCCGCGTGGTAGCCACGGATGGCCAAGAGCCCGGCATATTCGCCTTGCGCGCCCGAGTTCGGCTGCAGCGAGATCGCGTCATAGCCGGTGATGTCGCACAGCCACTTTTCCAGCCGCGCGAACAGCGCGTGGTAGCCGGCGGCCTGCCCGCGCGGCGCGAACGGATGCAACGTCGCGAATTCCGGCCAGGTCAGCGGCATCATCTCGGTGGTCGCGTTCAGCTTCATCGTGCAGGAGCCGAGCGGGATCATGGCGCGGTCGAGCGCGAGGTCGCGGTCCGAGAGCTTGCGCATGTAGCGCAGCATCTCGGTTTCCGACCGGTGGGCGTGGAACACGGGATGGCCGAGGAAGGAGGTGGCGCGCTTCAACGCCTCCGGCAGCGCCTCGTGCGTGCCTGCGTCGATCTCGGCGTAGGCAAGCTGTCCGCCGAAGGCGCGCCACACCGCTTCGACCGTCGCGGGCGTCGTGGTTTCGTCCAGCGCAATGCGCAGGCTGCCGTCGCGGAGGCCGAGATTGATCTTCTCGGCGACCGCGCGCGCGACGATGTCGTCGCGCTTGCCGCCGGCGTCCACCGTCACCGTGTCGAAGAAGTTTTCCGCCTGCGGCGTGAAGCCGAGCTTGCGCAGGCCTGCGGCGAGCACCGCGGTGCGCCGATGCACGGTGCGCGCGATCTGCGTCAGGCCCTCGGGTCCGTGATAGACCGCATACATCGAGGCGATCACCGCGAGCAGCACCTGCGCGGTGCAGATGTTCGAGGTCGCCTTCTCGCGCCGGATGTGCTGCTCGCGGGTCTGCAGCGCCAGCCGATAGGCGGGCGCGCCGCGCGAATCCACGGAGAGTCCGACGATGCGGCCGGGCAGCGAGCGCTTCAGCGCATCGCGCACCGCCATGTAGGCCGCGTGCGGCCCGCCATAGCCCATCGGCACGCCAAAACGCTGTGCGGAGCCGATCGCGATGTCGGCTCCCAACTCTCCGGGCGATGCGATCAGTGTCAGCGCCAGCAAATCGGCCGAGAGCACCGCCAGCGCACCCCTGGCCTTCAGCGCCGCGATCGCCGCGCGGGGATCGGTGAGTGCGCCGGAGGAGCCCGGATATTGCAGGAGCCCGCCGAACACCTCGGCCTTGTCGAGATCGACGGCGGGATTGCCGACGACCAGCGTCCAGCCGAGCGGCTCGGCGCGGGTGCGCAGCACGGCGAGCGTCTGCGGATGCACGTCGCGATCGACGAAGAAGGCCTTGGTCTTCACAGTGCTGGCGCGCTCGGCCAGCGCCATCGCCTCGGCCGCCGCGGTCGCCTCGTCGAGCAGCGAGGCGTTGGCGATATCGAGCCCGGCGAGGTCTGAGATCATGGTCTGGAAGTTGAACAGCGCCTCCAGCCGGCCCTGGCTGATCTCGGGCTGGTAGGGCGTATAGGCCGTGTACCAGGCCGGGCTTTCCAGGATGTTGCGCTGGATCACCGCGGGCAGAATCGTACCGGAATAGCCTTGGCCGATCAGAGAGGTGAAGACCTGGTTCTGGCGGGCGAGCTCGGCCATATGCGCCAGCGCCTCGGTCTCGGTGAGCGGCTTGCCAAGGTCGAGCGGTGTGGCCTGCCGGATCGAGGCGGGCAGCGTTTCCGCTATCAGCGCATCGACGCTTTTTGCGCCGACCGATTCCAGCATCGCGGCGACATCGCGCGGCGAGGGGCCGATATGGCGGCGGACGAAGGCGGCAGTCTCGCCGTTGGATTTGCGTTGCGCGGTCATCGCTTGCTCCATCGCATCAGGCCGTGTGCGCCTTGTAGGCGGCTTCATCCATGAGACCGCCGAGTTCGCTCTTGTTGG
>NZ_JAGWUA010000328.1 GCF_028868675.1 Bradyrhizobium sp.
GTCGAGTTCGAACTGCGCAAAGTAGGCCATCGGCGTCATGCACAGGCCGATGTCATGCACCTTGCAGCCCGCCGCCATCAGGCCCGAGATCAGCGCGTATTTGATCGACGACGAATAGCCGCGGAAATCGTGGCCGGTGACGATCTCCTGCTTCTGCCCCATCTCCGCAATCAGCGCGCCGAGCCCCATGCCCAGCGCTTGAATACCCATCAGGTTGATTTCCTTGCCGAACAGCCAGCGCGCATCGTATTCGCGAAAGCCGGTCGGCTTCACCATCGGCTCGGATTCATAAGCGAGCGTATTCGGCACCAGGACGGGCTTCGGCTTGGGAAACATGCAAATGGCCTTCTGAAAAGGTGATGGACGACGAACCCCGCAGCCATAGCGAATGCGCGGCGCGGAGGAAAGGCGGGAGGACTGGTTAGGGGGAAATTGCGGCAGATTGGCAGCAGGCGGCGCAGCCAGGACCAACCGCCGGACTACTGCTCCAGCACCATCCGGCCACCGGCGAACTCGAACCGCTTCAGCTTGCCCAGGAACGACAGGCCGAGCAGGTTCTGCGACAGCGCCTCGTCCGGCAGCACCATGGCATCGACGTCGCGGACGACGAGGCCGCCGATATCGAGCTGGGCCAGGCGCGTACGCGCGGCCTTGATGGTGCCGTTCGCCGTGACGACGGTTGCGGTGTAGTCGGCCCGCGAGGGACGCAGGCCGAAACGGGAGGCCGATTTCTCGTTCAACGCCACCACCGACGCGCCGGTGTCGACCATGAAGCCGATGCGTTGACCGTCGATCCGACCCTCGGTCTGGAAGTGGCCGCGGGAATCGCGGGGGATGCTGAAGCTGCGGTTGCCGGGCTGGGACGGCGTCGCGACGGCGGCGATCTGTCGCGGAGCGGCGGTCGCCGAAGCGGCGCTCATTCTGTCCGCCATCTGCGCCATGAACGTGCCGAGGCCGATCATGATGGCCGCGAAGATCACAATGTTACGCATCACACCACTTTCGAACCGAAAGCCCGATTTCACCACGCAAGGCGGCCGTCCGCGAGCGACGCCGCGGACGAAAGGCTGCCATTTTGGCGAAAAGGATGAGCGAACGGTTAACGCGTTCCGATCACGTGCCGCGCGGCTTTGCCCGCCGGGTCGGCAGGGCATTGGCGGGATCGTCGGGCCAGGGATGGCGCGGATAGCGTCCGCGCAAATCGGAGCGCACGGCGCTGTAGCTGCCGCGCCAGAAGCCCGGGAGGTCGCGGGTGACCTGCACCGGGCGCTGCGCCGGCGACAGCAGTTCCAGCACCAGCGGCACCCTGCCGGCCGCGATCGCGGGATGGCTGTTGAGCCCAAACAGCTCCTGCAGCCGCACCGCGATGGTCGGCCCCTGCTCGGCCTCGTAGTCGATCGCGAGCATGGTGCCGGTCGGCGCCTCGAAATGGGTCGGCGCCTCGCGATCGAGCCGCGCGCGCAGGTCCCAGGGCAACAGCGCCATCAGCGCGTCCGAGAGGTCGCCGACGGATACGTCCTTCAGCGCCGACTTGTCGTAGAGCGCCGGCACCAGCCAGTCCTCGCGCCGCGCGATCAGCGCCTCGTCCGACAGGTCGGGCCATCCCTCGCCTTCGGCCTTGCGCAGGAACATCACCCGGTCGCGCCATTGCCTCGCCTGTTTCGACCACGGGAGCCGGTCGAGGCCGGCGGCGATCAGCCCATCGGCGAGCACGCGCGCGGTCGCCTCCGACGGCGCAAGCGCGAGCGGCGCCTCGGACAGCGTGATCGCATGCAGCGAGCGCTTGCGCCGGGCGCGCAGCGCCATCGCGCCGCGATCGAAAGAAATCTCCTCCGATGTTTCGATGTGCTCGGGAAAGTGACGCTCGATCTCGGCCTCAGTGATCGGCGCCGCCAGCAGGATGCGCCCGCTCGCCGCCGTTCCCGTCATCTCGGCGACCGCAATATAGGGCGCGCGCGCCAACGCCGAGGTCTGCTCGACGGCGGCGCCGCGGCCGTTGGCGAGCAGAAAACTGCCGTTGCCGCGATTGCGCGCCACACGATCGGGGAAAGCGAGCGCAAGCATCACGCCGGTGCTGAGATCATCGGACCCCGGCGCCGCCTTCTCGCCCGCGGCGACCTGCGAAGCCCAGCGCCGCGCCAGGTCGCGCGCGCTGGATGCGCGCGGCGAACGGTCGCGGCGAAACTGGTCGCGCCTGGCATCGAGATCGGCGCTGTCGCCGCCGAGACCGCGCTCGGTGAGAATGGCGGCGATCTCGGCCGCGGCCTCGCCGGCGCCGAAGCGATGCGAATCCACGATCATGCGCGCGAGCCGCGGCGGCAGCGCCAGCGCGCGGAGGCTCCTGCCCTCGGCGGTGATGCGGCCGTCCGCATCGACCGCTTTGAGCTCGCCAAGCAGGCTTTTCGCTTCCTTCCATGCCGGGGCGGGCGGCGGATCAAGAAACGACAATGTCGCGGGATCGCTGACGCCCCATTGCGCGAGATCGAGCACCAGCGAGGAGAGATCGGCGCTGAGGATTTCCGGCTGGGTGTAGGGCACAAGTGACGCCGTCTGCGGCTCGTCCCACAGCCGGTAGCAGACGCCCGGCTCGGTGCGGCCGGCGCGGCCGCGGCGCTGGTCGACCGCGGCGCGCGAGGCGCGCACGGTCTCGAGCCGCGTCAACGCGATGTCCGGCTCGTAGCGCGGTACGCGGGCAAGACCGCAATCGACGACGATGCGCACGCCTTCGATGGTGAGCGAGGTCTCCGCGATCGAGGTCGCCAGCACCACCTTGCGCATGCCTCTGGGCGCCGGCGCGATGGCACGGTCCTGCACGGCGGCGTCGAGCGCCCCGAACAACGGCACGATCTCCGTGCTCGCGTCGTTGACGCGCTCGGTCAGAAGATTCTGGGTGCGGCGGATTTCGGCCGCGCCCGGCAGGAAGGCGAGCACCGAGCCGGAATCGGCGCGCAGCGCCGACGTGATCGCATCCGCCATCTGCCGCTCCAGCGGCACGTCGGGCTTGCGGCCGAGATAGCGGGTCTCGACCGGAAAGGCACGACCCTCGCTCTCGACGACGGGCGCATCTCCCAGGAGCCTTGCGACCCGCGCGCCGTCGAGCGTCGCCGACATCACCAGGATGCGCAGATCCTCGCGCAGGCCGGTTTGCGCATCGCGCGCCAGCGCGAGACCGAGATCGGCGTCGAGCGAGCGCTCATGGAATTCATCGAACAGGACGGCGGCAACGCCTGAGAGCTCGGGATCGTC
>NZ_JAGWUA010000114.1 GCF_028868675.1 Bradyrhizobium sp.
GATCTCGTCGGTGAAGGCGAGCGCGGCGCGCTGGGTGTCGGTGAAGCAGGTCGCGGCCTGCCAGTTCGAAAGCGCCTCGTTCTGCTCGTCGGTGACACCGACATTCTTGCCGATGCGCTTGTGGGCTGCGACCTCGTAGGGCGCCTCGCAGAGAATTCCGGTGCGAGTGATCGCGAGCTCGCGCACGACCGGATCGAGCTCGCCTTTGTTGCGGATCGCGCCGCCGAGCCGGCAATACTGCACGAAATAGTCCGGCGAATGCGACATCATGCGAAAGATGTTGGCGTTGCGGTTCTTGGCGAGTATTTCGCGAGTGCGGTCGGACGCCTTCGCGGGATCGCTGTAGTCGATGCGGGCCATCGGTCACCTTGGGTCTGGTTTCTTGTCGTTGTCGAAGGAATTTCCGACGACACTATTCGCGCGCCGACCCAAGAGCAACAAGGAGGCAACATCACAGCAACATAGTCCCTTCAAATTGCCGCCTCATTGCTGATCGACCTTGAGACAGTCGATATTCGCCGCATGGGGACGATTGCGGCGGATACTCGCGAGTGGGGTGTTCCGAGTAAAAATCCGGCCGTCGTTTGCGCGAGCCACGCGCAACGATGAGTCGCGCCCAAGTCTAGGGAGAACAAGGCATGAAGGAAGCCTCAAGAAGGGCGGCCTCGGAAGCGCTCGCGCATATGCTGGCGGTGACGGCGATGCTCGTCATCGCCAGCATATTGTTCTACTCGCGGTGAAAGAGCTTTCGTCATTCCGGGGTGGTGGCGGGACCGCGCGAAGCGCGGCCCTCGAGCACCAAACCCAGAAATGTAACGAGTTCCAGGTTCGGTCCGGCAGGACCGCCCCCGAATGACGAATCCCCCCTACGCGACCCTGACGAAATACGGGACGAGGCGGCCCGCGAAGGTCTCGAACCGGGCCGCCACCTCATCGCCGATCGCCAGATCCTTTTCGCCATGCGCCATCATGCGAAAACCCTCGGTGCAGTCGATCAGCAGGATGTTGTAGGGCACGTGCGCCTTGGTCTCCGGCGTGGCGGCGCGGCACACCAGCGAAACCGCATACACGACGCCCTTGCCGCTCGCGCGCTGCCCGCGCGGATCAGGCGCCCCGCAGGCGGCGCAGAAGGCGCGATGGAAATATTGCACGCCGCCGCAGGCGCCGCACGACTGGTAGACGATCGCCGGCGCGCCTTTTGTCCAGTCCGCTACCCGTTCGCCGCTCATCGCACCTGCTCCAGGAACATGCTGACATGGGAGGACAGCACGCCGCCGTCGCCGTGCAGGAGCGCAATGGAGGCGTCGCGTACCTGGCGGTTTCCCGCCCGTCCCGTCATCTGCAGATGGGTTTCAACGAGATGCGCCATCGCGCCGCCGACGCCGCAATGGCCGTAGCTGAGAAGCCCGCCATGGGTGTTGAGCGGCATCTCGCCGCCGCGGCCGAACCAGCCGGCGCGCACGCGCGCCGCCGCCTCGCCGCGCCCGGCAAGCCCGAGGTCTTCCAGCAGCATCGCGAGCGTGACGCTAAAACTGTCGTAGACCGCGGCGTAGCGCACGTCGGAGATCGCGAGGCGTGAGGCCTCCTTGGCCCGCGCGATCGCGATTTCGGCGCCGAGTTCGCTGAGCGCTGGCGCGGCGGTGACATGCTGGTGGGTGTGCGCCTGAGCACAGCCGCGGACCTTGACGCCGGCCGCGCCGGTCCGCTCGCGGCTGACGACGAACGCCGCGCCGCCGTCCGAGACCGGGCAGCAGTCGAGCAGCTTCAGCGGCAGCGCGACGGGTTTTGAGGCCATGACGTCGGCGACCGTGATCGGCTCGTGGAACTGCGCGCCGGGATGGGTGCAGGCATGCGCACGCATCAGCACCGCGAATTCCGCCAGGTCCTCTTCGGTCACGCCGTACTCGTGCATGTAGCGGGAGGCGACGAGGCCGTAATAGGCAGGGATGGTCGGCCCGAGCGGCACCTCGTAGTCGGGATGGCCGACCTGCGCGAGTGCCTGGATCGAGGCGTCGCGGCTCTGCCCGGTCAGACGATTCTCGCCAGCGACCACCAGCACGTGCCTGACGACGCCGGCCTCGACGAGCTGATGCGCCAGCATGGTCATCGCAAGGCCCGTGGCGCCGCCGACCTGCACGGCATGGGCGTAGGCAGGGCGGACGCCGAAATGCTCGGCGAACACGGTCGCCAGCATGATGTGCGGCGACACGGTCGAGTAGCCGCAGAGGATGCCGTCGATCTCGGCGCGCTTCAGCCCGGCGTCGTCGATCGCGGCTTGCGCCGCGCGGCTCATCAGGTCGAGCGAGGACGAGCCGTCATGCCTGCCGTAAGGGGTGAGCCCGACGCCGGTGATGAAGCTCATGCGCAGCTCCTACTTTGCGTCCGGCGGCGGCACGGTCACGCCGTCGCGCACCAGCGCGGCGATCTCGTCGGCGGAATAGCCGATCTCCCGCAGAATCTCCTCGCCGTGCTCGTTGAGTCGCGGCGCGAGCCGCGCAGGTTCGGCCTCGGTGTCCGACCAGGTTGCGGTGACCTTCATGCTGCGGATCTTGCCCTCGGTCGGATGCTCGACGATGGGGAAGAAGCCGGTCGCCTCCAGATGCGGGTCGTGCAAGATGCTCTGCAGATCGTGCATCGGCATCACCGGGACGTCGGCCCTGGTGAGGAGCTCGATCCAATCGGCGGTGGTGCGGGTCTCGAAGATGCGGGCGAGCTCGGCATAGACGAAATCGATATTGGCGGCGCGCCCGGCGAAGCTCGCAAAGCGCGCATCGGCACCGAGGTCGTCGCGGCCGGTGGCCTTGAAGAAATTCTGCCACTGCTTGTCGTTGTAGACGATCACGCTGAGATAGCCGTCGGCGGTCTTGTAGGGACGGCGGTCGCGCGACAGGTGGCGGGCATAGCCGCCCTTGTCGAGCGGCGGCTCGAAGGTGAGCCCGCCCATGTGATCGCCCATGACGAACCCCGCCATGGTCTCGAACATCGGGATATCGACGCGCTGGCCGCGCCCGGTGCGGTCGCGGTGCACGAGGCTGGCGCAGATCGCGCCGACCGCGGTGAGGCCGACGATGCGGTCGACCAGCGCATTCGGCACGTAGCGCGGCACGCCGTCGCCGGTCTGCGCCATCAGCGCCGGCAGCGCGGTCGCGCCCTGGATCAGGTCGTCATAGGCGGGCTTGGCCGCGTAGGGACCGTCCTGGCCGAAGCCGAACACGCCGGCATAGACCAGGCGCGGGTTGATCTCCGAGACGACCTCATAGCCGAGCTGCAGCCGCGCCATCGCCTGCGGCCGGACGTTATAGACCAGCACGTCGGCGTCCCTGATCAGCCGCAGCACGGCCTCGCGGCCGGCCGGCTTCTTCAGGTCGAGGCTGATCGCGCGCTTGCTGCGGTTGGTGTTGAGGAACACCGGACCCATGCCGGCATGGCGCATCGGGCCGATCAGGCGGGTGACGTCGCCTTCCAGCGACTCCACCTTGACGACGTCGGCGCCGTAGTCGCCGAGCATCTGGGTCGCATACGGCCCCATCAACACGGTCGTCATGTCGACGATCTTGATGCCCGCCAGCGGCCCCATTCGTTCACTCCCGATTGCGCAGGGCCACGCGGCACCTCGCGATTTCGGTCCAACTAACGGCAGCGACGCGGCGAGATCAAGCGCGGCGGACGTATGGCCGCATGCGGCGGGCGCGCGCGTTTTTCGCGCACGGGCGGCGGAACCGGGCCGGTTATTTCTTCTGGCGGGCTTCGCGGATCTTGAGCAGCCGGTCGAGCTCCTCGTTCTGCTGGTTGATGCGCTCGGCGATGCGCTCCTCGTTCTGCTCGCCGGACGCCGCCGCCGCCTGCTCGATCAGCTGCCTGATATTGCCCTCGAGGATCGCGATGCGATCGTTGAGTTCGTCCAGCGACAGCGACTCTTCGTAGCTCATAAGGTAGTCCCCCGGGAATCGATTGGCAGGGTGGGCAAAGCGAAGCGTGCCCACCTCTTTACATTGCAAGACAAGAGGTGGGCACGGCGCGCTGCGCCTTTGCCCACCCTACAAGACTAGGGCTACTTCAACGGCTCCAGCACGGAGACGTAGTTGGCAACCGCCGCGCCGCCCATGTTGAAGATGCCGCCGAGCTTGACGTTCCTGAGCTGCATGCCCTCGGGCGCCTGTCCTGCGAGCTGCATCGCCGTCATCACATGCATGGAGACGCCGGTGGCGCCGATCGGATGCCCCTTGGCCTTCAATCCTCCGGATGGATTGACCGGCAGCTTGCCGTCCTTCAGCGTCCAGCCTTCCTTGATGGCGCGGGCGCCCTGCCCCTTCGGCGTCAGGCCCATCGCTTCATATTCGATCAGCTCGGCGACCGTGAAGCAGTCATGGGTCTCGACGAAGGAGAGGTCGGACAGCGAGACGCCGGCCTTCTGCAAGGCGCGCTGCCAGGCGACCGTGCAGCCCTCGAACTGCAGGATGTCGCGCTTGGACATCGGCAGGAAGTCCTGGGCATGCGCGGTGGCGCGGAAGCCGATCGACTTGCTCATGGTTTTCGCCGTCTCGGCATCCGCCAGCACCAGCGCGGCGGCGCCGTCGGAGACCAGCGAGCAGTCGGTCCGCTTCAGCGGCCCGGCGACGTACGGGTTCTTCTCGCTCTCGGCGCGACAGAAGTCGAAGCCGAAATCCTTGCGCATCTGGGCGAAGGGATTGGCGACGCCGTTCTTGTGGTTCTTGGCCGCGATCAGCGCCAGCGCGTCCGACTGGTCGCCATATTTCTGGAAGTAGGAGCTGGCGATCTTGCCGAACACGCCGGCGAAGCCGCCGACGGTGTCGCCGTCCTCCGGCAGGTAGGACGCCTTGAGCAGGTTCTTGCCGATCTCCGGGCCCGGCGTCCGCGTCATCTGCTCGACGCCGACCACCAGCACGATCTTGGCGGCGCCGGCCGCGATGGCGCGGATGCCCTGGTGCACGGCGGCCGATCCGGTGGCGCAGGCGTTCTCGACCCGGGTCGCCGGCTTGAAACGCAGCTGCGGGTCGGCCTGCAGCACCAGCGAAGCGGTAAAATCCTGCGGCGAGAAGCCGGCGTTGAAATGGCCGAGCACGATCTCGTCGACGTCGGAGGCGGAAATGCCGGCGTCCGCCAGCGCTTCGTTGGCGACGCGCACCACGAGGCTTTCCACGGTCTCGGTGTCGAACTTGCCGAACGGCGTATGCGCCCATCCGACGATGCTGGCGGTCATGGTCATTCTCCTTGGGTCTCGTCCAGACGGCTTTTCTAGCCCATCGGCGGCAAGACTTCACGCGGCTTTGAGGCTTTTCAGGGTGCGCCGGCACATGGCGGTCATGCCGGCCCAGTTTCCGGCCCTGATCTCCGCCGCGGGGCACAGCCAGGAACCCCCGACCGCCAGCACGTTGGGCTCGGCCAGCCAGCTTGCCGCGTTCGATTCGCCGATGCCGCCGGTAGGACAGAACCGCACGTTCGGAAACGGCCCGGCCAGCGCGCGCAGGCCCTTGATGCCGCCGGCCTGCTCGGCGGGGAAGAATTTTGCGAGATCGAAGCCGTACGCCAGCGCCTGCATCAGCTCGGATGCGGTCGCGATCCCCGGCGCGAACGGCAAGGCGCCGTCGGCGGCCGCCTTCAACAGCTCGGGCGTGGCGCCCGGGCTGATGCCGAACGCGACGCCGAGCGCTTCGGCGCGCGCCAGGTCGGCCGGGTTGAGGATCGTGCCGATGCCGACGACGGCCTCCGGCACCTCCGCCATCATTGCCTTCGCCGCCTCGATCGCCACCGGCGTGCGCAGCGTCACCTCCAGCGTGCGAACGCCGCCCGCGACCAGCGCCCGCGCCAGCGGCACGGCATCCGCCAGCCGCTCGATGGTCAGAACGGGGATGACGGTCGCGGCCTTGAACAGCGCGGCGAGCTTGTCCTGTCTGGCGATCATGGTCATGAGGCTGCTTCTTGGCGACGTCACTTCGTTGCCTGGCGCGGGGTCGGTGGTCGGCGCCGTTTCTTCGGCGGCATGGCATAGGCCGGAACGATTGCGCCGGGATAGCACACCACGAGGCTGGCGAGGCGATGCCCGGCCTGCGCGGCCTCGACCGGACCCGATCCCGCAAGCTTCGCGGCGATATAGGCCGCGGCAAAGCTGTCGCCGGCGGCCGTGGTGTCGACCACCGGCCTGTTCAGCGGCTCGGCCCGCACCTCGCTCGTGCCACCGGGAAAGCGCAGCAGGCTGACCGGCATGGAGAGCCGGAACACCAATTCCGGACCGGGGATGCGCGCCATCAGGTCGGCATGAGCTTCGCCGGGATAGAGCGCGAGCAGATCGTCCGTCGAGGCCAGCACGATGTCGGCGGCCGCGAACGCCACATCGAAGACCCTGCGCGCGACGTCGAGATCGGGCCAGCCGCGCGCGCGGAAATTGGTGTCGAACACGAAGCGGGTGCCGAGCAGCCGCGCCCGCTTCACCGCCGACAGCAGCCGCTCGCGGCCCGCATCGTCATAGATCGAGAGCGTGATCGCCGAGAGATAGATGAGGTCGTAGCTCGTCAGCGAATTGAGTATCTCGTCCGTCTCCGGCACGTCCATCAGCCGCCGCGCCGCCGAGCTTTCGCGCCAGTGGAAGAACCGGCGCTCGCCCTTGTCGTCAGTCTGGATCATGTAGAGCCCGGGCAGCTTGCCGGGCAGGCGCACCACCCGCCGCGTGCCGACGCCTTCGGCGGCCCAGGCCGCGACCATCTCCTCGCTCAGGACGTCGTCGCCGAGCGCGGTGAGATAATCGACGTTGACGTCGAGACGCGCGAGATAGACGGCGGTGTTGAGCGTGTCGCCGCCGAAGCCGCGCGAATAGAGGCCACCGCCCTGACCGCCTTGCGCCTGCCTGAGCTCGACCATGCATTCGCCGATGCAAGCAACGCGCGCCATCACAGCACCTGCTGCCATCACACGTCAGGCGACGAAGCTGCCGCCGAGTTCGTCCTCGATGTGGATGCGGATGATGTCATCGAAGGTCTTTTCGGCCGTCGTGAAGCCGAGCTCACGCGCCCGTCGCGCGTCGAAATTGCGCGGCCAGCCGCCGACGATGCCGACAATGAACGGATCCGGCTCGCGCCTGATGCGGGCGGCGACCTTCTCGCCGGCGACGCGCTTCAGCGCCGCGATTTGCTCGCCGACGGTCGCCGACAGGCCCGGCATGGTGAGATTGCGGCGCGGACCGACGGCGGCCAGGTCCATCGTGCCGGCGTGCAGCAGGAAACCGACCGCTGAGCGCGGCGTGGCGTGCCAGTGGCGAACGTCCTCGGAGACCGGAAGGATCGCCTCCTTGCCGGCGAGCGGCTCGCGCAGGATGTTGGAGAAGAAGCCGGAGGCAGCCTTGTTGGGCAGGCCCGGCCGGATGCAGATGGTCGGCAGGCGGATGCCGATGCCGTCGAGGAAGCCGCGGCGGGAATAGTCCGCCAGCAGCAGTTCGCCGATCGCCTTCTGCGTGCCGTAGCTCAACAGCGGGGTGTGGAAGAACTCGTCGCCGATGGCTTCCGGGAACGGCGCGCCGAACACCGCGATCGACGAGGTGAAGACCACGCGCGGCTTGTAGCCGCCGCCGGCAAGCCTGATGGCGTCGAGCAGCATCCGCGTGCCGTCGAGATTGATGCGATAGCCCTTGTCGAAATCGAGTTCCGCCTCGCCGGAGACGATCGCCGCGAGGTGGAAGATCGCGTCCGGCCGTCCCGCGATCAGCTTCTCGGCCGCTCCCGGCACAGCGAAATCGCCCGCGACCGTCTCGACCGGAAAGCCGGTCTTTTCCGGCTTGTTCGGCGCGACCACGTCATGCAGCGTCAGGCGCGTGATATCGTTCTTGCCGAGCCGGCCGTCGCGCAGCAGCCGCTCGACGAGCTTGCGGCCGACCATGCCGGCGGCGCCGAGTACCAGAATGTGCAAGAGCCTCTCCTTGCTTGTCTTGCTTGTCGTTATCGCGGGCCCGCAATCATTCCTTCACGGCGCCGGTCATCGCCGACACATAGTGCTCCACGAAGAAGGCGTAAAGGATGACGAGCGGCAGCGAACCGACCAGCGCCCCGGCCATCAGGGAGCCCCATTTGTAGATGTCGCCATCGACGAACTCGTTGACGATGGCGACCGGCACGGTCTTGTTCGGGGTCGACTGCAGGAAGGTCAGCGCGTAGATGAACTCGTTCCAGCACAGCGTGAACGAGAAGATGAAGGCCGAGATCAGGCCGGGCACGGCGAGCGGCACGACGATCTTGACCAGAATCTGCCAGCGGCTGGCGCCGTCGATCAGCGCGCATTCCTCGAGCTCGTAGGGAATCGTCTTGAAGTAGCCCATCAACAGCCACGTCGAGAACGGGATCAGCAAGGTCGGGTAGACCAGGATCAGCGACAAGGGCGAATCGAACAATCCGTAAGCCTGGATGACGGAGGCGAGCGGAATGAACAGGATCGACGGCGGCACCAGATAGGCAAAGAAGATCAGCACCCCGACCGTATCGGCGCCGCGGAAGCGCAGCCGCACGATGGCATAGGCCGCAAGCACGCTGGCGATGATCGACAGCACGGTGGCGCCGACGGCGACGTACATGGTGTTCCAGAGCCACCGCGGATACTGGGTTTCGAACAGCAACTTGCTGATGTGCTTGAGCGTCGGATGCACCACCCAGAACGGGTTGTAGGTGTTCATGTCGATCAGCTGTTCGTCCGGCTTGATGGCCGTGAGCACCATCCAGTAGAACGGGAACAGCAGCACGACGAGAATGATGAACAGCGGCAGATAGAGCGTGACGAGCCGCCTCGGCAGCGACTCCAGATAACTCATGCCTTCGGTGTCGTCGGCGGCGCGAGGCGCGGCGGACTGCAACGCGGAGTCAGTCATTGTTTCCTCCCTGCTGCCACTTGCGCCGCTGCATCCCGAACCAGGAGATCGCGATCGCGACCAGCAGGAACGGGATCATCGCGGTCGCGATCGCGGCACCCTCGCCCAGCCGGCCGGAAATGATGCCGCGCTGATAGCTCAGCGTCGCCATCAGGTGCGTCGCGTTGACCGGGCCGCCGCGCGTCAGCGCCCAGATCAGTTGGAAGTCCGTGAAGGTGAACAGCACCGAGAAGGTCATGACCACCGCGATGATCGGGGTGAGCAGCGGATAGGTGATGTAGCGGAAGCGCTGCCAGCTGGTCGCCCCGTCCAGCGTCGCCGCTTCATAGAGCGAAGGCGAGACCGTCTGCAGGCCGGCGAGTAGCGTGATCGCCACGAACGGAACGCCGCGCCAGATGTTGGCGACGATGACGCTGGCCCGGGCCGAATTGGGATCGCCGAGGAAATCGATGTTGTGCGAGATCAGGCCGAGCCTGGTCAGGGACCAGGAAATGATGGAGAACTGGGAGTCGTAGATCCACCAGAAGGCGATCGCCGACAGCACCGTGGGAACGATGAAGGGGATCAGGACGATCGAGCGGATGAAGGCCTTGAACGGCATGTTCCGGTTGAGCAGCAGCGCCAGATACAGGCCGATCGCGAACTTGATGGCGCTCGCGACCACGGTGTAGAGTACCGTGTTGAACACCGAGAGCCAGAAGATCGCATCGTCCCACAGCCACTCGTAGTTTTCGAGCCCGATGAAGGCTCCGCTGCGGCCGATGCGCGCATCGGTGAAGCTCATCCAGACGCCGAGCCCCAGCGGATAGGCCAGGAACAGGATCAGAAACGCCCCCGCGGGCATCATGAACCACAACGCGACGAAGTTACGGTTGGTGCGCAGGCGCGACCACGACGACACCTCCTCTTCCGCGGAGGTCCGAACGGGCATTGAGGTTTGAACGGTGCTCATTCCAACTCCACTTACGAAGGCAACGCTCGGCCTTCCGTAAAAAGCCGAGCGTCGCCGCAGTGCGGGTCCGAACGGCCGGCGCGCGATGCGCCGGCCATCCGATCAGCGGAAGATGCGCTTGGTCGAACGCTCGGCGGTCGCCATCGCGGTCTTCAGGTCTTCGCGCCCGGTGCAGTAATTGGCGAACATGTCGACGACCACGAAATCGGCGATCGCCGCCGCAGCACCCTCGCTCATTTGCGCGAGGCCCGCCGGCGTCATCGCGGTCGCGGCCACGTCGCGGTACGGCGTGTTCTTGGGATCCGCCGTCCAGATCGGATTGGCGTCGTAGGCCTTGAGGAAGTGCGACAGATAGCCCTGGGCGGCCTCGATCCACGGGTTGAACTGCGCCGGTTCGAGCAGGAAGGCGGTGAACGCCTTGCAGGTCTGCGGGAACTTGGTGAAGTTGTAGACGAGGATCGGGAAGCCGAGATGCAGCTCGCGGATCTTGCCGTCCACGCCGGGCGGCAGGTGCGCGTGGTTCATGTCCTCGGCGATCTTGGGCGCGTCCTTCTTGGCGGCGACGTAGATCGAGATGCCGTTCACCGTCAGGTAGAGCTGATCGGCCAGGAACGCCTTGTTGTTGTTGCTGTCGTTCCAGGACGCCGTGCCGGGGGTGAAGTTCTCGTAGAGGCCCTTCACGTATTCCAGCGCCTTGGCGGTTTCCGGCGAGTTGATGATGACCTTGTTGTTCTTGTCGATCAGGTTTCCACCATGCGCCCACAGCGCCCAGTGCAGCCAGCCGTTGGCATCGCCCGAGGCGTGACCGATCGCCATGCCACCCGGCGTGCCGTTCTTGTTCATGGCCTTCACGAGGTCGGCGAACCCGGCCAGATCCTTCGGGAAGGTCTTGTGCCCGGCCTTCTCCATGGCCGAGATGCGGTAGTTCACGAGTCCGCCCGTTGCAGCCACCGGAATGCCGATCCACTTGCCGTTGAGCTTGCCGTAGGCCTCACCCGAGGGCGTCCAGCCGCCGCCCACCTTGGCGAGATGGTCGGCGACGTCGGTCATGTCGGTGCACTTGGTCGGGAACAGGAAGGGCAGCGAATAGAGGCCCCAGACCATGTCCAGGCCCTGCCCGGTATTGGCCGCGACGGACGCCTTGGGCTGAACGTCGTCATAGGCTTCGTTGGACACCGAGATGGTGACGTTGTTTGCCTTCTGGAAGGCATCGACGATCTTCATGAAGGCGACGTCTTCGGCCTCGACGAAGCGCTTCCAGCGCAGCATGTTGATCTTGGCGCCAGCTTCGGGCTTCCACGGCGACGTCTGCGCCCAGGCCTTGGCGTAGCCCAGCAGCTCCTCGCTCGACATGGTGGCGGCAGCGGCCAGCAGGGTGGCGCCGCCCTTGAGCAGCGAGCGCCGGTCAGTCACGAAATCAGTCATCTCTGGTTTTCTCCTGTTTGGAATCTTCTTGGTTGGAAAACGAGGGCCGCCGCTCAGAGCCGGCGGCCGTTGTCCTTGTCGAACAGATGTGTCGACACCGCGCGCGGCCGCAGATGAACCTTGTCACCCGGATTGACGTCGTGGCGGTCGCGGAACACGGCGATGATGTCCTGCTTGCCGAGGCGCGCGACGATCTGCGTCTCCGAACCCGTCGGCTCCACCACGATGATCTCGGCCTCGATACCGTCGCTGGCGAATTCGAGATGCTCGGGCCGGACGCCGTAGACGACGGGGCGTCCGTCGGATGCGGTGGGCGCGGTGGTCAGCGGAAGCCTGGCTCCGTTGTCGAGCTCGACATAGGGCTGGCCGTTGGCCTTCAACGTGCCGTCCAGGAAATTCATCGCCGGCGAGCCGATGAAGCCCGCGACGAACTGGTTATCGGGCTTGTCGTAGAGATCGAGCGGCGAACCCATCTGCTCGACGATGCCGTCGTGCATGACGACGATCTTGTCGGCCATGGTCATGGCCTCGATCTGGTCGTGGGTGACGTAGACGGTGGTGGTCTTGAGCCGCTGGTGCAGTTCCTTGATCTCGGCGCGCATGGCGACGCGCAGCTTGGCGTCGAGGTTGGACAGGGGCTCGTCGAACAAGAACACCTGCGGATCGCGCACGATTGCGCGGCCCATCGCGACGCGCTGGCGCTGACCGCCGGAGAGTTGGCGCGGAAAGCGATCGAGCAGCGGCGTCAGCGCGAGAATCTCGGAGGCGCGCTTGACGCGTTTGTTGATCTCGTCGGTGTCTGCGCCGCGCAGCTTCAGCGAGAAGCCCATGTTGTCGGCCACCGTCATGTGCGGATAGAGCGCGTAGTTCTGGAACACCATGGCAATGTCCCGCTCCTTGGGCTGGACATTGTTCACGACGCGGTCGCCGATCGAGATCGTGCCGGAGGTGATGTTCTCGAGGCCGGCGAGCATGCGCAGCAGGGTCGACTTGCCGCAGCCGGAGGGGCCGACCAGAACGACGAACTCGCCATCCTCGATCGGAACGGTCACGCCGTGCAGGACTTCAAAATTGCCGAACGATTTTCGCACGTCGCGGATGTGCACAGACGACATCTAGTTCCCTCCTCCACGTCACGGCGCCCATGGGCACCGCTACCGTCTTGTTTTTCTGCGACTTCGCCGAACGAAGCCGGCTTTCTCGGCTCCGCATTGTCGGCAGTTTGCGCGGCTTTGGCAATTTGTCTTTGGTTAGTCGTGTCTGGTAGCGCTGTCAATGTTCCTTTGTTTGCGGAAGGGCCTGTGCTATGAGCAGATGATGGGACGGAAGCGCACCAAGTCAGGCAAGATCCGGCTGGCGGAAGTTGCCGAGCTCGCCGGGGTCAGCCCCATTACCGCGTCCCGCTTCTTCAGAAATCCCGAAGCGCTGTCGGTCGCCAAGCGGGCCCGCGTCGAAAGCGCGGCCAAGGAGCTCGGCTATGTGCCCAACCTGGCGGCACGCGCGCTCGCCTCGCAGCGCACCGAGGTCATCGCCGTCCTGATCCCGTCGTTGACGAACAACGTGTTCTCCGACGTGCTGCGCGGCATCTACGACGCCTCCGAGGGCAGCCGCTATTCGATCCAGCTCTCCAACACCCGCTACAGCATCCTGCAGGAGGAAAAGCTCCTGCGCCTGTTCCTGGCGCAAAAGCCGGCCGGGCTGATCGTCACCGGCATCGACCAGACCGCCGAGTCGCGCGCGATGCTGGAAGCGGCCGACTGTCCGATCGTGCAGATCATGGAGCTCGGGCCCAACCCGGTCGACATGATGATCGGCTTTTCCCACTACGATGCGGCGCGAGCGGCCGTGGCGCATCTGTTCGCCCAGGGCTGCTACAGAATAGGATTCGTCGGCGCGCGGATGGACCCGCGGGTACAGCGGCGGCTGGACGGCTACGTGTCGGCGATGAAGGAGGCCGGCCGCTTCGACCAGCGGCTGGTCGTCACCACGGCCACCCCGACCTCGGTTACGCTCGGCAGTGCGCTGTTTGCCGACCTGCTCGCGCGGGAGACCGGCATCGACGCCGTGTTCTGCGCCAATGACGACCTCGCGCTCGGCGTGCTGTTCGAGTGCCGGCGGCGCGGGATCGTCGTTCCCGAGCAGATTGCGATCATCGGATTCAATGACCTCGAGTTCATGGCCTCCGCCGTTCCGACGCTGACCAGCGTGCGGACCAACCGCTACGAGATGGGCAGGACGGCTGCCACGATGCTGATCGACGCGATCGAGGGACGACGGCCGGAACAGCCCGTGCTCGATCTCGGATTCAAGGTGATCGAGCGCCAGAGTTCGCTGGCGCGGCGCATGGAAAGCCGGCCGGCAGTGTCCGGGCACGCGGCCGGTTGAACATAATGATAGCGTTACCAAGCCGCGGCGATTAGTATCGGGCCGGTAAGGAAGCGACCGGCGGCGGGTCGGACGCGGACCATCGCTTGCGCTGTCGGGCATCGCGCGAGTGGACCCGCGCGGTCGCATTGCAGGAGAGACCAATGACAAGAAATCCAACCAACGGAAAGGGCCCTGCCGGCAGCCAGCGTCGGCTTCGCTCCCGGGAGTGGTTCGACAACCCGCATAATCCGGGCATGACCGCGCTCTATCTGGAGCGCTATCTCAACTACGGCCTGACCCGCGATGAGCTGCAGTCCGGCAAGCCGATCATCGGCATCGCGCAGACCGGCAACGACCTGTCGCCCTGCAACCGCCACCATCTCGACCTCGCGCACCGCGTCCGCGAGGGCATCCGCGCGGCCGGCGGCATCGCGATGGAATTTCCGACGCACCCGATCCAGGAGACCGGCAAGCGTCCGACCGCGGCGCTCGACCGCAACCTCGCCTATCTCGGGCTGGTCGAGGTCCTGTTCGGCTATCCCCTGGACGGCGTTGTGCTGACGACCGGCTGCGACAAGACGACGCCGGCCTGCCTGATGGCGGCGGCAACCGTCAACCTGCCCGCAATCGTGCTGTCGGGCGGACCGATGCTGAACGGCTGGTACGACGGCGAGCGCGCCGGCTCCGGCACCGTCGTCTGGAAGATGCGCGAGCGGCTCGCCGCCGGCGAGATCGACTATGAGCAGTTCATAGAGATCGTGGCGTCCTCGGCGCCCTCGGTCGGCCATTGCAACACCATGGGCACGGCCTCGACCATGAACTCGCTCGCCGAAGCGCTCGGCATGTCGCTGCCGGGCTGCGCGGCGATCCCCGCGCCCTATCGCGAGCGGGGCCAGATCTCCTACGAGACCGGCAGGCGGATCGTCGAGATGGTCTGGGAGGATCTCAAGCCGTCCGACATCCTGACCCGCAAGGCGTTCGAGAACTGCATCGTGGTGAATTCCGCGATCGGCGGCTCGACCAACGCGCCGATCCACATCAATGCGCTGGCACGCCACATCGGCGTCGAGCTTTCGATCGACGACTGGCAGAAGGTCGGCCACGACGTGCCGCTGCTGGTCAACATGCAGCCGGCCGGCTTCTATCTCGGCGAGGAGTTTCATCGCGCCGGCGGCGTGCCGGCGGTGGTGCGCGAACTCACGCAGAAGAAGCGCATCCACGAGGACGCGGTCACCGTCAACGGCCGCAGCATCGGCGAAAACTGCGCCGACGCGCCGAAGCCCGACAACGACGTGATCTGGAGCTACGACAAGCCGCTGGTGAAGGATGCCGGCTTCCTGGTGCTGCGCGGCAATCTGTTCGATTCCGCGATCATGAAGACCAGCGTGATCTCCAAGGAGTTCCGCGACCGTTACCTGAGCAACCCGAAGGACCCGAACGCCTTCGAGGGCCGCGCCATCGTGTTCGAGGGGCCGGAGGACTATCACGCGCGGATCGACGACCCCGCACTCGACATCGACGAGCGCTGCATGCTGTTCATCCGCGGCACCGGGCCGATCGGCTATCCCGGCGGCGCCGAGGTCGTGAACATGCAGCCGCCGGCGGCGCTGATCAAACGCGGCATCCTGTCGCTGCCCTGCATCGGCGACGGCCGGCAGTCGGGCACCTCGGGCTCGCCCTCGATCCTCAACGCCTCGCCGGAGGCCGCCGCCGACGGCGGCCTTGCGATCCTCAGGACCGGCGACCGCGTGCGCATCGACCTCAACAAGGGCGCCGCCAACATCCTGATCTCCGACGATGAGGTGAATCGCCGCCACGCCGAGCTGAAGGCCAAGGGCGGCTTCCCGCGTCCGGCGAACCAGACACCGTGGCAGGAGATCTATCGCTCGACCGTCGGCCAGCACGCGACCGGCGCCTGCATGGAACTCGCCACGCGCTACCACAACATCGCCGGCACCTTTGGCGTGGCGCGGGACAATCACTAGAGAGCCACCGCGCCGTCATTGCGAGCGAAGCGAAGCAATCCAGAAATCTCTTGTCGGAGACAGTCTGGATTGCTTCGTCGCTTCGCTCCTAGGAAGAAAGTGGGTGGGTACCGGTCTAAACTCAGTCAGAGTGGCTCACCCATTTTC
>NZ_JAGWUA010000329.1 GCF_028868675.1 Bradyrhizobium sp.
AGGATGCTTTCGAGCGCGCGTACGCGCAGCTCGGTCTCGGACAGCTCCGAATGATCGTGATCGTGATGGTGGTGATGATCGGTCATGGTGTCGAGGATAGGCGCAGAATTCGGACCGTGTCGAGCAGGGACTCTGCTAGCATTGCTGTCATGACATGGGGGCTTTCTCGGCGGGGGTGGCGCGGCGGGATTGCGGCGGCGGTGGCGGTCGTGGTTTGGCTCGCGTCGCGCGAGGCGCGGGCCGCCAACGGCGCCTATGCGGTGGACGCCGCGGACATCTCCGAAGTCGGCTCCTGCAAGGTGGAGAGCTGGCTGTCGGCAGCCGATAACGGCGACCGCGCCGCGGTCGCCAATCCGTCCTGCGTGGTCGATCCTTTCCGGCCCGTCGAGCTCACGCTGCAGGCCAATCGCGCGCGCAGCGACGGCGACTGGAGCACCACGATCTCGCCGAAGGCCAAGAGCAACTTCCTGCCGACCGGCGTCGGGCGCTGGGGATTGTCGGCCTATGCCGGCGCATCCTTCGACGCGGCGACCGGCGAGAATCTCGCCATCACGACGGTGGTTCCCGCGACCTTCCGGCTGTCGGAGACCATGCGCGTCAACCTCAACGCCGGCTGGCTCTGGGACCGCGCCGTCGATCACCATTATCTGACCTACGGCATCGGGTTCGACTGGAAGTTCACCGAGACCCTGCAATGGACCATCGAGGCGTTCGGCCAGGCGGGCCGGGCCGAAATCGCGAGCACGATCCAGCCACGGCTCCAGACCGGGGTGCGATACCGCCCGAACGAGATCTTCTCCGTCGACCTGATCTACGGCCGCAACATCACCGGCGAGAACGCCAACTGGATCACGCTCGGCACCACGATCCGGTTTCCGCCGCCCCAGGGCAGGCCGGCCCGCGAGCGGTCCGGCCATCTGTGAAGGCGTTCTCCGCCCGCCGTTCGCGGTGGTCGCGGCTGGGATGGTTCGGTGCTTGCACAGGCCGAGCCGCGTGACGTGGTCGTGCCGTCGTTTGTGCGCTAAATTCAAACCTGCGGGAAAATGCGGAGGCGCGCGATGACGGATTTCGTGAAGATCGAGAAAGGCCATGGGCCGGAGGGACGGATCGCCGTGGTTCGGTTCGATCGCGGCGACGGCATCAACGCGCTATCGCCGGAGGCGCTGCGCCAGCTCACCGCGGCAGCCCGCAGCTTCGAGGACGATGCGGCGACATCGGTCGTGGTGCTGACCGGCGGCGCGGATTGTTTCAGCGCCGGCTTCGATCTGAAGGACAGCGAAGGCCGTTCGCGCAAGGACATGGACCTCGGCACGCTGCGGAGGCACCTGAAGCTCGGACCGCGCCTCACCCAGGCCTGGCACGCGATGGAGCAGATCACGATCATGGCGATCGAGGGCTTTTGCGTCGGCGGCGGCGTGGCGCTGGCGGTGGCGCTGGACTTCCGCGTCATGGGCAGCGACGCGCACCTGCGCGTGCCCGAGATCGGGCTCGGCATGAACATGAGCTGGCAGAGCATCCCGCGCATGCTGCATCTAATCGGGCCGGCGCGCACCAAGCAGGCGGTGATCCTGGCCGACCAGCGCATCAGCGCGGACGAGGCCTATGAATGGGGCCTGGTGGAGCAGGTGGCTGATCCCGGCAGGGCCTTTGACGCGGCCATGGACCTCGCCAGGAAGGTCGCGAGCCAGCCGCCGCTGTCGGTCGCCATGACCAAGGCCACCGTCAACCGCCTGGCGCATGCGCTCGACGATCTCGCCAGCCACATGGACGTCGACCAGTTCGCGCTGGCGAGCCTGACCGAGGACCACAAGGAAGGCGTCGAGGCGTTTCTGGCGCGCCGCAAGCCGCGTTTCCGGGGCCGGTAGCGTCCACCTTTTTCGGCCCGGCCGGCGCTGCTGCTGTCCTGCATCTACGACGGGCCGGGGATCGTGAGCGCCGTTTCCAACGCCTCTTCCGGATTCCCGGCGATCGCCGTTGCCTATGTCCGCCTGCGGCCATCTGCTGTAACGCGCCAGTGACGAGAGCCGGACATTCATTGAAATATAGTTTGGGCAGACGCTCCAATCGTTCGACGTTTGTGCAAATTGCGCGGCTCATCGCTAATTCGTCTTAGGTTGTTGCAGGTATCGCGTCCACAAGGGAGCGAGACTTGATCAACAACAGCGAACGGGGCCTTGCGAGCCGCTTGCAACTTCTCAATTGGGGCTTGCTCGCCGCATGGGCGGCTGCGCTCTGTATCGGGCTTGCCGCGACGGATTTCTCGTTGAGGCTCGAAAGCCTCTCGGCCAGGGAAGTCTTGACGGCTCCCGCGCTGACGATGGCCGGACTATGGCTCATGGGGCGAGGGTGGGGCGAGCGCCCGGCCTTTGCGCTGCTCGCGCTGGCGCAGATCGGCTTTCTCGTGATGTTTGCGGCGCTGCTGTCGTATATCGCCGCCGGCGCCGCGTTGCCGCTGCGGGACGCAAGCTTCGTCGCGCTCGACCGGCTGCTCGGCCTCGGCTGGCCCGAGCATTTCCATTTTGCCGTCGCCCGTCCGGAACTGCTGCGCTACGCCGTCATCTTCTACGGCATGATCGTGGTGCCGTCGTTCGGCGTTCCGCTCGTGCTGGGTCTGACGGGACGGTACGTTCGCCTGCAGCAGTTCGTGATGGCGGCGATGCTGACCTTGTGCGTGGTGATCCCCGCTTCGGCACTGGTTCCTGCGCTCGGCACCTATTTCGAGTTCGGGCTGCCGGCCGACACCGAGGTGTTCAGGGCCAACGGCTATGTGGATCAGCTCCGGGACCTGCCCATGCTGCGCGACGGCACGCTGCGTGCGCTCGATCTCTCGAAAATCGGCGGCATCGTCACGTTCCCCAGCTTTCATGCCGCCACGGGAATTCTCGCCATCTGGGGTTTCTGGTGCATCTGGTGGCTGCGTCCGGCGGCCCTGATCGTGAATGGGGGGATGATCGCGGCAACCCCGCTCGTCGGGGGGCACTACTTCGTGGATGTGCTGGCGGGTGGCGTGGTGGCCGCGTTCGCGATCCTGGCTTCCAAGCGGCTGTCCGCGCGCGCATCCGGCGGAAGCCGGGCGAGCTGGCAAGTCGCCCAGCCGGTGCAGGCGCGAGATCTTGCGCTGATCCCGTGAGGGGCGACAGGCTGGTGTCCGCTTGCTGCGCTTGTGGGGACCGCCATATC
>NZ_JAGWUA010000330.1 GCF_028868675.1 Bradyrhizobium sp.
CTCGAGGCGATGAGCCGGCGCGATCCGCGCGATCCCTGGTGGGTGCCCGCGCCGCTGGTCGGGCCGAAGCCGAAGGGGCCGATCAAGGTCGCGCTGGCAAGACTGCCGGCCGACATGGATGTCGATCCCTCGGTGCGAACGGCGCTGCGCCAGGCCGCCGATCACCTGGAGCGCGGCGGCTATCGCGTCAGCGAGGTCGAGGTGCCCGACATCAACGGCGTCTGGCAGACCTGGTGCGACATCATCACCAACGAGACGGTGGTGATGCAGGAAGAGGCGATGCTCAAGGTGACGTCGGAGGATTTTCACAAGGCCTGGGGCGGCATGAAGAGCAAGGCGAATGTCCTCGACCTCGAGGGCTGGATGCGCGCCACCGCCGCGCGCAACGGCCATATCCGCGCCTGGCAGCTGTTCTTCGAGGAGTATCCGGTCGTGCTCGCGCCCACGACCGTGAAGCCGACGCCGGGTCCGCGCGAGGACACGATCAGCGCGGAGCGCGTGCGCGAGATCTTCTGGAACGACATCCGCTTCATCTCGGCGATCAACGTGCTGGGCCTGCCCGGCGCCGTGGTGCCGGTGACCGTGCACCAGGGCAAGCCGATCGGCGTGCAGCTCATTGCCGGGCGCTATCGCGAGGACCTCGCGCTCGACGCCGCGGCTGCGATCGAGAAGCGGGCCGGGATTCTCGTCCGTCAACTCTGGGAGAAGATGGGCTGAGGCGCGCGCAGGGCGCCTCGCTCGTTCTTCCATCCAGGCCAAGTCGGCGCGCCGGACCGTCAACCCGCCGGCGTTCAGTTCAGCGAGCCGAGGTGCTTGAGGTCGGGGAGGTTGCCGACCCTCAACACTCCGTTCGACAGTTCGACGATGCCGCGGTCGCGAAAGGTGCCGAGAACGCGGCTGACATGCACGGAGGTCAGCCCGACCGCATCGGCGATGTGCTGCTGGCGCAGCGGAAAGGGATATCGCTGGTCACGAATGACGTTGTGGGCCGCGATCCGCTTCATCAGGTGCAGCAGCAGGAAGGCGATGCGCTCCTCGGCGGAGCATCGGCCGAGCGTGGCGATGATCCGGTCGGAGGATTCCGCCTCCTGCGAGCAGGCTTTCGCCAGCGCCATCACCACCGGCGGACTCTTGAGGCGCAACTGAACCTCGCTTCGCCGCATCGTGCTGATCTGGACCGTCGTCAGCGCCTTGACCGAGAAATGAAAGCGCTCCTCGAACACCGAGGCGACCGAGAACAGATCGCCCGGCAGCAGGAAGCCCAGGATCTGCCGGCGGCCGTCGGCCAGTTGCAGGAAGCGAAAGCCCCAGCCGCCGCACAGCACGAAGACGTCGGGCGTCTCCTGGTTTCGCGCGACGATTTGCTTGCCGGCAGCGACGATCCGATGATGCTGCCAGCTCTCGCCGGCCTCGCGCGCGAGATCGTCAGCCCCTCCCAAGACCGCATGGCAAAATCCCAGTCCGAACCGCGGACACGCAACACAGGGCGAAACGTTCTTCATTGAAGTTTCTTGACTGCCACCTGACCGGTCGCGGCACTGCGACGCCGGCATTCCCGAGTTGATCCAGGTTAACAATCTGCATCAAGTCGCGACGATGCGATGTCGACCGTGAATGCGAAGAATATTTTGCGCGCGATATGCGCGTATCCAAGCTGCACAGTCAACGAGTCTTTGCGTCCCGCCGGGCCACCAGAAGCGAGCTGGAAGCCAACCCCGACATCGAGTCGACGATTCGACGCCGGGACATATCGACCACGACCGCGAGAGCCGGATGCGCTTCATGCGCATCGATGAGAAGACCAGTCGGGCGCTCCCGTGAATCCTGCAAGGTCGTCGAGCCGGCGCTGCCGGCTGTCTCTGCGGAATTCTTCGCGGGAGATCCGCGCGGCCTGACGCCAGTGTGTCGCCGCGATCACGGCAGGAGACTTGTGTCGGCGTCCGCGGTCCGAAAAGGTGCGGTGCGGCTTGACGCCGGGAACGTTCGCGTTCCATCTAGGACGGGTTCGCCACCTGAAGGTCGGACCTTCGGGCCGTCAAATGGTTTGCCGTCGCGGAATGTCAGGCCCTGGTTCTCGCGGTCCCGCGCCGGTGCGCTGGGCGGTGCTGTCCTGCGCCATCTGGATGGCGGCGGCGGGAGCAGGCTTCGCCGCGGACGTCGATGAGGACGACATGAAGCCGGCGATACCGAACGTCTATCTCGATCTGCGGACGACCTACGCGACCATCCCGGCCGGAACACTCGGTCTCGGCTTCGGCGGTTCCTCGTTGTCGACGGCGCTCGAGGCGCTCGCTGCGCTGAAGGGCGTCTCGTTTTCGCGAGGCCTTCCGGCAGCGCAATCGATCGCCGTCGACTTTCCGCTCACCGTCGACGTCACCGACCGCGTCTCGCTCTACGGCGGCGTGTCGGGGACGACGAGCAATCTCGGCGGTAGCGGCTGGTCGTCGTTCGACATTACGAGCTGGAATATCGGCTTCCAGGCCGACCTCCATCAGCAGAACGGCGGCGTGATTCCGACCATCACCCTGCAATCCACGCTGACGCAATCGGTGCCGAACGAGCCGGGGATGACCACGTCCTTCAACCACATCCTGGAGTTCGACTACGCGCTCGACGCGGACGAGACCAGGGGACTCTTGGCCGGCGTGCAATACACCCACACCGACATCGGCAGCCAGGTCGCCCATATCGGCACCAACACCATCGGCTATGTCGGCGGCTACTATCAATGGCCGAGCAACTGGAAGTTCACCGGTCGCCTCGGCGTGCAGTCCTTTGCCGGCGCGCAGCTTCTGAACCTGGCGCAGGTCCAGTCCTTCACGCAGCCGATCGTCAGGCTCGACCTCGACCGCATGGACGACAACGATAACCGCCTGTTCGGGATCACCGCCCAGATCGCGTGGACGCCGAAGCCGTCCTACCAGGTGACGCTGAGGACGCCGCTCTACGCGGTGCGGAACTAGGAACGCGTCCGCACCAGCCGCAACAGCTGCTCGCCATAGTGCTCGAGCTTCTTGTCGCCGATCCCGGGCACGTTGCGCAGCTCGTCCAGCGTCGTCGGCCAGGCTCGCACGATGCCGTCGATCGTGGCATCGTGCAGCACCACGTAGGCCGGCACGCCGCGTTCGCGCGCGACGTCGGAGCGCCAGGCGCGCAGCCG
>NZ_JAGWUA010000115.1 GCF_028868675.1 Bradyrhizobium sp.
CCTATTTTCCAAGCAGCATTTATCTTCGAAGCCGCTCCTTCGAAACATTAGTGTCCTGGCAGCGCCTCCGGAGTCCGACGGAGAACTCGTCGATCCTCCCATTGACATCGTATGACCGAACGTGCACGCAGGTTCAAAGATACTCTTTATCGGAGCAGCCAGCATGAAGAGTATTCGGATTGTGCCCAGGAGCGAAACAGGCAGGGGCCAAAGCGTGACCTTCGTCCTGGCGGTCGGATCAACCCGACAGGTGTGCGTTTTGAATACGACATTCAAGACGCAAAGTCAGGCCTTCAGCTATTTGCAAAAAAACCGGACTGCGTTCGAAGTGGTGGCTCGGGCCCGTTTCGAACGTGGCGAGATCGAAGATGGCATGATCCGCTTGAAAATGCTCTAGGCGGCGGTCACCGGCCGCGTTTGATGCCAATGCAATGCGTCCGCGTCACCGGCGCTGGGTGATTTTTGATAACCTCCCGAAGCGGCTCTGATGTTGGCTATGCCGGGCAAAGCAAGCGTCGTCCTTACGACAGTCCGTCCATCGGCTGTAATCACATTGAGTCAGAGGGGGTCGCGCTCTCCGTTGTATCGGCGCGGCGAGGCGACTGATCAGTCTTTCTTGGAATTAGCAGCCTCTCTCGCTAATCGTTCGGCTTTCAACCGCTCCAGGTTTTTACGCAGAGCGATTTGCTCTTTCTCGTGTTCCGTCAGCGGGCTATCCGACGGACGAAATATGTTGTTGGCATTATTTTCACGCTTGCTCATGACGAGACCTTTCGAATTGCCAGGTGCCGGCGGGGCTATCGCAAATGGCATCGCAATAACGGACGAACTGCGTGAAAGGGCCCCGACTGGGGCTGGTGGACTGGGGCCGCCCGGCCAGTGCGCGACGAACGGGGCATCCGGGCAGATTAGCCATAGGTTAAAATAGGTTTGGGCAGTCGGGCCACAAGGGGCATTCTGGCCGCGTCTACAGGCTCAAGGGGGCTCTTCAGTCAACGGGCTTGGGGAGTATGCGCTTGGCGATACGTCATGATTTCTGCCCCCGACGGTGTGCTTCTAGAATTGTTCGATTCTACTGCTCCGTGCAAGATCGCGGGTCGCTTCAATGGTGAAGTGCTGACTTCCGATTTTGGCCGCCCTTTGCGGACACGGCGGAGGTTGGGGCCGATTTCAGCTCCTCACCGAAAGCGGAAACCTAGCCTTTCCAGTACACCGACCACGCACATGCAAGCGGATTCCGGTACTGAGAACGGGATCAATCGTCGGCGATAAGTTTGTTCAGATTGCTTACTCGCGCAAGCCCCAAGGAGCTGACAAATCCATATGGAGCGCGCACCATCGGTCCATAGAATAATGAGAAATTGGCGCACCCGACACGATTCGAACGTGTGGCCTTCGCCTTCGGAGGGCGACGCTCTATCCAGCTGAGCTACGGGTGCTTACTGCTTACGCAGTGCTTACGCTGATTTCGCGTACGAGTTAACCCCAACGCGCTAGCCTCGCAAGCCTTTGCACTTCAATACTCTTTCTTCCTCACTTTTCGCACCAGCCAGCTTGACACCTGCCTTCGGAGGGCAACGCTCTATCCAGCTGAGCTACGGGCGCGGCGAGGCCTCGTTTAGCCGATTGGCGGGGGGTGGGCAACCTCCGGCCGGCCTAGCTGCCCAGCCGGCGTGTGGCCAGGGCCGGAACCTCCGGACCGCCGCGGTCGAGCCGGGCGAATTCGGCCAGCATCCGGTCGGCGCAGATCACGCGGTTGCGGCCGAGCCGCTTGGCGGCGTAGAGCGCCTGATCGGCCAATCCCAGCAGGCGGTCGGGACCGAAATCGAACTCGCCGGGACCGTGGCTTGCGACCCCGACGCTGAGCGTGACATGGGCGCCGGCGCCATCGGCGCCATGGGCGATCCGCAGCTCCATCACCGCGCTCCTGATCGCCTCGGCGATGCCGCAGGCGCCCGTGCGGTCGGTCTCCGGCAGGATCAGCGCGAACTCCTCGCCGCCGTAGCGGCTGGCGAGATCGAGCGGGCGCGAGGCATGGCTGCGGACGACGGCGGCGACCGCGCGCAGGCACTCGTCGCCGTTCTGGTGGCCGTGGTGGTCGTTGAAGAGCTTGAAGTGGTCGACGTCGGCGAACAGCAGCGACAGCGGCTGCTGCGTCCGCTGCGCGCGAGACCATTCCTCCAGCAGCATCTGGTCGAAGGCGCGGCGGTTGGAAAGCCCGGTCAGCCCGTCCTTGGTCGCGAGCTCCTTCAGCGCCATCTCGGCGCGCTTCTGGTCGGTGAGGTCGCGCAGGGTCTCCACCACCGCGATCAGCCTGCCGTCCTCGTCGTGAATCGGTCCGGCGTCGATGGCGAGATAGAGCTGGTTGCCGAGCTTCGGCATCACGCACCAGTTCTCGGCGCTGAAGCCGAGCCCGTTGTTGCCGCGCGCCGCATATTCGGAATAGAGCTCCGGCAGCTGCTCGGGCATGTCCAGCGCGACGAGGTCGGCCAGGCAATGGCGCTTCTTCTCGTAGAAGGCCTGCCAGTGCCGCGTGGTGCCGATCACCTCGGAGGCGGCGACGCCGGTGAGCCGCTCGCAGGCGCGATTCCAGATCACGACGCGGCGCTTCGGGTCGATCACGAAGGTCGGCACCACGAGATGCTGCATCAGCCGCACCGCATAGGAATGGGCGAGGTCGGGCGCGCCGGGTTCCGTCTTCGCCATGTCAGGCCACCGCCGCCACGTGAGCGCTCGCCGTGCCGAACAGCTTCATCACTTCGCGCGCCGGCTTCGGCGCGCTGAACAGATAGCCCTGCATCTCGGTGCAGCCGAGCATGCGCAGCATCTCGCGCTGCGCCTCGGTCTCGACGCCTTCGGCGACGGTCGTCATGTTGCTGGCGGCGGCGATGTTGACCACCGCCTGCACGATGACGGGAGCGCCGCCGAGCTCCGCGATGTCGGCCACGAAGCAGCGGTCGATCTTGATCTTGTCGAACGGGAAGCGCTTCAGGTAGCTCAGCGAGGAGTAGCCGGTGCCGAAATCGTCGAGCGCGATGCGCACGCCGATGGAGCGCAGCTGGTACAGGATCGACAGCGCGGTCTCGTCGTCGCGGATCAGGACGGCCTCGGTGATCTCGAGCTCCAGCCGCCGCGGATCGAGACCGGAGGCGGCGAGCGCGCCCGCGATCTTCAGCGCCAGGGTCTCGCATTTGAGCTGGACCGGCGAGACGTTGACCGCCAGCCGCACATGGTCCGGCCAGGTTGCGGCTTCCGCGCAGGCCGTGCGCAGCACCCAATCGCCGAGCTCGGTGATCAGGCCGGTATCCTCCGCGACCGGGATGAACTCGGCCGGCGACACCATGCCGCGCTCGGGATGGCGCCAGCGCAGCAGCGCCTCGCAGCCCGAGACCTCGTTGGTACGGAGGTTGACGAGCGGCTGGTAGTGGATCTCGAAGCCGCCGTCCGCCATCGCCTGGCGCAGGTCCTGCTCCATGGCGAGACGCGCCTTGGCGCTGGCATCCATCGCCGGTTCGAAGAACCGATACGTTCGCCGGCCTTCGGCCTTGGCGCCGTACATCGCGAGGTCGGCATTCTTGATCAGCTGGTCGAGATCGGTGCCGTCCTGCGGCGCCAATGCGATGCCGATGCTGGCATCGGTCGAGAGCTGGTGGCCGAGGCAATGATAGGGCTGGCGGATCGCGTCATGGATGCGGGTCACGAAGGCGGTCACGTCGTTGGCATTCATGACCTGCGTCTGGATGACGGCGAATTCGTCGCCGCCGAGCCGTGCGATCAGGTCGCCCTGCCTCAGGCAGCCGCGGATGCGCCTGGCGACCGCCTTGAGCAGCTCGTCGCCGACGTGGTGGCCGAGCGAATCGTTGATGCCCTTGAACTCGTCGACGTCGATGTAGAGCAGGGCGAATTGCTCGCCCCGGGTCGCCTTCGCCAGCTCGCGCTGGATCTGTTCGCGGAACAGGGTCCTGTTCGGCAGGTCGGTCAGCGCGTCGTAATGCGCCATGTGCGCAATCTTCTCGTTGGCGCGCCGCCGTTCGGTGACGTCGTCGACGACGTGGATCAGGTAGCGAGGTTCGCCGGCCTGGTCGCGAAGGCCGATGCGCTGCGAGGTGACGTAGCGGAGACCCTGCGCCGGGGTTTCCCAGGCGTGCTCCTCCTTGAACAGGCCGTCGTCGGACTGCAGGGCCTTGTCGTCGTCGTCGGTGACGATCTCGGCGGATTCCTTCGGGAAGATGTCGAAGGCGGTCTTGCCGACGACCATGTCGCGCGACAGGCCGAATTGCTCCTCGGCGACGCCGTTGATCAGGAGATACTGCCGCGTGCGCGCGTCCTTCACCGTGATCTGCGACGGAATGTGATCGATGATCTCGCGCAGGAAGGTGTGGTTGCGGTCGCGTTCCTGCTCGATCGTGCGCCGTTCGGTGATGTCCTCGATGGTCGCGATCCAGCCGCCCTGCGCCAGCGGCGTGTTGACGATCTGATAGGCCGGCCCGTCCGCGAACTCCATCACCTTCCTGGTGGTCCTGCCCTCGGCGACACCCTTCATCACCGTCGCGCAGAATTCCGCAATGTCGCCGTCGAAGCTGCCCCTGTCCTTGCGATGCTGCATCACGTCGTAGAAATGGCAGCCGGACTTCACGATGTCGGCGGACAGGCCGAACATGTCGACGTATCGCCGGTTGCACGTCACCAGTTGCCCGGAGGCGTCGTAGAACACCAGCCCTTGCGACATGTTGTTGAGGGCCGTGTCGAGCCGCAGCCTCTCCGATTCGATCCGCTGCTGCGCCTCGCGGTTCTGCCGGTTGATCTGACGAATGATCAGATAGAGCATCAGCGCGATCACCAAGGCCGAGAGCGTGGCCGCCGCGATCAGGAATCCCGTCTGCTGGCGCCAGTCCGCGAGCGCGGCCGCCGTGGTGTTGGTCGCGATGATGACGAGCGGAAAGTGCTTGAGCGGCGAGGCCGAGCCGATGCGCTCCTCGCCGTCGACCGGACTCTTCATCCGCATGGTCCGCCGATCGTCCTGGGTCAGCACCCTGTGCAGCAGCGGCGCGTCCTTGAAGTTCTTGCCGACGAGTTCCTCGACGTTGGGATAGCGCGCGAGCATCGTGCCCTCGCGATCGAACAGCGAGATCGCCGCGCCTTCGCCGAGCGCGACGGACGCGAAATAGTGCTGATAGCTGTCGGGGTCGATCCGTCGCACCATCGCGCCGAAGAACTCGCCGTTCGCGCCCGTCAGGCGGTGGGCGACGACCGTGGTCCATTTACCGATGATGTAGCTGCGCACCGATTCCAGCAGCATCGGCCCCGCGCTCGGGTTCGACTTGAAGGTCTGGAAATAGGCGCGCCCGGAAACGTTGATCTTGGGCAGCGGTTGCGCCCGCGACCAGTTGATGAGGTCGCCGTTCGCGTCGTAGATCGCGATGTCGCCGAGATAGGATACGGCGCTGATCCTGCCGATCAGCATCCGGTTCGCCTCGGGTCCGGACATGCGCGCCCGGAACATTTCGGGCGAAGCGATCTGCGAGAGGTTCATCTGCGAGATCAGGTCGGCTGCGATCGTGTCGGAATCCTCGAACTGCTGGTCGAAATGGCGGGCGAGCAGCAGGACGGTGTTCTCCAGCTCGCGCTCGCGGTTGGTCAGGGTGCGCTCGCGGAATTCGCCGACCGCGAACGCGGTGACGACGAAGATGCCGGCCACCAGCAGCGCGCCGCTCAGGGTCAACCACGCCACCGGGCCGCGGCGCGCGCCGGCGCCCCAACCGCCGGTTGCGGCGCGGGCCATTCTGCCTGCCATCCTGGACATCGCTCGGCGCATCGCCCCTCCCTTGGGGGCCATGAATACACCGCACAAATGGCCTAACCCTTAGGAAAGCCGGTTATTTAAGCCTTAACTGGCGTGCAACGAGGCGGGCCCCGGAACGGCGGGGCGGAAGCCGGCTCGCATCGCGCGGAGGTTGTGCAGTGCAGGGTGCCTGGTGCGGTTAATGCCGCGTTAACGGCGAGATCTGGCTTCGCTCACGCCTTGCCGGCGCCGGCACTGCGCAGCCGTCCCACCACTCCGGTCGGGAAGAAGTACACGCTCGCGATGAACAGGAGCCCGAGCCACAACAGCCAGCGGTCCGGATGCAGCAGGCCGGGCAACAGCGGCAGGCCGGCATCGGCCGCCGCCCTGGAGGCGACGCCCATCAGCGCCTGCAGGTAGTTCTGCGCCAGGATGAAGATGGTGGCGCCGATGATCGCGCCGTAGATCGTGCCCATGCCGCCGATCACCACCATCAGCAGGATATCGAGCATGATCGAGAAGCTGAGCGAGGTGTCGGGCCCGGCATAGCGCAGCCACAGCGCGTTCAGGATGCCGGCGGAGGCCGCGACCAGCGCCGCCAGGCAATTCGCGTAGGTCAGGTGGAACACGGTGCGGAAGCCGAGCGCCTCGGCGCGGAAGCGGTTCTCGCGGATCGCTTGCAGCACGCGGCCGAACGGCGAATTCACCACGCGCAGGAGGCCGAGGATCATCAGACCCGCCGCGACGAAGACCAGGTAGTAGGTCAGGGTACGTCCGTTGAGCTCGAAGCCGATCAAGCTCTTCGGGATCAGCACCGTGCCGGGCCGCAACAGTTCCGGGAGCTGGAAGCTGCGGCCGTCCTCGCCGCCGGTGAGCCAGGCCATTTGCGACGCCAGCACCTGGAAGGCCGAGGCGACCGCGAGCGTGATCATGGCGAAGAAGATCGCGGCCACCCGCAGCGAGAACAGCCCGATCGCGAGCGCGAGCAGCGCCGCCAGCGGCAGCCCGGTCACGATGCCGGTCGCGACCGCCGCCCAGTTCGGCCCCATCGCATAGAGCGCGATCGCGATCGCGTAGCTGCCGATGCCGTAGAACATGGTGTGGGCGAACGACACCGAGCCGGTATAGCCGAGCAAGAGGTCGTAGGAGGCGACCAGCGCGGCGAAGATGCAGATCTTGGCCGCGACGTTCATCGCCTTGGCGCCGGGGAAGACGAACGGCGCTGCCGCCAGCGCCAGGATGATGACGACGAGGATGAGGCCGAGGACGCGGCTGCGCGGCGGGTCGCCGGAAAGGATCATCATCGGCTGGTCACCGCATAGAGGCCGCGCGGCCGCCACATCAGGATGGCGACCATCAGCAGGATGTTGGACACGAGGGCGAGCTTCGGCAGCAGGAAGCCGCCGTAATTGGCGACCATCGCCACCAGGATCGCGCCGATGAAGCAGCCGCCGATCGACCCCAGGCCGCCGATGATGATGACGATGAAGATCAGCACCGTCAGCTCGTCGCCGACGGAGGCGTGCACCTGCTCGCGATAGAGCGCCCACATTACCCCGCCGAGGCCGGCGAGCGCCGAGCCGGTCATGAACACGCCGAGGAACAGGCGGCGGATGCGATAGCCGAGCGCCTCGACCATCTCGCCGTTCTCGACGCCGGCGCGGATCAGGAGCCCGAGCTTGGTGCGGTTGAGCACGAGCAGGATCGCGGCGAAGACGACGAGGCCGACCAGCATCGCCAGCAGGCGGTATTTCGCGATGGCGACGTCGCCGAAGATGAGCGAGCCGCGCAGCGAGGCCGGCAGCGGCGTCGGAATGATCTGCGGTCCCCACAGCGCGTAGAGCGTCTGCTCGGCCACGATCAGGCCGCCGGTCGTCATCAGGATCTGCTTCAGGTGCTGGCCATAGACCGGCAGGATCAGCACCCGTTCGACGACGAGGCCGAGCGCGCCGGAGACGGCCATCGACAGCAGCGCAGCCGGCGCCAGCACCGCGAGATTGACCCAGAGCGAGTCGACCTGCAGCGAGGCGGCGAACGGCAGGAGGATCAGGGTGGCGGCGTAGCCGCCGACCGCGATGAAGGCGCCGTGGCCGAAATTGAGCACGTCCATCAGGCCGAACACCAGCGTGAGCCCCGAGGCCATGATGAAGATCATCATGCCCATGGCGAGGCTCGCGACCGTCAGCGTCACCCAGGAGCTGGTCGAGCCGACCAGCGGGATCACGGCAAGCGCGAGCGCGATCGGAAGCAGGATCGGCGCGAGATCGCGCTTCGGCTTCGGCAGCGGATCGGTTGCGGCGAGGTCGGTCACTGATGCGTCTCCAGGCTGAGCCCCAGGAGCCGCTCCTGCAGCGGCACGTCGGCGGCGAGGGCCGCCATCTCGCCGCGATGGACGATCTTGCCGTTGTCCATCACCAGCACGCTGTCGCCGAGCTCGCGGGCGGCGAAGAAGTTCTGCTCGACCAGGAGAATGGTCGCGCCCTTGCGCTTGATCTCCTTCAGGCACTCGATCAGCGCCATCACGATGGCGGGCGCGAGCCCCTTGGTCGGCTCGTCGATCAGCAGCAGCTTGCGGGGCTCGACGATGGCGCGCGCGATCGAGAGCATCTGCTTCTGCCCACCGGAGAGGGAGCCCGCCCGCGACAGCCAGAACCGCCGCAGCGCCGGGAAGAAGCCGAAAATCCAGTCGAGCCTGGCGTCGTCGAGCGGCCCGTCGCGCGCCGCCAGCACCAGGTTCTCCTTGACCGTGAGGTCGGAGAACACCGCCATGCTCTCCGGCACGTAGCCGACGCCGCGCCGGGCGATGTCGGGGGTCGCGAGCCTTTCGATGCGCTCGCCGGAAAGCGCGATCTCGCCGGACGATGCCGGCCACAGGCCCATGATGGTGCGCAGCGTCGTCGTCTTGCCGGCGCCGTTGCGTCCGAGCAGCATCGTGGTCTGCCCCTCGGCGACCGCGACGTCGATGCCCTGCAGGATATGATAGCGCCCGATATGGGTGTGCACGCCGGCGAGTTTCAACAGCTCGCTCATGCCGCGTTCCTGCCGGGCGCGACGCCGAGATAGGCTTCCTGCACGATCGGCGAGGCGATCACCTCGGCCGGTGGGCCGTCGGCGACGAGCTGGCCGTTGTGCAGCACGATGATGCGGTCGGCGAGCGAGCGCACGACGTCCATCTTGTGCTCGACCAGCAGGATGATCTTGCTGCTGTCCTGCTTGAGCGCGCCGATCAGATTCAGCACGACGGGCACCTCGTCGATGCTCATGCCGGCGGTCGGCTCGTCGAACATGAAGACCTTCGGCTCCAGCGCGATCATCAGGGCGACTTCGAGCTTGCGCTGGTCGCCATGCGAGAGCGCGGTCGCCGCGACGCTGCGGCGGCCGCCGAGCGCGACCTGGTCGAGGATGGCGTCGGCGCGGGCGATCAGGTCGCGCCGCACCATCCACGGCCGCAGCATGTCGTAATGGGTGCCGTTCGCGGCCTGCACCGCGAGGCGCACGTTCTCCTCCACGCTCAGGTTCGGAAACAGATTGGTGAGCTGGAAGGCGCGCCCGAGGCCGGCGCGGGTGCGCATCGGCGCGGAATGCTGGGTGATGTCGGCGCCGTCGAACAGGATGCTGCCGCTCGTGGCGCGCAGCTGGCCCGAGATCAGGTTGAAATAGGTGGTCTTGCCGGCGCCGTTCGGCCCGACGATGGCGGTGAGCTCGCCCGGCCGAAAGCTGCAGCTCACGCCGTTGACCGCGACATGGCCGCCAAAGCGTATGGTCAGGTCGCGGGTTTCGAGGCTCAGTGTCATGCTTGCCAACCGTGCGGTCTATCGGTTTACCTCTCCCCGGAGGGGAGAGGTCGATTTGCGTCTGGCGATGCGAAGCATCGTCAGCGGAAATCGGGTGAGGGGGCTCAGGTCCCACGAAAGAGCAGAACCCCTCACCCGCGCCTCCGCCGCGACCTCTCCCTTCGGGAGAGGTGAACCGGCCGGCGCTCTCGCACACTCAGCGCTTGTTGCGGATCGGGACGTCCATGTCCTCGATCTTGAGCTCGCGGACCGGCTCGAGCACGGCCCAGGCGACGTTCGGGTCCACCTTGACCTTGAAGTGATACATGCTCTGCAGCGCCTGATGATCTTCTTTCCGGAACACCATCTTGCCCTTGGGCGTGTCGAACTCCATGCCCTCCATCGCCGCGATCAGCTTCTCGGTGTCGGTCGACTTCGCCTTGGTGACGGCGGTGACGACGCTCATCGCGGCCGCGAAGCCGCCGGCGGTGAAGAAGTCCGGCGGGGAGTTGAAGCGCTTCTGGTGCTCGGCGACCAGCCAGTCGTTCACCGGATTCTTCGGGATGGCATAGTAGTAGTAGGTGGCGCCTTCCATGCCCGGCAGGCTCTTGTAGGCCGCGAGCGCGGGCAGGATGTTGCCGCCGGTCGACAGCTCGATGCCGTAGCGCTTCGGATCCATGTCCTGCAGCTTGGCGAGCGGGTTGCTGGCGCCGGCCCAGATCACCCAGATCACCTTGCGGCCGGGCTTGTCCTTCAGCGCGTCGAACAGGCGCTGCCCGACGGCGGTGAAGTCGGTGGTGTTGGTCGGCGCGTACTCCTCGGCGCCGAGCGTCGCGCCGGTCTTGGCGAGCGCCTCCTTGAAGGCGGCGACGCCGTCGCGGCCGAAGGCGTAGTCCTGCGCCAGGGTCGCAACCGTGACGCCCTGCTTGCCGATCGCGACCGCGTTGGAGATCGCGTCCTGCGAGGAGTTGCGCGCCGTGCGGAAGATGTAGCGGTTCCACTTCTCGCCGGTAATCTGGTCGGCGACCGCCGGCTCGACGATCAGGATCTTCTTGTTCTCCTCCGCGACGGGCAGGATCGCGAGCGCAGCCGCCGACGAGGTCGTGCCGATCGCGATGTCGACCTTGTCGTCCTGATAGGCTTCGGCCAGCGCCGCCTTGGAGAGGTCCGGCTTGCCCTGGTCGTCCTTGGTGATGACGACGATCTTGCGGCCGTCGATCGTCATGGTGCCCTTGGTGGCGTATTCGAGGCCCATCTGCAGGCCGGTCTCGGTCTGCTTGGCGTAGGCCTCGAGCGGGCCGGTCTTGCCGTAGATCAGCGCGATCTTCAGATCGTCAGCCTGCGAGGCGGTAGTCGCGGCCAAGCCCGCGGAAAAGCCGAGAACGGCTGTCGTGAGGATGGTTGATAGACGCACGATGGTTCCTCCTGGTTTGGATTTCGGTTCTTAGAATTTCGGGCGACAGCGATTTGCACAGGCCGGCGAACATTGCAATTGCACCTTCCGGCCGGCCTGCCGGCATGTCGTCTGGCTCATGTCCGGGCCTTCCGTGCAGGCAGCGGCGCGCCGCGATCGGGCGCATCGGTTCCCTGGCGCCAGTCCGACTGCGCCTCTTCCGCGCTCTCGAAGATGTGCGGCGCAACGCCGCGCCTCTGCAGCGCTTCGCCGAGCTTGATGCGCAGGAACCCGGAGGTGGTGTAGCGCGACACGCCGGAATAGAAGCGGTCGACGAGGCCGCGCACCATGGCGGAGTAGTCGTCGAGCAGCTCCGGCAGGATCGAGAAATTGTCATAGTTGACGATGGCGTAGGCCCTGCGGCCGAGCGGGGCGAGTTTGGCCTCGACGGTTCGCGCGATCGCCTCGATGTCGGACTTGCTGCGCAAGGAGTAGCGCTCGAGGTTGACGAAGAACAGGTTCTGCTGCTCGTCCAGCGTGAAGCGCTGGTCGAGCGGGATCGTGAGCAGGGCCTCGCGCAGGTCCATGAGGCCCTCGCGGAAGATGCGGGCGTCCATCGGCAGGGGATCGCGCGGGATCAACGGCCTGAAATCCATCAGGCGCAGGATGTCGCGCTCGATGTCGACGCCCGGTGCGACCTCGATGAGTTCGAGCCCGTCGGCCCGCAGCGCAAAGACGCAGCGCTCGGTGACGTAGAGCACGCTCTGCCCGCGCGCGGCGGCGACCGCGCCGGAGAAGGTGACCTGCTCGACCGCGTCGACGAATTTCCGCGAGGTCGCCTCCTCCAGAATCGAAAGCCGGCCGTCGGCGGCGCGAATCCGCAATTTGCCGGCGCCGAAGGTGCCGACGAACACCACCTTCTTCGCGTTCTGGCTGATGTTGATGAAGCCGCCGGCGCCGGCGAGCTTCGGCCCGAACTTGCTGACGTTGAGGTTGCCGGCGCGGTCGACCTGGGCGAGCCCGAGGAAGGCAGCATCCAGCCCGCCGCCGTCGTAGAAGTCGAACTGGTAGGGCTGGTCGATCACGGCCTGGGTGTTGATGGCCGCGCCGAAATCGATGCCGCTCGCGGGGATGCCGCCGATCACGCCAGGCTCCGCCGTCAGCGTGATCAGGTCGATGATCCGCTCCTCGTTGGCGACCGAGGCGATGCCCTCGGGCATGCCGATGCCGAGATTGACGACGCTGTTGGCCTTGAGCTCGAAGGCGGCGCGGCGGGCGATGACCTTGCGCTCGCTCATGGGCATCGCGGGCAGCGAAGCCGCGCGCACCCGGATCTCGCCGGAGAAGGCCGGATTGTATTGCGTGCCAAAGGTCTGCCAGTGGTGCTCCGGCTTGGCCACGACGACGCAGTCGACCAGGATGCCGGGGATCTTGACCTGGCGCGGATTGAGGCTGCCGCTCTCGGCCACCCGTTCGACCTGCGCGATGACGATGCCGCCGGAATTGTGCGCGGCCATGGCGATCGCCAGCGCCTCCAGCGTCAGCGCCTCCTTCTCCATGGTGAGGTTGCCGTCGGCATCGCCCGTGGTGGCGCGGATGATGCCGACATGGATCGGGAAGGTCTTGTAGAGCAGGCACTGTTCGCCGGAGATGGTGATCAGCTCGACCATGTCCTCGGTGGTGCGCGCGTTCAGCTTGCCGCCGCCATGGCGCGGATCGACGAAGGTGCCCATGCCGACGCGGGTGATGTGGCCGGGGCGGTGCGCGGCGATGTCGCGGAACAAATGCGTGATCACGCCCTGCGGCAGATTGTAGGCTTCGATCTGGTTGGCGATCGCAAGCCGCTGCAGCTTCGGCGCAAGGCCCCAATGGCCGCCGATCACCCGCCTGATGAGCCCTTCATGCGCGAAATGGTTGAGGCCGCGATCCCCGCCGTCGCCCTGGCCGGCCGCATAGACCAGCGTCAGATTGCGCGGCTTGCCTTGCCCGGGGGTGACGTCGTCTGCGTTGGAGAGGTAGCGCTCCTCCAGCGCCAGCGCGATCTCCTCGGCAAAGCCGATGCCGACGAAGCCGCCGGTCGCGACCGTGTCGCCGTCGCGGATCAGCATGACCGCTTCCGCCGATGTGACGACCTTGCCCTTCTCCGGATTGCGCAGGTAAGGCAAGGCGGGATGCTGGCTCACGGCGTTCCTTCCCGAGCTGATGTGGATCGCATGCCGTCGTTCGCTTTTGCCTTGCCGTAATTTATCGCTGCGACAGGTGCGGCACTAGGCCGCTTCCGCAGGCACGAGCAGTCTCGGGCTCCGCCCGCCTTCATTCAATCCAGAAAGATAATTCCGCGGTCGGTTGCGGATGGTCTCGTCGCGCTCGACATCTGCCTCACTCCCCCCTGCGCAAGCGCCTGCCTGAGCGTTGCGTCTTTGTGCGCGGCGAAAGCAAGGCCCGCGCCAGCTGCGAAGCCGATGCGCAAAGTGGCCGAAAATCCGCCATTTTGCGGTTCGGTGCCGGCGCGGGATGCTGGCTGGCCAGCGTCCGGAATCCGAGACTCCGGACAAGCCTATGTCTCGAAGCTCAGACGGCCGCAGGTCCCGAGGCCACGCCGAACTTGGCGAGCTTCTTGTAGAAGGTCGCCCGCGAGATGCGGAGCATCCTGGCGGCTTCCGAGATCTGGCCGTTGCTGGCGGCGAGCGCCTGTTCCAGCGTGTGCTTCTCGAACTCGGCCTCGGCTTCGGCGTAAGGCACGACGATTCCTGCCGGCCTGGCCGCGGCCGCGGGCCTCGGCTCCGCGCCGATGGTCAGGATGCGGGCAAAATCGTCGCCGGTCAGCCGGCCGGAATCGCTCAGGATCAGTGCGCGCTCCAGGATGTTGCGCAGTTCGCGGACGTTGCCGGGCCAGCCGTAGCGGGCGAGCGCCGCAAGCGCGCTCGGCGTGATCCTGGCGTTGACGTAGTCGCCGCTCGCGCTGATGTCGTCGAGCAGTCGCGTGCAGATCTCCGGGAGATCGTCGAGGCAATCGCGCAAGGGCGGCAGGTCGATCGAGAGCACGTTGAGCCGGTAATAAAGGTCGGCGCGGAACGCGCCCTCGCTGACGCGCCTGTGCAGGTCGACGTTGGTGGCGGCGATGACGCGGACGTCGACCTTGCTGACCTTGTCGGATCCGAGCGGCTCGATCTCGCGCTCCTGCAGCACGCGCAACAGCTTGGCCTGCAATTGCAGCGGCATCTCGCCGATCTCGTCGAGGAACAGCGTGCCGCCGTCGGCGATCCGGAATTTGCCGTCGCGGCCCTTGCGGTCGGCGCCGGTATAGGCGCCGGGCGCGGTGCCGAAGAATTCCGATTCGATCAGCGTCTCCGGAATCGCCGCGGCATTGACGCTGACGAAGGGTTTTTCGGCGCGCGACGATGCGTTGTGGATCGCCTGTGCCAGCATCTCCTTGCCGGTGCCGGTCTCGCCGGTGAGCAGCACGGTCACGCTTTGCCGCGCGGCACGCACGGCCAGCTCCTTGGCCTGCGCGATCCGCGGCGTCGTGCCGACGAAGTCGGCGAAGGTGAAGCGCGCCGCGCGGGCATGCGACAACTGCCGCCGCGCCAGCCGCAGGTCGCTCTCGAGCTGCGTCACCCGCGACAACAGCGGCTTCAGGCCCTCGAGACGATCGTACAGCACGAAGCCGATCGCGCCGATGACGTTGCCGTCCTCATCCTCGATCGGCATGCGGGTGACGACGAGCTGCTCGCCGCCGAGTTCCATGACGTCGAGGATGATCGGCTCCCCGGTCTCGGCGACCCGCCGCATCAGGCTGTTGGGGATGATCTCCTCGATCGGCCGCCCCAGCGCCTCGGAAGCGTGCGAAAGGCCGATCGCGGTCACGTATTTCTCGTTGACGTAGACCACCCGCCCGCCGCGATCGATCGCGATCGCGCCTTCACAGAGATGCTCGAGCCGCTCGAACAGCGTCTCCATCGCGCGGGCGCGGATATAGGCGGGGTCGCTGACGGGGGCGGAACGGTCGGACACGGCGTACCTCGATGGCGGCCAAGGCCGGGAAGCGGGGGAAGGTCCGCCTGTCTATTACCAAAAGGTCAGCAATTTCAAAGACCGAATTCGGCCGAAAGCCGATTGCGGCCCCTACCGCCGATAGCCGCCGGCGCGCGAATAGGCCTGGCGGTTCTGCTGCTGCGGGCGGCTTGCCTCGCGGGTGCGGGCTTCGCTCGATTGGGGCGTCGCGAGCTTGAGCTCTTCCAGAAAGATCGGCCGCGAGAAGTAGTAGCCCTGCGCATAGCGGATCCGGGTCGCGGCCTGCAGATAGGCCAGCGCCTCTTGGGATTCGAGGCCTTCGGCGATCACGGTCATGCCCAGCGCCTCGCTCAGCGATTCGATCGCGCGCAGGATGCCCTTGCGCCGTTCCCTCTTGGTCTTGGTTAAGGGGTACGAAGACAT
>NZ_JAGWUA010000331.1 GCF_028868675.1 Bradyrhizobium sp.
ATCGACATTGTCGTGCAATCCCAGATCGACCGGCGCAAGAAACTTTTTCTGGCCGACATGGATTCCACCATGATCGGCCAGGAATGCATCGACGAGCTGGCCGACTTCGCCGGGCTCAAGGCGCATGTCGCCGAGATTACCGAGCGCGCCATGCGCGGCGAGATCGCATTCGAGCCGGCGCTACGCGAGCGCGTCGCGCTGCTGAAGGACCTGCCGGTCGGCATCGTCGACCAGGTGCTGGCCACGCGCATCACGCTGACGCCGGGCGGCCGCGAGCTGGTCGCGACCATGCGCGCCCACGGCGCCTGGACCTGCCTCGTCTCGGGCGGCTTCACGCCGTTCACCAACGCGGTCGCGGCCCAGATCGGCTTCCAGGAGAACCGCGCCAACGAGCTGATCGTGCAGGACGGCAAATTCACCGGCGAGGTGAAGGAGCCGATCCTGGGCCGCGCGGCCAAGCTCGCGACCCTGGTCGACCTGATGGAGTCCTTCGATATCGACGACATCGACACGCTGGTGGTCGGCGACGGCGCCAACGATCTCGCGATGATCCAGGCCGCGGGCCTCGGCGTCGCCTATCACGCAAAACCCACGGTCTCGGCCGCCGCCGCCGCCCGCATCGACCACGGCGACCTCACCGCGCTGCTCTACGCGCAGGGCTATCGGCGGGAGGAGTTCGTGGAGGGGTGAGCCCGGCCGCTGCGGGGCTTCGGCGCCGCTGCGCCAAGGCATGACGAGCCGGGGTCCGGCACGCGGCTTTCGGACCGGACAACAAAAACATGAGGTTCAACCCCATGCACAGTGGCCGATGACGGCCGCAGTCATATACGTATTTTCCGAAATCAGACTTGACGCGTCGGGCAAATCAAGGGCATAATGCCATCATCGCAGCGTGTGATCGGCAGGGGCCGGCCGGCGAAGAGACGCGCCCCGGATCAAGCCCGGCCACGACGTGTTGCGAGACGTAAACGCGCAGCTACTGCACGCTCAGCGCCACGAAGCGCAGCTCGCCGTCGCCGTTGGAGACGAGCAGCAGCACCGACTTCTTGCCGTCCTTCTTGAGCTGCTCGATCCGCTTCTGGACGTCGGCGCCGCTTGCGACCGCCTCCTGCGCCACCTCGACGATGACGTCGCCGGCGGAAAGCCGCTTCTCGGCGGCGTCAGAACTGGCGTCGACGCCGGTGACGACCACGCCCTTGACGCTGTCCTTGATCCTGTAGCGCGTGCGCAGATCCTTGCTGAGCACGGCGAGATCGAGCCCGAGCGCCTTCTGCGTCACCGGCTTCTCAGGCGCAGGCTCGTCGGTCTTCACCGCCGCCTGCACCTTGTCGGGATCCTGCAGGCGGCCGAGCGTGACCTTCTTGGTCTCCTCCTGGCCCTTGCGGATGACGACGACGTCGACCTCCTTGCCGACCGCGGTGTCGGCGACCACGCGCGACAGGTCCTTCGGGTCCTTGACGTCCTTGCCGTCGAACTTGACCACGACGTCGCCGGGCTCGATGCCGGCGGGCTTGGCCGGCCCCTTGTCGTCGACGCCGGCGACCAGCGCGCCGCGCGCCGGCTTGATGTTGAGGCTCTCGGCGATCTCGTCGGTGACGGTCTGGATACGCACCCCTAACCAGCCGCGGCGCAGTTCGCCGAACTGGCGGAGCTGGTCGACCACGCCCGCGACCGTCTTCGACGGCACGGCGAAGCCGATGCCGATCGAGCCGCCGGATGGCGAGATGATCAGCGTGTTGACGCCGATCACCTCGCCCTCGAGGTTGAACAGCGGACCGCCGGAATTGCCGCGGTTGATGGCGGCGTCGGTCTGGATGTAGCTGTCATAGGGACCCGAGGAGATGTCGCGGTTCTTGGCCGAGACGATGCCGGCCGTGACCGTGCCCCCTAAGCTGAACGGGTTGCCGATCGCGACCACCCAGTCGCCCAGCCGCAGCTTGTCGGAGTCGCCGAACTTGACGGCGACCAGCGGCCGCGGCGGTTTGAACTTCAACACCGCGAGATCGGTCTTCTTGTCGACGCCGACCAGCTCGGCCTTCACCTTGGTGCCGTCGTTGAGGATGACGTTGATCTCGTCGGCATCCGCGATGACGTGATTGTTGGTCACGACGACGCCCGCGGTGTCGATGATGAAGCCGGAGCCGAGCGAGTTGGTCTTGCGCGGCGGCGCGTTCTCGCCGCGCTCGCCGCCCTTGCTGTTGGGGTTGCGGCGGTTCTTGAAGAAGTCGTCGAAGAACTCCTCGAAGGGCGAGCCGGGCGGCAACTGCGGCATGGTCTGGCTACCGCCGCCCTTCGCTTCGACGGTCTGCGAGGTCGAGATGTTGACGACCGCGCCGATCACCTTCTCGGCGACGTCGGCGATGCCCTCCGGCCCGCGCGCGGCGGCGGGCGAGGCGACGGCGCAGACGGCGCCGACGACGATCGCGGCCAGCCCCAGGCGCAGGCGGGTCGAGGCAATGGTGGCGGCGGTCATGTTCGATGGTCTCCAGAGAGTCGGGGGTTGTCCCACACTGCGCTCGAACGGGGCGACGGCGCAAGCGCGGAGGTTAACGGCTTTCAAGAGCCGGATATTGCGGCGAAAAACCGGCCGTTGCGCTTCACTTTGGCGTAGTCGAAGGCCGTCAGGCGTGGCGCCGGATCGCCCAGATCAGGATCAGTCCGGCCACCGCCGAGGCGATGCCGGCCGCCCGCAGGATATGATCGGGGGTGGCCAGCGCGCTCTTCATCGCCTTGCGCATCCAGGCGGGGCTCGCCGCGAACATCAAGCCTTCCAGCACGAACAGGATGCCCAAGCCGATGAGGAAGTCGGCAAACGCTATGGACCTCATCGGAACGGAACCTCCCCCGCGTGCTGTTGTTGCGTCTCTTATAGAGGACGGCGCACGCGCCGCCCGATCTTTTTCGTCGAGGAGAGCAATCGCCGCGCTTACTGCTTCGGCGCCGTGGGCTGCGTCTCCGTCCCGCTCTTGCCGGCCGCGCTACCGAAATACCGGAAGAAATCCGAATCCGGACGCAGCAGGAAGCGGGTGTCGTTTGCGCGCAGGCCATTCTCGTAGGCCGTCATCGAGCGGTAGAAGGCGAAGAAGTCGGGATCCTTGCCATAGGCTTCCGCAAACAGGCGGTTGCGCTCGGCATCGCCCGCGC
>NZ_JAGWUA010000116.1 GCF_028868675.1 Bradyrhizobium sp.
GAAGCCCGCCTGCGTTGCCGAGCTGATCGCCCTGCACTACCGCTGAGCATGACGCGCCTCTCGGCCGGGAGCCTGTGCACCGGATCAGATCGGTCCGGATCAGATCGGACTTGGCCGAATCCGACAGTACTGGCAGGCTCGGCTGCCGTTCCCACAGCAGCTCGGTATTCGGATCATGCTTGACCTGTACGACTACTCGCTCCTCTCGATCTTTCTCGTCGGCGTCATCCTCATTCTTGCGGCCAGCGAAATCGGGCGGAGGATCGGGATCCATGCCAGCGCCAGCGGCGGTGGCGACGTTTCCACGCTCGAGAGCGCCGTTCTGGGGCTGATGGCCCTGATGATCGGATTTACCTTCGCGATGGCGCTCTCGCGGTTCGAGGCGCGCCGCGACGCCGTGCTGAACGAGGCCAATGCCATCGGCACCACCGCGCTGCGCGCCCGCCTTCTGCCGCAACCCGAGCGGGGCGAGCTCCTGAAGCTGTTGCGAGAGTACGTGGCGATCCGGCTCGATATCACCAGACACCCGACGTCTCGCACCGAGCTGGCGGCGGCCGTCGACAAGTCGAATGCCCTGCAGGAGGCGCTGTGGCTGCAGGCCAAGGCCATGTCTGCAAAGGACGCCGGCATGGTCCCGACGGGACTCTTCATCCAGACGCTGAACGACATGATCGATCAACAGGGCAAGCGGCTTGCGGCCTTGCGCAATCGGGTGCCCAATATCGTGATGCTGGCGTTGTTCGGAATTGCGGCCGTCGGAGCGGCATTCACGGGTTACGGCAGGGGGCTCGAGGCCCGCCGCACGCGCCTGCCGCTCTACCTCATGGCACTCCTGCTGTCTTCCGTCATCCTGCTGATCCTCGATCTGGACCGGCCGACGGCCGGTTTCATCGAGGTCAGCCAGCAGCCCATGGTCGACACCGCTGCGAGCATTGCCGCCTTCCCGGACTGACGATCCGGTCAGTCGATGATGTGGTAGCCGCCATCGATATAGAGCACGCCGCCGGTGATCAGCTTGGCGCCGTCGAGCGCGAGGAAGGCGGTGGCGTTGCCGACATCGTCGATGCTGACGAGGCTGCGCGAGGGCGCCTTCGACTGCGCCTTATCCATCAGTTCGTCGAATTCGGGAATGCCGGACGCCGCGCGCGTGGCCAGCGGTCCGGGCGAGATCGCGTGCACGCGGATGCCCTTCGGCCCCAGTTCGGCCGCGGCGTAACGGACCGCCGATTCGAGCGCCGCCTTCGCCACGCCCATGATGTTGTAGTTCTCCACCACCATCTGGCTGCCATAATAGGTCATGGTGAACATGGTGCCGCCGTTCTTCATCAGCGGCTCGGCGAGATGGGCCATGCGCAGGAACGACCAGCAGGACACCTCCATCGTCTTCAGGAACCCCTCGCGGCCGACGTCGACGACGCGCCCGTGCAGCGCCTCCTTCGGCGAGAACGCGATCGAGTGCAGCAGGAAATCGAGCTGTCCCCATTCCTTGGCGATCCGCTCGAACACCTGCTCGGTCTGGCCCTCGGCCATGACGTCGAGCGGCATGAAGATCGGCGCCTCCAGCGCCTGGGCGAGCGGCTCGACGTGCTTCTTGGCACGCTCGTTCAGATAGGTGACCGCGAGATCGGCCCCGAGCGCGCGGAAGGCCCGGGCGCATCCCCAGGCGATCGACTGATCATTGGCGATGCCGACGACCAGGCCCTTCTTCCCCTTCAACGCAACCTTGCTATCCGGAAATACGGGAATCATGACACCCTCTCTTGTCTGGGGTTGGACGACGGCGCCTTCATCAGCAGCGTCAAGGTGTGCTGGGCAATCATCAGTTCCTCGTCGGTCGGCACGACATAGACGGGAATGCGACTGCCGGCGCGCGAGATCAGCCGTGCATGGCGGGAATTTTCCGCCGGATCGAGCGCCACGCCGAGCCATCCGAGCTGCTCGGCCACCCGCGCGCGAAGACTTGCGGAGTTCTCGCCGATGCCGGCCGTGAACACGAAGGCATCGAGACCCTGCAGCGCGGCGGCGAGCATGCCGGCGTTGAGGCCGATCCGGTAGACGAAATGGTCGATGGCGAGCTTTGCCCTGGGGTCTTCGCTCGCCTCCAGCTCGCGCATGTCGTTGCTGACGCCGGAGAGCCCCTTCAGGCCGCAATCGCGATAGAGAAAATTCTGCACGTTCGATGCCGACATTCCCTTCTCGGAGATGAGATAGAGCACGACGCCGGGATCGAGCTGGCCTGGCCGCGTTCCCATCGGCAGCCCGTCGAGCGCGGTGAAGCCCATGGTGCTTTCGATGCTCCGTCCGCCCTTCAGCGCGCACATCGAGGCCCCGCTGCCGAGATGAGCGACGATCACCCTGCCTTTCGCGATGTCAGGCGCGACCTGCGGCAGGGTCTTGGCGATGTATTCGTAGGACAATCCGTGAAAGCCGTAGCGGCGAACGCCCTCGGCGTAAAACTGATGCGGGATCGCGTAGTGGTCGGCGACCGCGCTGTGCGTGCGGTGAAATGCGGTGTCGAAACAGGCGACCTGCGGAAGGCCGGGGAAACCTGCAAGGATGGTGCGGATCGGCGCCAGATTGTGCGGTTGATGCAACGGCGCGAGGCTGACGAACCGTTCCAGGCGGGCGACCACGCCGTGATCGACCAGCACCGGCCCGTCATGGTCGGGGCCGCCATGCACGACACGGTGCCCGACCGCGATCGGGTCGATGCGAAGCTCGTTGCGCAGCCATTCGCCGGCGATGCCCATCGCGGCCGGCACGTCGGCAACGGCCTCGATCGGGTAGGCGCGATCGGCCAGCGGATCGCCACTCGCGCCGCTCGCCCGCAGGCGCGGCCGGCTGCCGATGCCGTCGATCTGGCCCTTGATCTGCCGGCGCAGGCTGCCCTCTCCCTCGATCGAGAAGACCTGGAACTTGACGCTGGATGAGCCTGCATTGACGACGAGGATCGTATCCATGGCGATCACGCTGGGACTGTTGGAGCTTTCTGGCGTCGTGCGTTGGCATAGAGGGCGGCCACAGCGCAGGACGCCATTCGCGCACGCGGTGAATCCGCGCGCGACGTCAGCACGACCGGCACGCGGGCGCCGAGCACGATGCCGGCGCCGTCGGCCTTGGCGAAATAGGCGAGATTCTTCGCCAGCATGTTGCCGGCCTCGAGGTCGGGCACGACCAGGATCTGGGCGCGGCCGGCGACCTCCGACTTGATGCCCTTGATCCGCGCCGCCTCGACATCGATGGCGTTGTCGAAGGCCAGGGGACCATCGAGCACGCCGCCGGTGATCTGGCCGCGGTCGGCCATCTTGCAGAGCGCCGCCGCCTCGATCGTCGAGGGAATCTTGGTGGTGACGGTCTCGACCGCCGACAGGATCGCCACGCGGGGCAGCTTGCCGAAGCCGGCCTGGACGTAGAGGTCGATGGCGTTCTGGATGATGTCCCGCTTGGCGTCGAGATCGGGGAAGATGTTGATCGCCGCGTCCGTCACGAAGACGGTCTCGGCATAGGCCGGCACGTCCATCACGAACACGTGGCTGATGCGGCGATCGGTGCGCAGGCCGCCGGTCTTCGCCGTGACCGCGCGCATCAGCTCGTCGGTATGCAGACTGCCCTTCATCAGCATTTCGCCCCTGGCCGCATGAATGAGCTCGACGCCCTTGGCGGCGGCTTCGTCACTATGCGCGGCATCGACGAGCTCGAAGCCGGAGATGTCCAGCCCGTACTTGGCGGCCGCGTCCCTGATCTTTCGCTCGGGTCCGACCAGGATGGGGCGGATGATGCCGGCCTGCGCGCTGTCGACGACTCCGCGCAGCGAGGTTTCGTCGCAGGGATGCACCACGACCGTCGGGACCGGCGGCACAGCCTGGGCTGCCGCGATCAGCCGGTCATACTTGCTGGGAGGCTGCGCTTGTCCTGACATGATTCCGCTCCCGATGCTGGCCGCCCGCGCTACGACGCTCTTGCCTTGGGGTCGAAAGGGGCGACGTTCCCCGCCCGCTCCTCCCCCGTTTCCACGCCGAACAGCGCCGCGACCCGTTGCAGGCGGCTCGCGCGCTCGCCCGTGATCTCGCCGCTCGCCGACAGCACCTCGCGCATCGCCGCGATGACCGCGCGGCGCTGTCCGGCGTCCTCCGGCAACAGCTTCGGGATCGCGGCCAATGCCGCCTCCGTGTCGAGCAGCAGCATGAAGAACTGCTCGCGCACCAACATCTTGAACTCAGGCAAGGTCAGCCGCGGGCCGCTATAGTCGCGGCGAACCTGTCGCAGGGCCTCGATGCTGCGCTCGTCGACCATGCCGCGCGCGGAACCGACGTAGAGCAGGCTGCGGATGGCCGCCTCGCGAAGGCCGCCCTCCCCGACCTTCGACTTCAGCTCGCCGATCCTCTTGTCCAGCATCGCGCGATGCTCGGCCGACATCTCGCGCCGACGCGACGGCTCCGATTTCGGATCGATCCCGAGCGCCGCCTGCACCGCCGGCGAGCCGTAGACGTTGAGGAAGATCGCCTCGCTCAGCGCCTCCTGCGAGTCGCGCCAACTGTCCAGCACGTGAACGATCTGCTTGGACATCTGCTCCTGGAACGCCAGGAACGGATTGTCCTTGGACACCGCCTTGCGGTTGTCCTCGATCTCCTCCGCGGCGGACATCACCGGCTTCATCCACGGCTTTTCGCTGCTGAACGCCTCGTATTGCAGCCGCAGCGGGTGCAGATTGCGCGCCATCTCGGCCATCTGCGGCGTCACCATGGTCTTGATCCAGGGCTGGACGAATTTCTGGTAGGCGGCGAGATTGATCTCGGAGGCGCGCTTGGCGGCGGCGAAGCGCCGCTCGTCCTCGGGCGAGTTGCCGCCCATGGCGCGGATGTCGTCCAGCGTGCGCGCCTCGCAGCGCATCACCCATTGTCCGACGACGAGATCGGAGCTGGTCGTCTCCTCGCCCTTGGGCTCGAACGTCGCCTCATAGAGCCCCGGCGGCAGCACGTCGATCAGGTCGATGTTGCTGGAGAATTCCGCATGCTCCTTCTTGGCGACGCCGCCGGACACGAAGATGCCGAGGTGGCCGATGTTCTGGTGCACGGTGTAGACGATGGTCTGCCCGTAGGCCCTGATCTCGTCGACATCGGCATAGCAATCGAGGATCCAGTGCAGCGCCTGCTGCGGCGGGGTGATGTTGTCACCCTCCGAGCAGAACACCACGATCGGCGAGCGGATGTTGCGCAGGTCCACCTTCTTGCCGCCGGACATCTCGATCTTGCCGGCGGCGAGATTGTTGCCGATGAAAAGCTCGTCGACGATGAACTGGATCTCCTCGGCGTTCAGATTGACGTGCCCGCCCCACCAGCGCTCGAATTCGAGATAGCGGTCGGCCTCGGTGTCGACCTTGGAATAGACGTTGTACTGCTTGCTCCACAGCGTGTTCGAGGGGTTCTGGTTCTCGAAATTCTGCACCAGCCAGGCGCCGTCGAACTTGCCGGCGCCGAGATCGCTCGCCAGCGCCGTCAGCCAGCTTCCGCCGAGCAGGCCACCCGAATAGCGCATGGGATACTTGCCGTGCACGCCGGCCCAGTAGGCGAGCGGCGCGCCGGCGATGATCAGCGGCCCGAACAGCTCGGGGCGCAGCGAGGCCAGGATCATGACGGCCCAGCCGGCCTGGCAATTGCCGATCACGCAGGGCTTGCCGTCGGCCTTGGGATGCAGGCTGATGACCTTCTCGATGAACAGCGCCTCGGCGCGCGCGATGCGCTCGATGGTCTGACCCGGCATCGGTTCCGGCAGGAAGCCGATGAAATAGCAGGGATGACCCGCCTTCATCGCAACGCCGATCTCGCTGTCGGCCTTGAAGCCGCCGATGCCCGGACCATGGCCGGCGCGCGGATCGACCACGATGAAGGGCCGCCGTTCGAGGTCGATCTCGACGCCCTTGGGCGGAATGATGCGCACCAGCGCGTAGTTGACCGGCTCGTCCAGCTTGCGGCCGTCGATGATCAATTCGGCGGCATATTGCAGCACATGGGGCGCGGTTTGCGCAACGTGCTCGCGGTACTGGTCGCCGCGCCGGCGCATGATGTCCAGGAACAGCACGCTGCGCTGACCCGCGTCGACCATGTATTCCACCGCCGAGGCGACGAGCCCGGACAACGGGCCGCCCGGCAGGCTTCCCGGCAGGCTTGGAGTTTCCATCGACATGTTCCGACCTCTGCTCGCGTCTGGTTCTATCCAGCGCGCGCTGCGATGCGAGACGTTGATTTAGGTCAACGGTCGGCGGTCACTTTCCGGCACCGAGCCCGCGCGGGCGCCCGGCATACGTCCCGAGGTCCGCCGCCGACGGGGCCATTGATTCAGATCAATCGATCGAGAACGCAGGCGGGCTTGCTCAGCCACGTAGCCGTCAAGATAGTCATCCCTGTTCGTCGGACGGAACCCGATGCCCCAGGTCGCAAACTACGCCGCGCGCGAGCTGCTTCGCGACGGCACCCCAATCGAGATCCGGGCGCTCCGCTCGGAGGACGAGCCATCCATGCTGGCCGCCATTGCGCAGACCAGTCCGCAATCGCTGCAGAGCCGCTTTTTCGTCATGAAGCGGCACTTTTCCGAAAGGGAACGCGCCTTCTTCATGGAGGTCGATTTCAGCAATCACGTGGCGCTCGTGGCGCTGGTCCAGGAGCAGGCCCACACCGCCATCGTCGGCGGCGGCAGATACGTCGTCGTCGGTCCGGGAGAGGCCGAGATGGCCTTTGTCGTGGTCGATGCCTGGCAAGGCCGGGGGATCGGCTCGCTCCTGCTCAGGCACCTCATCGAGATCGCGCAGGCTGACGGATTGCGGACACTGACGGCCGAGGTGTTGTCCGGCAACAAGTCGATGCGGAGGGTATTCGAAAAATCGCACTTCAAGGTTGCAAGCAGTCCGGACCCACAGGTCATTCGGCTGACCCTCGACCTCCGTCCCGCGGTCCCGCGCTAAGGGCCCCTCGCTGATCGCGGCAGATCGCGCCCCTTGCCCCTGGTCAGGCCGTCATTTCGCAAACGGTTAGCGACACTCCAAAGATGCGAACTCCCCGAGAGAACCTGGGTTGTTCCGGATGAGCAATGTTGTATAAGTTTCGGAAGTACCGATCGCCTGCGGAGATCCGCGATGAAACCCTTCCTGCTCGCCTGCGTGGCGGCGATTGTGATCGCCGCAGCCGCCGTTGTCCTCCTCAATCGGGTCCAAGAACCGGTCCAACAGGCCTTTGCGACGACGGGCGTGCGGTTGTAGCGCGACCTACTCGGCCGGCTGCGCTGCGGATTGCGATCCGGCGCCACCGGGTCGGGCATTCTGCCCGTCGAGCCAGAGGGCATGGTGCTCCCTGGCCCAGTTGACGTCCACAGTCCCCGTGCCCATCCCCTCGAACGCGCCTTCCATGCCGATGGTGCCGATGTAGATGTGCGCCAGCATCGCCGCCACGAAGAGCACCGCGACGATGGAATGCACGATCTGGGCAATCTGCATGCCCTCGATCCCCGACAGATAGAACGGGAACATCAGCGTGTACCCGGTCGCCGCGACCAGACCTCCGCCGATGACCACGATCCAATAGATCGCCTTCTGGCCCGCGTTGAACCGATAGGCCGGCGGATGATCGTGGCCGAACAGACCGCCGCCCCGCTTGACCCACTCGACATCGACCTTGTTCGGAATGTTGCCGGCGATCCACGTCAGGAAGATCAGTATGACGCCGAGGGTGAAGGGGAAGCTCAGGTAATTGTGCGCGTACTTGGCCCACTGCGACCATTCCGAGAACGCCTCGAAGCCGATCAAAGGCAAGAGCAGCGGCCGGCCGAACGTGATGTTCAGGCCGGAGATCGCGAGGATGATGAAGCAGGTCGCCGTCATCCAGTGTGTAAAGCGCTCGAAGGCGTTGAAGCGCACGATGGTGCGCCCGGAGCGCCCGCTCTCGAGCCGAACCATGCCGCGGGTCAGGTAGAAGATCACGATGACCCCGATCATGCCGAGGATGGCGATGCCGCCGATCCAGCGCAGCGTGACGTTCCTGAACTCCCGCCAGTCGCGTCCCGCCGGCTGCTCGAGCACGCCCGCGCGCTGGTCGGGAATGGTGATACGTCCCTGGATCCGGTTGAGCTCCTGCAGGAGCTGCTGCTCCTTGACCGAGCTTGCGGTCGGATTGACCTGCTGCGCGTTTGCCGGAACGGGTCCCGCCGAGACCAGCAGCAGAAACGCCAAGGCGCCGACGGCCAAACGGATCAGTCTTGATAACGACGCCATGGTCTCCTCCTCTTCGTCCCCGCGGTCACGACTCGATCGACTCGCGATAGGCGGTCTTCCAGCCCCACGCACCGGAGCCGTAGCCGCGCTTCATCACGCGCTCCTTGTAGATTTGGGCAATGATCTCGCCGTCACCGGCGAGCAACGACTTGGTCGAGCACATCTCGGCGCAGAGCGGCAGTTTCCCCTCGGCGAGGCGGTTCGCCCCGTACTTCTCGTACTCCTCCTTGCTGCCGTCGGCCTCGGGGCCGCCGGCACAGTACGTGCACTTGTCCATCTTGCCCCGGGAGCCGAAGTTGCCGACCTTCGGATACTGCGGCGCGCCGAACGGGCAGGCGTAGAAGCAATAGCCGCAGCCGATGCAGAGGTCCTTGGAGTGCAGCACGACGCCGTCGGCGGTGGTGTAGAAGCAGTTGACCGGACACACCGCCTGGCAGGGCGCATCCGTGCAGTGCATGCAGGCCATCGAGATCGAGCGCTCGCCCGGCTTGCCGTCATTGATGGTGACGACGCGACGCCGGTTGATGCCCCAGGGCACCTCATTCTCGTTCTTGCATGCCGTGACGCAGGCATTGCACTCGATGCAACGGTCGGCATCGCAGAGAAATTTCATCCGGGCCATGTTCGTTGCTCCCTCAAGCCGCGACGATCTGACAAAGCGTGACCTTCGGCTCCTGCATGCCCGTCGCAGGATCGTAGCCGTAGCTCGTGATGGTGTTGGCGCTCTCACCGAGCACGATCGGATCGGCGCCCGCGGGATAGTTCTTGCGCAGGTCGGCACCACCAAACCAACCGCCGAAATGGAACGGCATCCAGGCGACGCCCTTGCCGACACGCTCGGTGACCAGCGCCTTCATCCTGGCCCGCGAATTGTTCTCGGCGCCGCTCACCCAGACCCAGCCGCCGTCCTTGATGCCGCGATCGGCGGCATCCGCCGGACTGATCTCGATGAACATGTCCTGCTGCAATTCGGCGAGCCAGGGATTGGTACGCGTTTCCTCGCCGCCGCCCTCGTATTCGACGAGACGGCCGGAGGACAGGATCAGCGGAAACTGCTTTGCGATACCCTTCTCGACCGCCGCCTTCTGCACGGAGAAGCCGATATTGGGGAGGCGGAACTGCTTGGCGTCGGGCAGCGTCGGATATTTTTCGACGAGGTCGACGCGCGGCGTGTAGATCGGCTCGCGATGGACCGGGATCGGGTCCGGCAGGCCGAATGCGTTCATGCGCGCCTTGCCATTGCCGTACGGCACGCAGCCGTGCTTCAGCGCCACGCGCTGGATGCCGCCGGACAAATCGAGCGACCACGACACCGCGTCCGGATTGGCGGGATTGACCTTCTTGATCGTGGCCATCTCGGCCTCGGTCAGGTCGGTGTCCCAGCCGAGCTTCTTCAGGCTCGCCAGCGTGAACTCGGGATAACCGTCCTCGATCTCGGAGCCCTTGGAATAGGACTTGTCGGCGAGCAGGCTCACTTTGCGCGTCGTGCCGTCCGCGAGCTTCTCCTCGCGTTCGATGCCGAAGCGCGGGCGGAACGCGCCGCCGCCGTCCATGACGTGCAGGTTGGTGTTGTAGAGCAACGGCGAGCCGGGATGCCTGACCTCCGGCGAGCCCCAGCATGGCCACGGCAGGCCGTAATAGTCGCCGCCGACTTCCGGGTCGTCCTTCGGCGCGCGCATCGTCACCAGGTCGAACTTGTGCTGGTTCTTCATATGCGCCTTGATGCGCTCCGGCGACTGGCCGCAATAGCCGGTCGACCAGCTCCCGCGGTTGATCTCGCGCAGCACGTCCTCGGCGACGGGCAGATTGTTCGTCACCTTGATGTTCTTGAACATCTTGTCGGCGAACCCGAACTTCTTCGCCATCAGATAGATGACCTCGAGATCGTCCTTGGATTCGAAGACCGGCTTGACGATCTGCTCGGCCCACTGCATCGATCGGTTCGACGCGACCCGCGAGCCGACGCATTCGAACTGCGTGGCCACGGGCAGGATGTAGACGCCGTCCTTGCGACCCGCTTCCACCGCCAGCGATGCCCAGGTGGTCGGATGCGGGTCCGCGATCACCAGCAACTCGAGCGCCTTCAGTCCTTTCAGCGATTCAGGGATACGCGTGATGCTGTTGCTGGCGTGCCCCTGCACGAACACCGCCTTGACGTTGTCCTTCTGGGCGACGTCCGCCTTCGGCAACAACGCCGCGTCGAACCAGCGCGTCAGCGGAATGCCTGGGGTCTCCATCAGCTTCTTGTCGTCGAAACGCGATACCAGGTAGTCGTAGTCGACCTCCCAGACCCGCGACCAGTGCTTCCAGGCGCCTTCGGCGAGCCCGTAGTAGAAGGGCAGCGTCACGATATCGAGGCCGACGTCGGTCGCGCCCTGGACGTTGTCGTGGCCGCGCAAGATGTTGGCGCCGGTACCGGACTTCCCGACGTTGCCGGTCATCAGCAGCGCGATGCAGCTCGCCCGCACGTTGGCGGTGCCGACCGTGTGCTGGGTCTGGCCCATGCACCAGATGATGGTTGCGGGCTTCTGCGTCGCGAACATCTTGGCGACGCGCTCGAGCTGCGCGCCGGGCACGCCGGTCACGCGCTCCGTCTCCTGCGGATTCCACTTCTCGACCTCCTTGCGCAGGTCCTCGAAGCCGTAGACCCGCTGGGCGATGAACTCCTTGTCCTCCCAGCCGTTCTTCAGGATGTGCCACATCATGCCGTAGAGCACGGGGATGTCGGTGCCGGGCCGGATGCGGACATATTCGGTCGCATGCGCAGCCGTGCGCGTCATGCGCGGATCGAACACGATGAAGTTCGCCTTGTTGATCTCCTTCGACGCCAGCATGTGCTGCATGCCGACCGGATGCGCTTCCGCGGCGTTGCTGCCGATGAACAGCATCGTCTTGGAGTTGCGCATGTCGTTGATGCTGTTCGTCATCGCGCCGTAGCCCCAGGTGTTGGCGACGCCGGTGACGGTGGTGGAATGGCAGATGCGAGCCTGGTGGTCGGTGTTGTTGGTTCCCCAGAACGCGCCGAGCTTGCGGAACAGATAGGAGCCCTCGTTGGTCATCTTCGCCGAACCGAGCCAGTAGACGGAATCGCTGCCCGATTTTTCGCGAACCTGAAGCAGCTTGTCGCCGATCTCGTTGACGGCGGTGTCCCACGACACGCGCGTCCACTGGCCGTTCACGAGCTTCATCGGATAACGCAGCCGCCGATCGCTATGCACGAGTTCGCGCACGGAAGCGCCCTTCGCGCAATGGGAGCCGCGGTTGATCGGCGAATCCCAGCTCGGCTCCTGACCGATCCAGACGCCGTTCAGCACTTCGGCCGTGACGGTGCACCCGACGGCGCAGTGCGTGCAGACGCCCTTCTTGACCGTGGCGCCTGCGGCAAGCGGGCCGGCGACCGCCGCCTCCGCCTTGCGCACGCTGCCGACCGGCATGGCGCCGAGCGCTGCAAGCGCGCCGCCGGCCAGTCCGGACTTGCGCAGGAACGTGCGGCGATCGAGGCCCCCGCCCTGGCCTGCAAGGGTTTCGGCGACGGAGCCTCGGCGATCGGAACGCTGGTGTGTTCGCTTGATAAGCACGGCAGCCTCCCTCTCAGGCGGGATAACGATTGACGCGATAATACGTCTTCACGTGGTCGGATTCCTTGTAGCGCGCCTTGCGCTTCTCACCGTCATTCTCGCTGTCGGCCTGCGCGGACCCGACCAGCGGTGTCGCGAGCGCTGCGCCGGCGCCGACCGTGCCAATGCCGACCTTGCGAAGGAAGTCGCGGCGTCCGACCTTGGCTTTCGTCTCGTCACTCATCGCATCTCTCCCGGACCGACGCGCGTCGGTCAGTTGGCGAACTTGAATGCTTCCGTCTCGATATCGATGAAGAGCCGACCGAGCGCGCCGACCGTCCGATAGAAGCGGGCGTTTTCGGCACTCTCCATGTCGGCGAACAGCCGGCCCATCCAGGACGCGACGTGCGTCTCGAAGAAGGCGCGCTGCGCCTGCAGCGTTGCATCGAGCCGGCCGTCGGCGAAGCCCGACATGATCTCGCACAGAATGGCCGCATGATCCTCGGGTTCGGAGTTGCTCGCGACGCGCTCGATCCCCGCCGCGGCGAGGTCCTCACGCAGGCGCGACAACGGCCGCTCGTGCAGGAATCCGGTGAGATAGTAGGAGGCATAAAGCAGCAATTCGCCGCGGCCCAATCCGACGAACAGATCGAAATACTCACGCTCGAGCCGTGCCGCGACCGATCGGGAAGCCGCTTCCGCCAGCGCTGCATGAGCGCGTCCAAGCGGCGTCTCATCGCCGCTCAATGCAGCAAGCCGGTCGAGCAACGCCTGTGACGGCGCGGCGGACAACAGCGTGGCCAGCAGCGCGTATTCCTGCGCGCGCGCCGCATCGACGGGGTCAACGGCCTCAGGTGGCCTTGGCATACCGTAGAGATCGGGCCGCAGTTCCGTGCGTGGAATGCCGGTTGCGGCCTCGACCGCAATCACTCGTTGAGCGGGGACCTTGTTCCAATTCGAAACGGAGGGCTGGCTGATGCCGATTTTGCGCGCAAGGTGGGCAACGCCGCCTGCGGCGTCGATCGCGCGGTCGAGTCCCTCGTCACGCACTCGGACCTCCCATCCCAGTCCCAGGTGCTCGATTATTTGTTTTGTAGCAAAGCACTGGAGAAGCGTAGACCCAGTCCCACGGACGGTCAATTGCGACATAGCCCGAAGCTATGGAGTTGGTCGAAAGACCTATTGCGGCAGCGCGCCGCCATGTCTGCGCCGTCGAACGGGATCCGATTCGTCGCCGGTGTCATCGGCCGCCCTTGGGTGCGCCGCGGCAGGACGAGAGGAGAACTCAGGCGCGGCAGAATCGACGATCGCCTCCGCGGTGGCAAATGCTTCCGCCTGACGCAGTTCTTGCCCGGATTCCGCGTGGTCCGCGGGCTCAGCCGAAGCATCAGGCAGGCCTTCGGCCACCTTCCGTACGCCGCCAATTACTCGATCCAGCAGCTCGGCCAGTTCGCCTTCGGAGCAATCCAATGGTCCAAAGCCCGGCATGGCGTTCGGATCGTTGAAGTCCCAGGCGTTCTCCGCCAGCCCGACGAAGTCGCGAATCGCCGGATCGGCGCTCCAGGCGCGACGAAGAGCCGCACGCGTCAGCTCCTGCGGAATCCCCTTGCGCAGGAATGCAGTGATGTCGGTTGCCGACGTGATCGAATCGATCGGGGGCAAGCTCGACAGGTCGATTTCCTCCTCGCCTTCCTCTGCGGCGGGCTGCGACGGCGCGGACTGCACGTCATCGGGCACAACCTCGTCCGCGGAAACCACTTTCGCTTTGGCTTCGCGCTTGCGACGGGACCAGCGCGCAAGGAACTCTTCCTCGCTCATGCCTATCCGCCTTCATGCTCTCGCCGCGCCAGCGCCTCCGGGTCGGCCCGGCGTCGCTCGCGCTTGACGAATTCCCGCTCGACGTGGTGGACGGCGATGAAATTTTCAATCGCCGCGCGCAGTCCTTCCGGCATGGGCACGGTCTCGACGAGATTGGACGCCGCCTCGGTAAAGGCCTCACCTTCCGCGGGGTCCGCCGTGACTGCTGCGACCGAATAGGGCCAGGGGCCCTCCGAAGGCGACAACACGGTCCAGATGCTTGGATTGCCCGAGACGAGATTGTCGCGATAGCGCGCCGTCTCGGACGGATAGAGGTCGACCGTGGCGCTGCCGGCATAGAACAGGGTCGTCCCCTCCTGCTCGCGCAGCACCGTCCAAGGCGTCGTCTCCGGCTCGTCCGGCAGCACCGCAATGCCGCGCCAGACGAAATCGGCCCAGGGCGAGTCCGACTTGCGCCGCTCGACCACGACGCCGACGGGAATGCGCAGGGCGGGCAGCGCAGCAGGACTCACGTCACCATCTCCAGCCGATTCATCGGCAGCCCCGTCAACAGATTCTGCGGCTTCATCCGGACCTTCTGGTCCGGCGTCATCGTCAGGATCAGATAGACCGGCTCGCCCTGCATATCTTCCACAGCCAGGCTCGCGTCTGCAAATGTCAGGCGAAAGAGGGCCAAAACGCGTCCGGCGCTTCGGTCGTCGAGTTCCTCGCCGTGCCAGAGGCGATCGCCGAGATTGGTGGCATCCGTATCGAGCCCCACATACCAGGTGAAGCGCGCATCGCGCAGCTCGCGTAACGGCTCGATGGCGACCTCGACGCCGAGCAGATGAGAGATCCAGCACGTCATCGCCTGCGCCAGCGCTTTCGGTCCACGTCCGGCCGGGGTGAGATCGAACGCCATGTCGAACTGGTCGCTGCGCTGCCAGTAACTGTCGACGTTGTCCCCGCTCAATACGTCGATCCGGGTTTCGGCCGCAGCCGCGAGCATCGAGATCAGCGAGAGCACCGGCGTCGGGCTGCGCCCACCGACGATCTCGTCATCGCCGAGCAGCAAGGCCTGCTCGTGCGGCAGGATGCGCTGCGGCCGGAAGAACAGTTCCGCGGCACGCAGCACGAACGTATCCTCGCAGCCGTCGAGGGCATTGCGCAAGATCACGTGCACGAGCTGGTTGATGAAGAGCGGGGGAAGGTCGTTTACGGCACCGCGAACCAGCGCAAGATAGGCCGCCTCGAGCGTCGGATGCCGCAACAGCAGATCGCGAAAGGCCAGCACGAAACGCCAGTTCTCCCGCGCATCGTCGTCGGCGATGGCGGCGATCTCGTCGGCCGTCACCGGTTGGCGGGGATCGGCGAGCAGTTCCCGGTGCAGCCGAAGCTCGACCGGGCATGCATCGTCCGGCGGCATCAGCTCGGGACGGGCAAAATAGGCCTTCAGGAACTCATCGGTGACCCGAAGCCCGCCGCTGTCGTCGCGTTCGAGCAGGTGATGGCCGCATGCTATCCAGAAATCGTTCATCGCAGGCGCGGCTCCCGGCCCAGGTCCGCAAGATCGAGATCGGGGTCGGGCTCGCTGTCGTCTTCCATCTCCATGAACGAGAACGCCTTGCCGTGGGCCCCTTGTCCCTCCCGCAATTGCAGGCGGCGGAACGACTCGCGGACGTCGCCGTCGCTCG
>NZ_JAGWUA010000332.1 GCF_028868675.1 Bradyrhizobium sp.
TCAGGCGCTGGATCGCGGACGCCGGCATCGACGCGATCGTCACCACCGGCGGCACCGGCTTCACCGGGCGCGACGTGACGCCGGAGGCGATCGAGCCGTTGTTCGAGAAGCGGATGGACGGCTTCTCGATCGCGTTCCACATGATGAGCCACGCCAAGATCGGCACCTCGACGATCCAGAGCCGCGCCACGGCGGGCGTTGCGGGGGCGACCTACATCTTCTGTCTGCCGGGCTCACCCGGCGCCTGCCGCGATGGCTGGGACGGCATCCTGAAGGCGCAGCTCGACTACCGCACGCGCCCCTGCAATTTCGTCGAGATCATGCCGCGGCTCGACGAGCACCTGCGGCGGCCGAAGGCGCAGGGCGCAACGGTGTGAATGCGAGCATGGCGCTCCTAGAGCATCCGCCGATCAGGTCGCAGAGGAGCTGCTTTCGATGCCATGTTCCTCATTGCTGCGAGGAGCGAAGCGACGAAGCAATCCAGAATCTTTCCGCGGCGGGATTCTGGATTGCTCCGCTTCGCTCACAGCAATGACGGGTTGAGAAATCTACCGCTCGTCTCGATTCGATCAGATCGGCAAACGCTCTAGATTTCGCGTTCCCAGGTCTCGCCGATCAGGTCCTGGCCGAAGCTGCGATGCGGCTCGGCGGCCACGAGCTGGAAGCCGGCGTCCTGATAGATTCGCTGCGCCGCGGTCAGAATGCTCTGCGTCCACAGCGTCATGCGGCGATAGCCGCAGGCGCGCGCGAACGCGATGCATTCGGCGACCAGCCGCTGGCCGAGGCCTTGGCCGCGCGCGGCCGGATCGAGCAGCAGGAGGCGGAGCTTGGCGACATCGTCGCTCGCCTTCACCAGAAACACCGAGCCGACCGGCCGGCCCTCGATGTCAGCGATCCAGCAGCGTTCGCGCGAGGGATCGAACGAGGTCATGAATTTTGCGACGATCTCGGCGACCAGCGCCTCGAAGCCGGAGTCGAAGCCGTATTCGCTCGCATAGAGCGCGCCGTGGCTCTGCACCACCCAGCCCATGTCGCCGGGCCGCGGATCGCGCAGGCTCGCGGCCGGCGGCGCCGTTCGCGGCGCGCCGAGCAGCCGTTCGATCGTCTGCATCGCGCCCGTGAGCCGCCTGCGGTCCTCCGCCGGCAGCGGCCGCAGCATCGCGGCGACGTCCTCATGGGTCGTGCGCTCGAGCTTGGCAAAGGCCTGACGGCCCTTCGCGGTCAGGCTGAGCCGATATTGCCGGCGGTCGGTGGCGAGCGGCTTGCGCACGATCAGGCCGGCCTCGTCGAAATTCTGCACGATGCGGCTCAGGTAGCCGGGGTCGAGGCCAAGCGCGTTGCCGATCTCCTTGGCGGACAGCTCGCCGCGAAGCGGGTCGGGATGCGCGAGCTCGTAGAGCACGCGCGCCTCGCTCAGCGAGAACGGGCTCTTCAGGAGCTGCTGGCCGAGCACGCCGAGCTTGCGGGTATAGAAGCGGTTGAAGGCGCGAACCGCCAGCACCTGGCCGTCCGAGACCTGTCCGGGCGAAGCTGTCGCGGATGATCGGCGTGAGGACATATCGCTCGAAGACATCGGCCACCTCGATGCTTGCCATAGTCAATTAATTATTTGACTTTGGCAAGTATCTCTTTTCGACCTCACGCCATCATCACGATCCGGCTGCGCAGCAGCGTCCGGGAGGAGCGGCCGAGCCGGCGCAGCAACCGCGCCTCGGAGCAGCGGGCATGGGGCGGGTAGCCGCCGAGCCGGTCGTAATGATCCCGTGCGATCAACAGTCCTTGATCGCCGAGCGGCCCGACGATCGTCCGCGCCAGCGCCCGGAACGTCTCGCGCAGGCTGGTATCGGCGTATGGCGAGCGCGCGTAGCGGAACACGGCGGCGCGCGGCCTGCCGCTGGCGGAGACGGTCTGGATGAACTGGGTCGTCTCCTCGATCCAGCCGGCCTCCGGCACCGCGCCGGCATGCAGGAACATCAGCCAGGGCGAACGGGCCTGCAGCGCGCCGGTGGCGAGCGCCGCGCCGTGCTCGCCGGCAAAGCCGATGAAACGGCAGCCTGCGACGTCGGCGACGCGCTCGATCACGCCATTGTCGGCGCCGTCGACCAGCAGGACCTCGCGGATCAGTCCCGCGGCCGCGGCCGGAACCAGCGCGGCCAGGGTTGCCACCGTCGGCTGCTCGACGCCCGCGGTCGGAATGATGACGCTCAGCATGAATGAGGCTTCATTGTCTCAGGCAGGAGAAAGCGTGGCCCGGTTGTCCCTTGTCATAATCATGGCGCCGCGCCGAGCGCAACGGCTTGCCGCACTGCGCCGCTCAAGGGGACAATCCCGCAGGCAGCTGCGGCCGAACGTATCGCCGGGAGCGGCCATATTGCCGAATGTTTCGGCCGCCGGATGAATTGCGGCGCGAAACCGATTTCGCCGCCGGCGATTGTCGAGACGGTGGCACATCACATTGCTGCAAGACTGGATGCAAAGACTTGAATGCCATTGTCGGCGCCGTTGAAGCAGCGACAGGGTGAATATGGAAAAAGGTGACCTGACTTGTCCGAATTGCGGGGCCGGTTTCCGCCGGATCGCACTGACATCTCTGCCCGGCAGATCGGGCGAATTCCGCTGCGCCATTTGTGATACGGTCTTGGAGGTGCTCGACGGCTCCCGCGCCGTTGCCTATCGCCTCACTGTGGCGCCAAGCAGGATCTCAGGGTGAATGCAGACCAACCCGAGTTAGACACGACCGTGGCGGCCGCCAGGCCCGAGGCCGCGCCGATGCTGCGGATACGGGCGTTGATGCTGGGTGACCGCATCAATCCCGCCGGGCTGGAGATCGGCAGCCTGGTCTCGTCAGCGCCGGTCGCCTTCCGTGTCCACGCCGGCCTTGCGGTGATCTTCCGCTATGGCGTCGTGGTGCTGATCGGACTGTTGCCGTCCGAGGAGAAGGCGCTGCTGGACGGCCTCAAGCCGCGCGTCGTCGGCGAACTCACCCCGTACGAGGAAGAGACCGCACAGGCGCAGCTCTGCAATGACGAGGGCGCCGAGGCGGTCCAGCCGGGCGGGCCGATCTGTCTCAGCAAGTTCTCCGACGACCGGCTGCTCCTAATCGCGGATGCGCTCGCCAAGAGCACGGCACTG
>NZ_JAGWUA010000117.1 GCF_028868675.1 Bradyrhizobium sp.
CCTCCGACGTCGATACCGACCTTGAGCCTCATGGCCTCTGACCCTCCAGTATCCTTTCGGGCGGCGGCGCCGCTTCGGCCCGCACTCTTTCCTTGATCACCTTGCCGAGCGCGTTACGCGGCAACGCCGCGGCAAACACGATCTCGCGCGGATGCTTGTAGCGGGCGACGCGTCCTTCGAGGCGAGCCAGGACGTCAGCCGCGGTCAATTTCTCGCCCGGGGCCGGAACGATCATCGCGACGATCATTTCGCCCCAGCGTGAATTCGGCCGGCCGAAGACGCACACTTCGGAAATTGCGGGCCATTCGAGCAGGACATTCTCGATCTCGGCGGGATAGACGTTCTCGCCGCCGGAAATGATCATGTCGTTCTTGCGCGAGACGACGAACAGATAGCCATCTTCGTCGAAATGGCCGACGTCGCCCGTCCGATACCAGCCGTCCTTCAGGCTTGCCGACGTCGCCTCGGGCGCGTTGAGGTATTCACGCATGAGGTTCGGACCGCGCACGAGAATTTCGCCGTCCTCACCCCGGCTGACGTCTCGGCCGTCGGCATCCACGATCCTCAGGTCGCAATGCAGCGCCGGAAGCCCGGCGGCCCCCAACTTTCGCTCGGCGGAGTCCGCGCGCTGGTAGGCCGCTATGGGGCACGTCTCGGTCGACCCATAGACCTGGATCAGTCGCAGGCCGCGTTCGTGCACCTTCTGCACGAACGAGGCCGGGATGATCGTCGATCCCGTCGTCACCACGCGCAGGCTCGACAGGTCCGCCTGCTGCCATCGCGGACACGCCATCATCGCCATCAACTGCGCCGGCACGAGGACCGTCAGCGTGATCCGCTCCTTCTCGATGGCATCAATTGCGTCGTCCGGATCGAACTTGGGGTGCAACGTCACGCTGGCACCCGCATACAGGGCCGGGGTCGTGAGAATGTTCAGCCCTCCGACATGGAACAGCGGAAGGGTGGTCAGCACCCGATCGGCACTGGTGAGATCGTGCATGTGCACGCTGTTGATCGCGTTCCAGAACAAGGACGCGTGCGTGTGCACGACGCCCTTCGGCGCGCCCGTCGACCCGGACGTGTAGCAGAGCAGGACCGGCGTATTGTCGGCGTCGGGGGGATCCGGAAGCGCCGCCGGCGAGGCGTGCACGTCGTTCCAGGACAGCCAACCGGCGGCAGGCCCCCCGAGCGTCGTCCAGTGGGTCGCTTCGAAGGTCGCGCGCAGGGGCGCGGCATGAGAGACGAATTGGTCCGCGACGACCGCAACGCGCGGCCGGCAGTCTTGCAACATGCGCTCGTGCTCCAGCGCGGTGAGGCGCCAGTTCAACGGCGCCACCGACGCGCCGAGACGTCCGCAGGCGAACAGCAGCTCCAGCAGCTGCGGTCCGTTGAGACCGAGATAGACTACGACATCGCCGGACATCACTCCCAGCGCGACGAGCTTGCGCGCCGCATTTTCGACCTCGGCGGCCAGCGACTGATAGCTGATCGACGATCCGGCGAAGCGAAGCGCCGCACCACCGGGCGCGAATTTCGCGTGCTTGTCGATCCAGCGTGAAATGTTCATGGCCCCTGGCCGCGGTCATCGACGTGCAACACCACTGCCATGGCCGAGTCGCCGGCAGCACAACCCGTAAACAGTCCCCACCCCCCGCCGCGCGCAACGAGCTCCTCGATCAATTCGATGATGCTCCGCGTTCCCATCGGCGCCTGCGGATGACCCCATACCAGCGAGCAGCCGTAGTTGTTGAACTTGTCGACGGGCACTCCCGTGTCCCGCGAAAACAATACGTCGTTGATTGCGAACGGATTGTGCGTCTTGATGGCGTCGATGTCGGAGAAGCTCTTGCCTGCGACGGCCAGCGCCTTGCGCGCGGCCGGGACGGGCGCCTCCGGCATGTGGGCAAGCGCCGCGCGGGCCGTGCCGAAACCATGCAGGGTGATTCTGATGTTGCTGTCGGCGCTGAGCTCCCGGGCGCGATCGGGCTTCGCAACGACGATCGCTGCATTTCCATCGGCAGGATGCGTCTGGCCGCCGAAGGTCACGCTGCCGCCTTCGAGGACCGGCTTGAGTTTGGCGAGACCTTCCGGCGTCGAGAAATTCACACCCTCGTCGCCGTCGAGGGAGGTCACCGTCTTGCGGTATGCCGGGTCGGGAACCTGGAACGGCAGGGTCATGAAGCGCCTGAGGAACGCACTATCATCGGCGAGCGCCTGCCGGTATTGCGCCTCGCGTACCAGAACCGCTTCGTGCTGCTCGGACGTCGCGATCTGGTGCTTCATCGCGACGTTCTCGGCAGTGCGGATCATCGCGTGCCGGCCGAGCGGATCGAAATTGAAATTGTCCATGACCCAGTCTTCCGCCGCGCCCGTACCGCCGGGAGCGCGCGGATTGGGGTAGTAGACATGCGGGCCATTCGACGTGCGATCGCAGTTGACGGCGATGGAGACCGATGAAAGACCGGCGTCCACCTCCTCGACGGCGGCCAGCAGCGTGCGGACGCCCGTTGCGCATGCCTGCATGATCGCCGGCCCGGCGACGCCCTTCAGTCCGGCGAGCCCTGCCAGCCACGGCAACCCGTAGAACGAGTGCTTCTGCGGCACGCTGATCCCGAGCACGCCGTGATCGATCGATTCGGCCAATCCCTCACGCTTGGCGAACTCGGCCTTCGCAACGTGCGCGGCGAACTCGATCGAATTCAGATTGGCGAACGAGCCCTGCCAGCGCGCAAAGGGCGTGCTCCAGTAGGCGCGAAACGGGATCTCGGCGCTATAGGCCATTTGCGCCGCTCTCCGGCGTGGCCTTGGCGATCTCCGCGTGCAATATCCGGCGCGCCTGCTCGAGATGCGCGCGCATCGCCTTGGCCGCAGCTTCTCCGTCGCCGGCTGCCAGCGCGCTCGTCACCGCACGCAATCCCTTGATGACGATGGCGCGCGTCGAGGCGTCACCGAGCGTGATCGCGCGCAGGAAGCGGACGTGATCGGAATATTGTTCGATGACGCGCAGCAACCGTGCATTGGTCTCGAGTTTGAGCCATGCGTCGCGGAAGCGATAATTCGCTTCCATGAAGGCGTTGGCATCGCCGGCTTCGTCTGCGACGACCATATTGGCAAGCTCGGCGCGGAACGGCTGCAGCTGGCCGCGCCCGGAAATGCGGCTTGCGGCCTTCCGCAAGACTTCCGGCTCGACCATCAGGCGAAGCTCGTAAATGTCCTCCACGTCCTGGGCCGAAAGGCGCGGCACGACGTAGTAGCGCCCCTCCGCCTGGATCAGCCCTTCGCTGGCCAGCCGGGCCAAGACCTCGCGGACAGGGGTGCGCGACACGCCGAGATCGGCCGCGATCGTCACTTCCTGCAAGAGCTGGCCGCTTTTCAGCCGACCGGAACGGATCGAATCTCGCAGCGTCGCATAGACCTGATCGCCGAGCGTGGGTGAGCGCTTGATCGTCGTGAGCGTCGTGGCCATGCTGGACTTTTCCATGTAGACGGCGCCCTGTATACGGGATACATTGAACATCTGTCTAGTCCGTTTTTGCAGGTCTGAACAGGATGACGTCAGATCCACTCGGCAGGAGGGCCGCTGAAATCGGCTCCGCGGTCGGCCGCTCCGCCCTTTGCCGTGGAGCGGCGGAGTGAGTTGGGTGTTGGAAATCGCTGCGAAGGGACACGCAGGGCTTGCAGCGCAGTCGCATGACTGGTTTCAGCGCGACGCCCTGCATAGCCTGCTGCCGCTCCCCGGCATCCTTCACGCCGATATCTATTTGCCGACGGCCGGCGGGGCCGATCCCTTCGTCGTCCCCGCGGCAGGCCCACTGATCGCCGCAATCGTGCACGTTCGAACGGAAGGCGACTTGCGCACGGCCATCGCGAGCGTCGCATTCGAGCGTTGGCTGGCGCAGAGGCCGGCTGGATTGACCCTCACAGCGACGCCGATGAGCGGAAACGCTTATGCCGTTGATGGGCCTCGGGCCGAGTTGCGCCGAACTGCCTATCGATATGTAGTGCGCTATCACGGATCCAGAGAAGCGGCAGCGAGCTTCGCCGATCATTACGAGCGCACCCACCCACCTCTCCTGGCAAAGCTGCCTCGCATCCGTGCAATCGAATGCTACCGTCCACTGGGCGCACTGCGCGCGCCGCATTGCGAACCTGCGGACTACCTCATCGGGAACGAGGTCGAGTTCGACAGCGCCGAGGATTTCAACGCGGCCATGATTTCCCCTGCCCGGGTTGCGTTGCGTGCCGATTTCGATGCGCTGCCAAGGGTGTTTCGCGGCCATACGCACTTTGCAATGCGGCGGGAGCGCCATCATGCATTGTCCTGAGCGAAAGCCTGGCGGCACTGCGCGTTTCGCAAACCGGCGAGCGAACTAATGGATTTCGAGCTTCTCGACGAACAGGCGCGGATCCAGGAGACCTTTGCACGGTTCTGCGACGAGCAGATCATACCAAAGGCGGCCGCAATCGACGAGGCCCACGCGTTCCCGCGCGAATTGTTCGACAAGCTTGGCGCGCTCGGATTCTTCGGCATGCGCTATCCCGCCGCCGTCGGGGGATCCGATCTCGATCTGGTCTCGCTTTGTATAGCACTCGAGGAAATCGCGCGCGGTTCGATGTCGCTGGCCGGCTGCGCGACCATGCAGTCGCTGATGGGCACCAAGTTCCTCGAGATGCTTGGCGGCGCCGACATCCGTGAACGCTTGCTGATTCCGGCGTTGCGCGGCGAGAAGATCGGATGCATCTGCATGACCGAGCCCGACGCGGGCAGCGACCTTGCCGGCATCGCCACATCGGCACGCAAGGTCGAAGGCGGCTATCGCCTGAAGGGCCGGAAGATCTGGGTCACCTCGGCGCCCGTTGCGGATTTCTTCACGGTCTTTGCGCGAGCGGGCGAGGCGCACAAACTCACGATCTTCCTCGTCGAGCGCAATTTCGAGGGCCTGATCGTAGGCAAGGCCATCCCCAAGATGGGCGTGTGGGCCTTGCCGACGTCGGAGCTCGCCCTCGACGACTGCTTCGTGCCGGACAGCCACCGGCTCAGCCACGAAGAAGGCGACGGCGAGGCCCACCTACGCAAGCTTCTGGCCGAAGTCCGCATCGTCACCGGTGCGCTGGCGCTCGGCGGCGCGCGCGGCGCGCTCGAGGAGGCGGTCCGCTACTCGGCCGAGCGAAAACAGTTCGGCAAGCCGATCAACTCCTTCCAGGCCGTGCAGATCAAGCTCGCGGAAATGGCGACCGATCTAGAGGCGGCGCGTCGCCTCGTTCATTACGCCGCCTGGCTCAAGGATGCCGGCAAGCCGCACCACCGCGAGGCCGCCATGGCCAAGCTCTTCGCCTCGGAAGCCGCGTTGCAGATATGCGACAAGGCCGCGCGCATCCTGGCGTCCTACGGCTACAGCATGGAGTTTCCGGTCCAGCGCCATCTGCGCGACATACGCTTCACGCTGATTGGCGGCGGCACCAGCGATATTCTCAAACTCATCATCGCGAAGGAAGTGGCGCGTGCCTGATCATCAAGTCAAAGTACTGGTGGCCAAACCCGGACTGGACGGTCACGACGTCGGAGCGAAAGTCGTCGTGCATGCACTGATCGATGCCGGCTTCGACGTGGTGTACACCGGCCTGCGCCAGACACCCGAGGCGATCGTCGACACGGCGATCAAGCAGCACGCCGACGTCATCGGTCTATCCGTCCTTTCCGGCGCCCATCTGCCGCTGTGCCGACGCGTGCGCGACCTGATGATGGAGAAGGGCCTGCACGACAAGCTGTGGCTGGTCGGCGGCAATATTCCCGAGAACGATCGCATGGTGCTGCGCCAGCTCGGCTTCAGGGGCGTATTTCCGACCGGGTCCCACACCGGAGACATTGTCTCCTTCATCCGGGAGAACGTGAAGTGAACGACCAATCGAAGCTGGCGAGCAAGATGAGGCCGGTCATCAACGAATCCGGCATCGAGATCAAGCCGCTCTACACGGCGGAGGACGTGGTCGCGAGTGGCGGTGTCGACGACAGTCTGCCGGGCAATGCGCCATTCACGCGCGGCATTCATTCGCTGATGTATCGTCACCGCCCGTTCACCATGCGCCAATACACCGGCTTCGCCAATGCCGCCGATACGAACGAGCGCTTCAAATACCTCATTGCCAACGGCCAGACGGGCCTCAACGTCGCCTTCGACCTGGCGACGCAGTGCGGGTATGACTCGGACGCACCCGAAGCCGCCGGCGAGGTCGGGCGTGTCGGCATGGCGATCGACACCCTGCGCGATTTCGAAATCGCCTTCGACGGCATCGATCTCGACGCCATCACCGTATCGCTGACGATCAACGGGGCGGCAGCAAGCCTCATCGCCATGTTTCTCGCCATGGCCGAGAAGCGCGGCTACGATCTTTCGAAGCTGCGCGGCACCGCGCAGAACGACATATTGAAGGAGTTCATCGGCCGCGGCACCTGGATCTACCCGGTCGAGCCATCCGTCAAGCTCGTCGCCGACACCATCGAATATTGCGCGAAGGTCACGCCGAAATACAGTCCCGTGAGCGTCTGCGGGTATCACATCCGCGAATCCGGCGCGAGCCCGGCCGAGGAAATGGGGTACGCCTTCGCCATCGCCAAGGCCTATACCGACATGGCGCTGGCCCGCGGCCTCGATATCGACGAATTCGCCGGGCGGCTGTCGTTCAACTTCAACATCTTCGGCAACCTGTTCGAGCAGGTCGCCAAGTTCCGCGCCGGACGCAGGCGATGGTCGAAGATCATTCTCGACGAGTACGGCGCCAGGCGGCCCGAATCGGGCTGGATGCGGATGATCGCCGGGGGCGGCGGCTTCGGGCTGACGATCGAGCAACCCGAGAACAACATCATGCGAGGGGCCTACTATGCGCTCGCGGCCGCGCTCGGCGGCGCGCAAACCATGGCCCTGTGCTGCTACGACGAGGCCTACACGATCCCGACGCCGAGAGCGCAGCGCCTTTCACTGCGTACGATGCAGATGCTGACAGAGGAAGTCGGTCTCGCCGACACGGTCGATCCGCTCGGCGGCTCCTACTACGTCGAGACCCTGACGAACCAGACCGAGCAGAAGATCACGGAGGCCATGCAATGGGTCGACGCCCAGGGCGGAATCGTCAGGGCCGTCAGCGACGGGGTGATCCAGGCAAGAGTGTCGGAGTATGCCTACCGGCGCCAGCGAGCGCTCGAAACCGGAGAACTGCGCAAGGTCGGCGTCAACTGCTACGAAGATTCGGATGAGGAGAAGCCGCAGGTCGACCTGCACGGTTACGACGAGGCCGGCGCCAGGCAGCAGATCGAGAACGTACGGAAAGTCCGCGCCGCGCGTAGCAACGAGGCCGTCGCGCGCGCTCTCAAGGCACTGCGCGCCGATGCCGAAGCGGGCCGCAACGTGATGCCGGCGCTGGTCGATGCCGTCAAGGTCTATGCGACGGTCGGCGAGATGAATGGCGCTCTTGTCGATGTCTATGGCCGCTTCCAGGAGCCCACGCAGCTGTGGCGTCGCGCGGGTTAGAGAGGCCGCATCGTGAGCTGACCCGCGCCGCATTCGACCGCAACGGAACTCGATCATGGCTCTGCAAAACCCACTCCTCCACAAGCCGACACGGGCGTTCCCGAAATCAATCGCCATCATCGGGGCCGGCACGATCGGGCCGGATATCGGCTACTACCTGAAGAGCGCCATCGACGACCTCACGCTGCATTTCGTGGACATCTCGCAAGACGCACTCGATCGCGCACGGCGGCGATTCGAGGACTATGCGCACAAGGCGGTCGTCCGGGGCAGAATGAGCAGGGAGCAGGCCGAAAGAGTTTGCGCCAATCTTTACACGACGTTGCGCTACGACGACATCGCCGGCGTCGACTGGGTGCTGGAGGCGGCAACGGAAGATGTTGCCGTCAAACACCGGATTCTCGCGCAGGTCGAAACGCTGGTCCGACCGGACGCAACCATCACCTCGAATACGAGCTCCCTGCCCGCTGCAACCATCTTCGCGAATTTGCGCCACAAGGCGCGAGCCACCGTGACCCATTTCTTTGCCCCGGCCTGGCGCAATCCAATCGTCGAGGTCATCGACTGGGAGTCGGCCGACCCGCTCCTCGCAAAGGACTTGAGCTGGTTCTTCTGCACCACGGGGAAGGTCCCGCTCGTCACCGCGGATGTCGCCTGCTTCATGCTCGATCGCATCTTCGACAATTGGTGCAACGAGGCCGGGCTCATGCTGGAGCAGGCGACTGCGGCGCAAATCGACACGGTCGCGTCCGAATTCGTGCATGCTGGCCCCTTCTTCGTTCTCAACATGGCGAACGGCAATCCGATCATCGTCGAGACGAATACGTTGCAGGCGAAGGCCGAAGGCGCTCACTACCAGCCGGCCAGGATCTTTGGATCCGTCGATCGCTGGAAAACCGTCGCGCCCGGTGAGCGCGTCGATGTCGACACGACCGTTGCCGCCGCAGTGCGTGATCGCCTGATCGGAATTCTCGCGTCCCAGTCCTTCGACATTCTCGATCGCAAGATCGGCGCCGCCGCCGATCTCGAACTGGGCTGCCGCCTCGCCCTCGGCTTCAGGCAGGGACCGCTCGATCTCCTTAGACGCATTGGCGAGAAGGAAGCGGCGCGCATCACGGCGCGCATGCACGCGGAGCGTCCCGGCATGCCCCGGTCGACCCGACCGACCGCTCAGTATCAGGATTTCCTGCGCAATCTGCTCGTCGACGAAGTGAGCGGCGTCAAGATCGTCACGATCCGCCGCCCCGAGGCGATGAATGCGCTGCACGACGAATTGACGGACGAGATTCTATCGGTGCTGCGCCACTACGAGTCCGACGCGGCGACGCGCGGATTCGTGATCGTCGGTTATGGGCCTCGCGCCTTTTGCGCTGGTGCCGACATTGGGCGTTTCCCGCGCATGCTCGGTCATGCCGATGAGGCCACGCAATATGCGCGCGACTGCTCGCGACTGCTGACCTACCTCGACCGGATGGAAAAGCCGGTCGTCGCAGCCCTCAACGGCATGGCGCTCGGCGGCGGTCTGGAACTCGCCTTGCGCTGCCATGCGATCGTGGCGATGAGTACCGTGTCGATGCAGTTTCCCGAAGTCACGCTGGGCATCGTTCCCGGGATCGGGGCCATGGTCGTTCCGTTCCGACGCTGGCCGGCCGCCGCCGACCATTTCGCCGGCATGCTGCGACAGGCCAGGAGGATGGATGCCGCCAGTGCACACAGGCTCGGCGTGGTCGACGCTCTGGCGCAGGACTACCCCGACCTCATTGCAAGAGCGATCGAACGCGTCAACGCGTTGATCGGCAGGCCACGCGCCAATTTGGACGCGCCCGTCGCCCTTCTGCCGCTGCCGCCGGCCACTCCCGTCGCAGCGAACAGCCAGCCCTTGAGCCGCGAGATCATCGCAATCATGGATCGGGCGATCGTGGAAGCCGCAGCAACGCCGTCATTCGATGACGCGCTCGAAGTCGGTTATCGCGCGTTCGGCGCGAGCGCCTGCGCCTCCGCGGCCCGCGAAGGAATCGAAGCGTTCCTCGCGCGGCGCGTGGCGGATTTTACGAAGACCGGCTGAAGCGCGTGAGCGCCGACCGATGGCACCGCAGGCCCGCCACTACGCCCGCAGCTAAGCGGGAATGACCGCCGTCGCCTCGATCTCGAGCTTGGCGCCGGCCTCGAACAATCCCGCGACCTGGACCAGCGTCATTGCAGGATAGTGCGGTCCGATGATGCTCCTGTAGACCTTGCCGACCTCCGCCAACCGATCCGTGTATTCCTTGTTGCTCGTGACGTACCAGGTCATGCGCGCGATGTGCTCCGGCTTTGCGCCACCCTCACTGAGCACGGCCACGATGTTCTTCAGCGCCTGCTCTGCCTGCTTGACGAAGTCGTCACTCTCGAACTCTTCGCGTTCGTTCCAGCCAACCTGACCGGCGACGAAGAGCAATTTTCCTTCGGCCAGAATGCCGTTGGCATAACCCTTGGGTCGGAGCCAACCCCTGGGTTGAACGATCGTATGCATGGTCTCTCCTGTTGGTACGCGTCTGAACGAAGATGAAAGCTAGGACGTCAGCAGTCGGGCGTCGGTTCGGCACGCTGCCGTCGCGCAGACACGCGCCGCGATGGCGATATCCTGAATCGCCATACCGGTCGGGTTCACGAAGATGCGCTCCCCGCCCTCGCGGCCGGCGATGCGTCCCGCAACGATATGACTGAGCTCGCCATAAAGCCTGTCCCGCCCGATTGCACCGGACCTGACGAGACGAGGGAACAGCATGTCCTCTTGGCTGTTCTGGACGAAATCGTCGGAGACCAGCTTGTCCGCGGACAGAATGGTCTCGGGCACGAAATCGTCGGAGCTCAGCGCGATGATCAGCCACCTGTCACCGAGCCACTCCGGCTGAACATGAGCCTTGGCGCCCGTCGTCGCCGCGATGACGACGTTGGCATCCGCGAGACAGTCCCTGGCCGATGGCGCAAGCTGGACCGGCACGTCGGTAAAGGGCGAGACTGCCTCGACGATCGCCTGCGCGCGATTTCCAACCGGATCGAAGATGAGCATGGAATCGATCGGGCGAGACCTGGTGATGAACAGGCTGATGACCGTCTCGTGAGCGATCGGCCCGGCCCCCAGGACTGCGATGCGAAGGTTCGCCTTGGCGGCGAGATGATCGACGCAAATCGACGCCGTCGCGGCGGCCCCCCTTGCAGAGATCGTCTTGCTGTCCACCACCGCCACCGGAACCCCGGTCGTGGTATCGAACAGCACGATGACGCCGGACGCCCGGGGAATTCCGCGCGTCAGATTGATAGGAAATCCCGTCGCGAGCTTGGCGCCCAACGCGTCGAAGCTGCCTCCGACGTAGGCCGGCATCGCGGTCAGGTATCCGCGTTCATACTCCTCCGCAGCTCCGCCCGGCCGCACGAACGGTTTTGGCGGTTGGACGAAATCGTCGGCCGCATGAATCAGGAGCGCCTCCATGACGGTTTGATATGCAAAGCCGGCCGTCACGATCCGCGCCGCGATTTGATCGTTGATCCACACCATCTGCGGCACCGCCGGCGGGATACGGCGATTTGCGAGAATTTCGACGGACATGCTATTGCCCTCCCAGCCGTGCAACCGTGAGCCACTATCCTATGATCTCGCGCACGAGACCGTTCCCGCTCGCAACGCCCGCCTCCGGCGCTCTCCCGCCAGGCTGATCGGAACGTGGCGCATCCGGCTCCGGACGTTCGCGGTAGACGGCCATCAGCTCGCTCTTGCGCCGCTCGACCCTCGCACTCCCGGCGGCCCTCACGGCACCGTACCCTCGAATATCTTCGAACAGACCGGCGATCTCAACCGCCAGATGGTGATTGCCCGGGCCAAGATCGCGCATGAGTTCGCCGACCAGATCCTGGTACTCGACGATCAAGCGCCTTTCGCGCCGACGCTCGGCGGACCACCCGAAGACATCGAATGGCGTTCCCCGCAGGCCGCGCATCGCGGACAGCGCCGCCAGCACCGGGCGCATCCACGGTCCGAACGTCCACTTCCCTGGCCGGCCGTTGGCCCCGTTCCGCAGCGGCAGGAACCGCGGCGCGAAGTGGTAGCTGATCCTGTATGGTTCCGAAAATTGGGCGCGGAGGGAGCGATCGAACTCCCCATCCGTATAGAGACGGCCAATCTCGTATTCATCCTTGATCGCCATGAGACGAAAGAGGCTTCGCGCAACCGCGCGCGTGAACTGATCGCGATCGTTGCAGGCCACTTTTTCCGCAGCTTTCGCTTTGGCCACGACATCGCGGAACCGCTGCGCGTAGCTTTCGTCCTGATAGTCAACCAGAAAGGCGGCAAGTCGCTCGATCATGGCCTCGAGCGGCTCGTCATCGCGGTCGATCTGCGCGTCGGCAGACGTTCGAACCTCGGCGAGCGCCGTTCGCCGGCCGAGTTCGAAAGCGCGCTTGTTCGCCGGGACGTCCGCCCCGTTGAGCAGGATGGCCTCTTCGATCGCCTCTGCCGGCAGCGGCACGAAGCCCTTCTGAAACGCGTAGCCGAACATCAGCATGTTCGCGTAAATTGAATCGCCAAGCGAGCGCTCTGCCATTGCCGCGGCTTCGATGAATTCGCATCGATCATCGCCGGCCACGTCAAGCAGGCGCTGGCGGATCGGCATTGGCGCGAATACGGCGTCAGGATCGAGCCGCTGGCCGAATGTCGGCACGATGTCGGCATTGGCAATGACCTGAGTGCGGTCTCGTTCGATCTTCGCGAGCATCGCCGGAGCGGTCGCTGCGATTGCGTCACAGGCGAGCACCAGCGACGCTTTGCAGTCGGGGATGCGCGGCGAGGCAATTCTTTCGGGATGCGATGCGATGCGGATGTGGCTCGATACCGCTCCGCCCTTGCGCGCCATCCCCGTGTTGTCGAGGACGGAGCACGCCCTCCCGGCAAGATGCGCGGCCATGCCCGCCACCGCTCCGATGGTCATGACGCCCGTGCCGCCAACGCCGACGACGATCACATCCGCGTCTGAACCCAGCGGGGTCGGCGGAGGGAGCTCAGTCCGATCAACTTCGGCGACAGGACGCGCGCGCCGCACTTGTGCACCCTGCACAGTGACGAAGCTCGGACAAAATCCCTCGAGGCACGACAAGTCCACATTGCAGGAGGACTGGTCTATGCGCCGTTTGCGGCCGAGCTCGGTGTCGAGCGGAAGAATAGCGGCGCAATTGGAGACTTCGCCGCAATCGCCGCATCCTTCGCAGACGCGGGAGTTGATGAACGGCCGTACCTGAGGCGCCGGCACTTTGCCGCGCTTCACCAGTCGCCGCTTCTCCGTTGCACAAATCTGGTCGTAAACGATCGCAGAGACGCCCTGGACATTTCGCAATTCACGCTGGACGTTTTCATATTCGTTGCGATGATGGATCGAAACGCCGCGCGTCCGCGTCACGTCCCTTGCATAGCGCTTTCGTTCGGCAGATACGACCGCGATGCGCGCCACACCTTCCGCGGCAACTTGCCGAACGATATCTGCGACCCCGAGGCCGCCCTCGAGGGGCTGCCCTCCGGTCATTCCGGTGGCCTGATTGCAGAATATGCGAAAGGTCATGTTGCGTTTGGCGGCGACGGCCGCTCGAATGGCCAGGCTGCCGGAATGCACGAAGGTACCATCGCCGAGGTTCTGGAAGACATGGGTCTTGGGCGTGAAGGGCGCGATACCGAGCCACGAAGCGCCCTCGCCTCCCATTTGCGGCAAAATCATCGTCTGACTGTTCGGCATCCAGACTCGCAGCGAATGGCAACCGATACCGGCCATGGCAACGTCGCCTTCGAGAACGCGTGTCGATCGCGCGTGAGGACAGCCGGAGCAGAAATGCGGTGTCCGGCCCGTGATTGGCCCCTTCGGTCGCGCCTCGGCTCTGCGCTGTCGAAGCACGTGCAATCTGGTCGCGCTGCCCGGCGAGAGACCGAGCCGCGCAAGCCGGTCGCCGATCGCGAGGGCGACGGTTTCCGGAGAAAGTTCGCCCTCTTCAGGAAGCAGCATGCACATCGCTTCATCGCGCTTGCCGACAATCAGCGGACGCCGGTCGGCGGGCCAGTTGTACGCGATGTCCTTCAATTGCGGCTCGATCACCGCACGCCGTTCCTCCACGACCACGACCTCTTCGACGCCCTCGACGGCCTCGCGTATGCGCTCCCCCTCCAGCGGCCAAACCATCCCAACCTTGTAGACTGCAAGTCCGAGCGCATTCGCGGCATGCTCGTCGATGCCAAGTCCGTCAAGAGCCTGGCGAACATCGTTGTAGGCCTTGCCGGACGTCACGATGGTCATTCGACCGCCTGCGCGACCGAATGCGATGCGGTCCAGCCCATTGGCGCGTGCGAATGCGCGCGCGGCCGGCAGTCGCCATTTGAGCAAGCGGACGTCCTGGTCCCAGCGCTCGTCGGGCCATCTGGCGCCAAGGCCGTCCGGCGGCAATTCGAAGTCATCTGGCGTCGAGCAGCGGAACGAGCGCCCCGGCGCGGAAATTGACCCGGTGCATTCGATCGTATCGGCGACGGCCTTGATGCCGGTCCAGAGCCCCGAATAGCGGGAGAGGCTGAAGCCTATCAAGCCGAAGCGGATGACTTCCTCGAGGCTGGAAGGGCTGAGGACGGGTATGAGCGCCGAGATGAATGCATGATCGCATTGGTTCGGCAAAGAGGAGGATGCGGCACCCGGATCATCGCCGACGATGGCCAGGACGCCGCCGCGAGCCGCGGTTCCCACGGCGTTGGCGTGTTTGAGCGCATCCAAAGCCCGATCAAGCCCTGGATTTTTCGCGTACCAGATTCCAAACACGCCATCGCACCGACTGCCGAACAGTTCGACCTGTTGGCTGCCGCTGACGGCCGTCGCGGCTATCTCTTCGTTGAGGCCTGGCTCGAAATGAATGTCGTGGGTCTTCAATATCGCTGCGGCCTGCCAGAGCGCCGTGTCAACGCCGCCGAGCGGCGAGCCGCGATAGCCCGACAAGAACCCCGCTGTCCTGTATCCTTCATCGGCGTCACGCCGTCGCTGATCTATGGCGAGACGGGCGATCGCTTGCGCGCCCGAAAGAAAGATCGGCACGTCTTCCAGCAGGTATTTGTCGTCGAGCGAGATCGACCTCATGCGCCGGACATCCCATGGACAACACTCGCGGCGGGCAGTTCCCTGCACCATAGGCGCCGCCGAAGGGCTGGACGGGAACCAGCATATACGGTATACGGGATGCAGTCTACTGGAGGGTTCGTCTACGGCGTCAGAGCATCAGCGCGGGTGAAAGAATTTGCGTGCGATGCAACCACAACCGACGCCGGCGATCCGGCATGTGCTGCCCTTTTTGGCAGCGTCGGGAGCAATGAAGGTCTCAATGCGGTAAGAATATTCGGCCAGTCAGGGAGGGGTACGTATGAGCGACACCATCAAGTATCAACTCGACGAAACGCGCATTCCGAAAATCTGGTACAACATTCAGGCCGATCTTCCGAAGCCGCCGCCGCCCGTGCTGCACCCCGGCACCAAACAGCCGGTCGGTCCCGAC
>NZ_JAGWUA010000118.1 GCF_028868675.1 Bradyrhizobium sp.
CGAAGCACGTTCCTGTCGAAGGCGAGATTCTCCGTCATGCGCTCAGCTTTCTGTTCGGCGAGGTGGACGTTCTCTTCAGCAGCGCCGCACCCAGCTGCTCGCGCGTGACCGGCTTGGTGACGAAGTCGTTCATGCCGGCGGCAAGGCAGGCCAGCTCGTCCTGCCTGGCCGCGTTCGCCGTCAGGGCGATGATGTAGACGTCGCGCGCGGGCTGCGGCAATTGCCTGATCATGCGGGCCGCGGCGAGCCCGTCCATCTCCGGCATCATCATGTCCATCAGCACGAGGTCGTAGGAGCCGTGCTGGACGGCGGCCACCGCCTTCACGCCGTTGTCGACGACGTCCGGCTTCGAGCCGAGCTTCTCGAGCAGCTTGCGGATGACGAACTGGTTGGTGACGTTGTCCTCTGCGACGAGGACGCGCAGCGCGCTCAGATCGGGTGCGGCCGCCGACCACCCGGCATCGACCGGTTCGAGCCGCGCGGTCGAAACCGGTTCGGATCGGGCGCGCGTCGCCACTTCCACGGAGAACTTGAACGTGGTTCCCTTGCCGACCGCGCTCTGCACCGAGATGTCGCCGCCCATGCAGGCGACCAGGCGGTTACAGATGGCGAGCCCCAGTCCGGTGCCGCCGAAGCGCCGGGAAATCGAGCTGTCGACCTGCGAGAATTCCCGGAACAACAGGCTGATGGCATCGGGCGGAATTCCGACGCCGGTATCGCTGACGGCGAACGCCAGCCGCGACCTCCCGTCGCCCGCGGGCGCCGCGTTCACGGCGACGTCGATGCTGCCGTGCTCGGTGAACTTGATGGCGTTTCCGATCAGGTTGAACAGGATCTGACGAAGGCGCGCCGGATCGCCGACGACCATCCTGGGCACCGAGCCGTCGATCGTGCAGCCCAGGCGCAGGCCTTTTTCACTGGCGCGCGAGGCCAAGAGATCGATCACGGCCGACACCGATCGGTGCAGGTCGAACTCGATGCGCTCGATTTCCAGGCGGTGCGCGTCGAGCTTGGAGAAATCGAGGACGTCGTTGAGGATCTGCAGCAGATAGTCGGCGGAGTCGCGCAACGTCGTGGCGATCTTCCTCTGCTCGTCGGATAGCTCGCCCGAGATCAGCAGATCCGCCATACCGATGACCCCGTTCATCGGAGTCCGGATCTCGTGGCTCATCATGGCCAAAAATTCCGACCGCGCCCGCGTGCCGGCTTCGGCCGCGTCCCGCGCCCGGGCGAGGCCGCGCTGGTAGCGGATGATGAGCAGGGTGACGACGCCGATCAGGGCGCTCAACGCCGTCGCGACGACGGCATCCACTTCCAGATCGCGCCGGTACGATGCGAATATTTCTCCGGTCGCCTGGCCGATGACGACCGCGAGGGGATAGCCCGCCACCTTCCGGAACGAGAACATGCGCTCGACGCCGTCGATCTGGCTGCGGGCGACAAACGAGCCGCTTGCCGCCTTCGCCAGGTGATTCATCAGATCGCCTCCGGCGAGCGATCCACCGGCGGCGATCTGGCCGGCGGCGCCGCGTGCACGGATGATCCCGTCCATGCCGACCAGCGTCACCGAGCCTTGCTTGCCGATATCGACCGATTCGTAGAGGCGGGACAGATAGTCGGGGTCCAGCGACACCACGGCCACCCCGGCGAACGATCCGTCCTTCGCGATGATCCGGCGCGTGAGCTGGATCGACCATTTGTTGGAGACCCGGCCGAATATCGGCTTGCTGATGAAGAGAAAATCCTCCGTTCCGTCTGCGTGGACGCGGAAATGCTCGCGATCATGCAGATCGAGCCCCTTGATGCTCGGATCGATGTTGCTCGTCAGCATGATCCCGTCCTTGCCGATGATCACGACCTGGAACGAGAAGTCGGACAGGAACTGGCTGTTCTTCGTCCACAACGAAATGTCGAAATGGTCCGGATCCCTGGCGTAGGAGTCGCGCACGTAGAGCAGGGTCTGGTCGGCGGCGCGCACCGAGCGGATGATCTGCTCCTCGGAAGCGCGCGCCAGATTGGCACCGTTCTGGAGAGCGGCCTGCTCGGTGTTCGAGCGATCTTCGCTGATGCTGTGGATCAATGCAATCCAGACCAGCGCGATGGCGCACACACCGAAGATCGCACTCCCGTAATGCCCGACCTGACACGAAATCCGGTGGAGCTTCGGGGCACCATCCGAACACCGTGCGTATGAGCGAAAGCCGAACATCTCTTCTCCTCGCCGGACGAGGCTAAACGCAGACGTTAGATTTGTAGTGAAACGGGGTTCACAAAAGCCTTCGTGGCCGGCAAGGGACCGTTAGCCATACGCGACGGCAGCGCGACGGCCTTCCAAGTGTCTGGCGATGCTCGCCAACTTTCGGCGGTCGGCGCTGCAGACCAACCGCGGTACCCCGGTGAGCGCAACAACGGCGATTTGAGGCTAACGCGGAGTAAAACTTGCTATCGAAAAGACGCAAGAGGGTGCCGGAGCGAGGGAGCCGGCGCCTCGACGATGCTCCGCGGCCGCGGTCAGGTGTTCTGCGTTTACTCGTCCAGGAACGTCACGGTCTCGGCGAGGCCGGCGCGTGAGGTGCGGTAGCTGTTGACCTTGGCGGCGTGGTCGGCATAGCCGAACGAGATACCGCAGACCACGCGGCGGTCGTCCGGCAGGCTGAAGTGGCGGCGGATCAGGCCGGAGTGGCGCGCGAGCGCCGCCTGCGGAATGGTGCCGAGCCCCAGCGCCTGCGCCGCCAGCATGAAGTTGCCGACATAGGCGCCGCAATCGATCGCGCCATAGATGCCGAGCGGCTCGTTGGTGTGAATGATCGCGACATGCGGGGCGCCGAAAAAATTGTAATTCTCCAGCGCCTGCATGGCGTAGGCGAACTTGTCGCCGCGTGCGATGCCGAGGGTGTTGTAGAGCTGGAAGCCGCTCTCGCGGCGACGCTCGAGATAGACGCCGACATATTCGCGCGGCGGCGTGAAGTCATGATCTTCCCTGGCGCCGCTTGCCGCCTCGGCATAGATCGCCTTGCGAAAGCGCTCCCTGGCCGCCCCGCTCGCGATCAGCACCTGCCAGGGCTGGCTGTTGCACCAGGACGCGGTGCGCTGCGCGACTTTCAGCACGTGCTCGATGGTGGCGCGGTCGACTTCCTTCGGCAGGAAGGCACGAACGGAGTAGCGTTCGTTGAGGAGCTCCTCGAGCACGCCGATGCGGTCTTCGGTCGCGTAACGGGGATTCGGCGCTTTGGCGTCCATGGTGTGCTCTTCTTCGTAGGATGGGCAAAGGCGCGATAGCGCCGTGCCCACCGCTTTGTCCAATCGTCCACTCAAATGGTGGGCACGCTTCGCTTTGCCCACCCTACAAGACTACGATTCGCGTCCCTCATGGTGAGGAGGCATCAACTCCGCCCCTTGGTCGGGATCTTGTTGTAGGGCACGTCCTTGTCGACGCGGATGTCGCCAGGCAGGCCGAGCACGCGTTCGGCGATGATGTTGCGCAGGATCTCGTCGGTGCCGCCGGCAATGCGCATCGAGGGCGAGGACAGCAGCATCTGCTGGAACTGACCCTGCACGGTCTCTTCCGCATCGCCCGTGAGCACGCCAGCCGCGCCCTGCAAATCCATGGCGTAGGCGGCGATGTCCTGCAGCATCGTGCCCGACACCAGCTTGCCGATGGAATTCTCCGGCCCCGGCCGCTCGCCCTTCGACAGCGCCGACATGGTGCGGTAGCTCGTGTACTTCAGCCCGTTCGACCTCACCGCCCAGCCCGCGAGCTTCGAGCGCACGGCCGGATCGTCGATCGCGAGGCCGTCCTCCAGCATCAGGTTCGCACAGAACTCGAACATTTCAGGGACGCCGGTCGCGAGCCGCGCGCCGATCGACATGCGCTCGTTCATCAGCGTGGTCAGCGAGACGTTCCAGCCGTCGCCGACCGCGCCGAGTCGCTGGCTGTCGGGGATCACGACGTCGGTGAAATAGACCTCGTTGAACTCCTGCATGCCGTTGGCCTGCCTGATCGGCCTGACTTCGACGCCCGGGCTCTTCATGCTCAAGAAGAACATGGTGAGACCCTTGTGCTTGGGCACGTTGGGATCGGTGCGCGCGATCAAGAGCCCGTAGTCGGAATAATGCGCACCCGAGGTCCATATCTTCTGGCCGTTGACGACCCAGTCGTCGCCCTTCTTCTCGGCGCGGGTGCGCAACCCCGCGACATCAGAGCCGGCCGATGGCTCGGAGAAGAGCTGGCACCAGATCTCCTCGCCCGAGGCGAGCTTCGGCAGATAGCGGCGCTTGGCCTCCTCGCTGCCCCAGGCCATCACGGTGGGGCCGCACATGCCCTCGCCGATCTGGAACGGCTGCGTCAGCTTGCCGTAAACGCCCTCCTCCTGCTGCCAGATCACCTTCTCGATCGCAGATGCGCCGCGGCCGCCATAGTCCTTCGGCCAGTGCAGGCAGGCCCAGCCGCCCTCCGCCTTCTTCTTCTGCCAGGCCTTGCCGACCTCGACCATATCGTGCCTGGCGAGCCGGATGCGGCCGAGCGACGACTTCGACAGCTCGGCCTCGAGCTCCTTCGGCGCATTGGCCTCGACCCACTTGCGGGCGGCTGCACGAAACTCGGCTTCCTGCGGCGTGTCATCGAAATTCATGGCGCTTCCTCTTCCTACGTAGAGTGGGCAAAGCGAAGCGTGCCCACCACTTCCAGACGAGGTGGGCACGGCGCTAACGCGCCTTTGCCCACCCTATGATTCTTTCGTGCCCCGGACGCGGCGCAGCACGAAGTGATGCGCTGCAGAGCCGGGGCCCATTGCGGCCTTCTGGATCCCGGCTCTGCGAAGCAGCGCTTGCGCGCTGCATCGCGTCCGGGACACGATCAGCTTCTTCCCCTGGTCGGAATCTTGTTGAACGGCACGTCCTTGTCGACCCGGATGTCGCCGGGCAGGCCGAGCACGCGCTCGGCGATGATGTTGCGCATGATCTCGTCGGTGCCGCCCTCGACGCGGGTGCCCGGGGCGCGCAGCAGCATGGCCTGGAAGCGGCCGGCGACGTCGGCATCCTCGGGCCCGGAGAGCACGCCGGCGGCGCCCTGCAGGTCCAGCGCATAGGCCGCGACGTCCTGGATCATCGAGCCCGCGACCAGCTTGCCGATGGAATTCTCCGGCCCCGGCCGTTCGCCGCGCGACAGCGCGGAGATCGCGCGCATGCTGGTGTATCGCAAGCCGCTCGCCCTCACCGCCCAGTTCGCGAGCTTCGAGCGGACGCCACGATCCTCGATCGCGGCACCGTCCTCGAGCATCAGGCTGGAGCAATAATCGAACAATTCGGGGAAGCCGGTCGCTACCCCCGCGCCGATCGACATGCGCTCGTTCATCAGCGTGGTCAGCGAGACGTTCCAGCCGTCATTGACCTCGCCGAGCCGCTGGTGATCGGGGATGCGGACATTGGTGAAATAGACCTCGTTGAAGTCGGAATTGCCGTTGGCCTGCTTGATCGGCCTGACCTCGACGCCCGGGCTCTTCATGTCGAGGAAGAACATGGTGAGGCCCTTGTGCTTGGGCACGTCGGGATCGGTGCGGGTGAGCAGAATGCCGTAGTCGGAATAATGCGCGCCCGAAGTCCAGATCTTCTGGCCGTTGACGATCCAGTCGTCGCCGTCCTTTTCGGCGCGGGTGCGCAAGCCCGCGACGTCGGAGCCGCCGGCCGGCTCCGAGAACAGCTGGCACCAGACTTTTTCGCCGGAGGCGAGCGGCGGCAAGTACTTGCGCTTATGCTCCTCACGCGCGAACGCCATCATGGTCGGCCCGCACATGCCGTGGCCGATGATGAACAATCCGCTCAGCTTGCCGAACGCGCCCTCCTCCTGCTGCCAGATCACACGCTCGATCGGCGAGGCGCCGCGGCCGCCATAGTCCTTCGGCCAGTGCAGGCAGGCCCATCCCGCGTCGGCTTTCTTCTTCTGCCAGGCCTTCGCGACCTCGAGAATGTTGGCGTTCTTGAGCTGGGTGCGGCCGAGCGAGGATTTGCGCAGCTCCTCCTCATATTGCTTCGGCGCATTGGCCGCGATCCAGGCGCGCGCGGTCTTGCGGAATTCGGCTTCCTGCGGGGTGTCGTCGAAGTTCATGTGACTACTCTCTCCTGCGTTCCCCGGATGCTGCGCGGCACGAAGTGACGCGCTGCTGATCCGGGGTCCAGTCTGGCTCCTGGGTCCCGGCTCTGCGAAGCAGCGCTCACGCGCTGCATCGCGTCCGGGACACGAGCGGCGTGTTACGCCGCGTTCTTCTTGCGCATGCGGTCGATCAGCTGGTCTTCCCAGTAGGACAGGCTGCCGAGCGTGAGCGCCAGCGCGTTGGCGCGGCGATAATACATGTGGCAATCGAACTCCCAGGTGAAGCCCATGCCGCCATGGACCTGGATGTTGTTCTTGGCGCAGTGCTGGAACGCCTGCGTCGCGCTGATGCGGGCGGCCGCGGCGGCTTCCGGCAATTCGCCGGCGTTGGTCGAGAGCGCCCAGGCGCCGTAGTAGCTGTTGGAGCGCGCCAGCGTCGCCGACACGTACATGTCCGCGAGCATGTGCTTGACCGCCTGGAACGAGCCGATCGGACGGCCGAAGGCGATGCGGTCGAGCGCGTAGTCGCGGCCCATCTCCAGCGCGCGGTCGGAGCCGCCGACCTGCTCGAAGGCGAGCAGCACCGCGGCGCGGTCGAGCACCTGGGTGATGACGCCCCAGCCCTCGCCGGACGCGCCCAGCGGCTCGGCCTTGCAGTTCTTGAAGGTGAGTTCGGCCTGGCCCCGGGTCGGATCGATGTTGGTGAGGCTCTTCGCCTCGACGCCGCCGGCCTTGAGATCGACCAGGAACAGGGAGACGTCGCCGTCGCGGCCGCTCGATCCGGTGCGCGCGGCGACCACCGCGAAATCGGCGATCGCACCGTCCGGAACCGGCTTCTTCACGCCGCTGAGCGTGCCGCCCGCGGCGGCGAGCTTGATCGCCTTCGGCGACGGATTGCCCTTGCCCTCGAACAGCGCCAGGGTGCCGATCGCCTCGCCCGAGGCGATCTTCGGCAGCCACTTCTTCTTTTGCGCGTCGCTGCCGGCGATCAACAGCGCCTCGGCGGCGAGATAGACCGTGGAAGAGAACGGCACCGGCGCCAAGGCCCGGCCCATTTCCTCCGCGATCACGCAAAGCTCGAGATGGCCCGCGCCGGCGCCGCCGAACTCTTCGGGGATCGCGACGCCGAGGAAGCCCATCTCGGCGAGCCCCTTCCAGAGCTCGCGGTCATAGGGCGCCTTGCCGTCGAGCACGGCGCGCACCGCCTTGGGCGAGCACTTCTCGGCGAGGAACTTGCGCGCCTGGTCGCGCAGCTGCTTCTGGTCGTCGGAGAAATCGAAATTCATGGCGGCTTGCCCTTCCATTCATTGTCATTGAGGCCGTCATTCCGGGATGGCCCGAAGGCCCAGGCCCGGAATGACGAGGTTGATGGAGATGCGCTTCACTTCAGCACGATCACGTCTGCGTCGGGCTCGCTGGCATAGAGCCGCTCGACCAGCGCGGCGCGACGTTCCAGGCCCGCGCGCTGGTTGATGTAGCCCTTGTCGGTGAGTTCGTTGCCGTCGATCGAGGGTGGCTCGACCATCAGCATGGCGCGCGCGATGATGCGGCTGGAGGCGCTCTCCGCCTCCTTGTTGTGGGCCTGCAATCCGCGCTTGAGGCAATCGATCACCGCGGGATGCCTGACGACCTCCTCATAGCTCGCCTCGGGATTGCCGATGAGTTGGCGGCAGGCGTGCAGATTGGGCCAGGCCAGAAGGCCGATGAACTCGCGGTCCTGGCCTGTGACCAGCGCATCGTGCACGACGGGCGTCGCGGCCGCGATCGCGTCGGTTCGCAGCGAGCCGACATGGACGAAGGTGCCGGTGGTCAGCTTGAAATCCTCGACCACGCGGCCGGCGAAGATGATGCCCTGCACCGGGTCCTTGTCGTCGACGAAGACGCCGGCGTCGCCGATGCAGTAAAATCCCTCCTCGTCGAACATCTTCTTGGTGAGCTCCTGCTGGCCGAAATAGCCGGGCGTGACGTTGACGCCGCGCAGCCGCAACTCGTATTTCGAGCCGCACGGCACCATCTTCAGCTCGACGCCGGGGAACGGCAGGCCGATCAGGCCGACGCGCTCGGTGTCCCAATAGGTGCCGGTCGAGGTCGGCGCGGTCTCGGTCGAGCCCCAGCCGGTGTAGAACACGATGCGCTCGCCGGTAGTCTTCACGGCGAGTGCCTGCATGCGGTCGTAGAGATCGTCCGGCAGCCGCGCGCCGCCATAGGCCATGATCGAGAGATTCTTGAAGAAGCTGCGGCAGAGCGCATCGTCCTTCTCCATCGCGGCTGCGAGCGCAGCGTAGCCGGCCGGGACGTTGGCGTAGTAGGTCGGCGAAATCTCGCGCAGATTGCGCAAGGTCTCGTCGAACAGGCCCGGCATCGGCCGGCCGTCGTCGATATAGAGCGTGCCGCCGTCGACCAGGATCGGATGGAAGGCCGCATTGCCGCCCATGGTGTGATTCCACGGCATCCAGTCGAGCATCACGGCGAGCGGCCCGTTCGGGTCGCGCGGGCGCACCTGCATCATCATCGCCGCATTGGCGCACATCATCTCCTGCGTGTTGATGACGGCCTTGGGCATGCCGGTCGAGCCGGACGTGAACAAGAGCTTGCCCACGGTCTGCGGCGTGATCCTGGCGATCGAGGCCTCGACGTCCTTGGTGACGGGCGTCGCCGCGAGTTCGGCGAAGCTGACGCTCCTGATGCCGTCGCAGGCCCGCGCGACGTGCACCACGGTGACGCCCCTGAGATCCAGCGCCTTCAGCGCCTTTTCGAAGGGGACCGCGTCCTGCACCATCACGACCGCCGGCCTGACCAGGTCGAACAGATACTTCAGCTTGACGTGATCGTGGCTCATCAGCGAGTAGGCCGGCGACACCGGCGCAGCGGGACAGCGCGCCTGCATCGCGGCCTGCGTCATCAGCGCGTGCTCGATCGAGTTGCCGGACAGGATCGTGACCGGGCGTCCGTCGATGCCGAGGTTGAGCAGAGCCTGCGTCAGCGCGTCCACCGTGCGCTTGGCTTCGGCATAGGACACCTTGCGCCAGGCGCGATCGGGACCGCCGCGCTGCGCCAGCCAGATGCGCTCGGGCGCTTCCTTCGCCCATTTCGCCAGCGAAGCTGGAATATGCGGCGCGTAAGGCTGCAGCGGGATCTTCGACTTCAGCACCACCGTGCCGTCGGCACGCCGTTCCACGGCGATGTCGCGCGGCAGCCACTCGATCTTGCGAAAGGCGGGCCTGGTCATCACCGCCGCCGCATTCCCACTCATTTTGCGTCTCCCGGAATTCCTGGCCCTTTGCGGATCTTGCTGTTCAGCGCCTGATATAGACAGGCTTTCGCTTCTCGAGGAAGGCCCTGATGCCTTCCTGGAAATCCTCGGACCGGCTGCACAGCACCTGGTTGCGGTCCTCCATGGCGATCGCCGCTTCCAGCGAGCCGGCATCGACGCTCATGTTGAGGCATTCCTTGGACAGGCGCAGGCCGACCGGCGAGGCCGTCATCATCGCATCGATATAGGGTTCCGCGGCAGCATCGAGCTTGTCCTCGTCCACCACCTCGGACACGAGGCCGACGGCGAGCGCGCGCTCGGCACCGATGAAGCGGCCGGTAAGGATCAGTTCCGATGCCACCGAGACGCCGACGAGGCGCGGCAGGAAATAGGAAGTGCCGATGTCGCAGCCGCCGAGCCCGAGCTTGATGAAGGCGCAGTTCATCCGCGCCGACCTGGTCGCGATGCGGATGTCGGAGGCGAGCGCCAGCGCAAAGCCGCCGCCGGCCGCGGCACCCCGCACCAGCGCCAGAATTGGCTGCGGACAGCGCCGCATCAGCATGACGATGTCGGCGATGCGCCGCTGCGAATCCAGCGAGTCGGTGACGCCGGGCGGCTCCTGCTGCCCGCCGCGGCTCGCCATGGCGTGCTTGAGGTCGAGGCCGGCGCAGAAGTTCTTGCCGGCGCCCTTCAGCACCACCACGCGCGTCGTGCGGTTGCGCTGCAGGCCCTGGAAATAGACGTTGAGCGCATCGATCAGCACGGGATCGAGCGCGTTGAGGCTGTCGGGGCGGTTGAGCGTCACATGGTCGACGCCGTCGTCATGCTCGATCAGCAGCGGTTGGGACATGAAGCGCTCCCCATCGTCGTCCCGGCCAAGCGAAGCGCGAGCCGGGACCCATAACCCACCGGCGATTGTCGTTGCGGTAGACCCGGGCCCCGATCGCACCTCGCCTGAGAGGGCTGTGATTATGGGTCCCCGCTTTCGCGGGGACGACATCAACGTTTGTGTTGCTTACCGCGGCGCCATGCGGATGGCGCCGTCGAGACGGATGGTCTCGCCGTTGAGCATCGGGTTCTCGACGATGTGCACGGCGAGCGCGCCGTATTCGGAGGCGTCGCCGAGGCGGGCCGGGTGCGGCACCTGGGCGCCCAGGCTCTTGCGCGCTTCCTCGTTCAGACCCATCAGCAGAGGCGTGAGGAACAGGCCGGGCGCGATGGTGTTGACGCGGATCTTCTGGCTCGCGAGATCGCGCGCCGCCGGCAGCGTCAGGCCGACCACGCCGCCCTTCGACGCCGAATAGGCGATCTGTCCGATCTGGCCCTCATAGGCGGCAACCGAAGCGGTGTTGATGATGACGCCGCGCTCTTCGCCGATCGGCTCGGCGGTGACCAGGCGCTCGGCGAACAGGCGCAGGCAGTTGAAGGTGCCGATCAGGTTGACGTTGATGATGCGGGCGAACTTCGCCAGCGGATAGACGCCATCCTTTCCGACGATACGCTGCGAGCCGCCGATGCCGGCGCAGTTCATCAGCACGCGGGCGACGCCGTGCGCGGCTTCCGCCTTGGCGATCGCGGCCTTGATCTGCTCCTCGTCGGTGACGTCGGCGTGAAGGGCTATGCCCTTCACTTCGGCGGCGACCTTCTCGGCGTTTTCCTTGTTCTGGTCGATCACGCCGATCCTGGCACCCTTGGCGGCCATGGCGCGGGCGGTCGCGGCACCGAGGCCCGAACCACCGCCGGTGATGAGAACGGCAACGTCTTTCAACTGCATTTTGGGAGCTCTCCTTGTTTGCTGACGAATAGCGAATGGCGAATAGCGAATGGAGGTACGCAGTTCCCTATTCGCTATTCGCTACTCGCCATTCGCCTCTTTCTGCAATATTCCGCCGCAGATCAGCGATTCCATGTGCTTGATGTATTGCCGGCAGACTTCGTCGGTGACCGGACCGACGCCGGTCGCGCGCGACATCGCGTGCCGACCGAAGAACAGGTGATCGCAGGCGCCGATCAGGCTCGTATAGAACAGCACGGGATCGATCTGCCGGAACTCGCCATTCCTGACGCCCTCGGCGAGCAGGCGGCGATGGAAGTCCAGAAGCGGCGCCACGAAGAATTTCGAGACTTCGTCGGCGGATTCCTGCGTGCTCTCGTGCAGGAGATAGTGGATCAGCCGGTTCATGTAGGGGAACCGGTAATAGGCGCGGATGATGCCGCCGATATGCAGCTTCAGCTTCGCCGTCGAGGTGATCGGCTGCGCCAGCAGATTTTCGAGATGACAGAGCTCGGTCGCGGCGTCGCGCGCGAGCAGCGCCAGCAATAGCCCGTCCTTGTTGCCGAAATGATATTTGACCAGCGCGGCATTGACGCCTGACCTCTGGGCGATATCGCTCAAGGAAATCTCGATCGAGGAGCGTTCGATCATCAGCTCGCTCGCCGCCACCAGCAGCTTCTCCGCCGTGGAACTCTTCGTCACCGGAAGCCTGTTCGGTACGCTGGTCGTCAACGGAGATCCTGATCGTCTGGCCGCCAAGGGGCTTTAAGGGGCGTCGAGAGGGCCGCAGATAAGCGCAAGCAGCATCTCACCACAAGAGTTAATTGATCGATTGACTAAATGATCGGCCACCCCTTAAATCCGCCCCGAATTCACCCCCACAACAACCAGGGAGATCAGAGATGGCCGAGGCTTATATCGTCGCCGCCGCCCGCACCGCCGGCGGCCGCAAGGGAGGACGCCTCGCCGGATGGCATCCCGCCGATCTCGCCGCCAAGGTGCTGGACGAGCTCGTCGACCGCACCAAGGTCGACCCGGCCCAGGTCGAGGACGTCATCATGGGCTGCGTGATGCAGGTGGGCGAGCAGTCCAACAACGTCGCGCGCAACGCCGTCATGGCCTCGAAGCTGCCGGACAGCGTACCGGGCACCTCGATCGACCGGCAGTGCGGCTCATCGCAGCAGGCACTGCATTTCGCGGCGCAGGCGGTGATGTCCGGCGCCATGGACGTCGTGATCGCCGCCGGCGTGGAGTCGATGACTCGCGTGCCGATGGGCCTCTCCTCGCAGCTCCCCGCCAAGAACGGCTTCGGCCATTACAAGAGCCCGGGCATCGAGAAGCGCTATCCGAACATCGTGTTCAGCCAGTTCACCGGCGCGGAGATGATGGCCGAGAAGTACGGGCTCTCGAAGGACCAGCTCGACGAATTCTCCTACCAGAGCCATCAGCGCGCGATCGCGGCGACGCAAGGAGGCCACTTCAAGCAGGAGATCGTGCCGCTCGAGATCGTCAGAGCCGACGGCTCCAAGGACATCCACCACATCGACGAAGGCATCCGCTTCGACGCCACGCTCGACGGCATCAAGGGCGTCAAGCTGATCGCCGAGAACGGCAAGCTGACGGCCGCGAGCGCCAGCCAGATCTGCGACGGCGCCTCCGGCGTGATGGTCGTGAACGAGCGCGGCCTGAAGTCGCTCGGCGTGACACCGCTGGCGCGCATCCATCACATGACCATGACCGGCGGCGATCCCGTCATCATGCTGGACGCGCCGCTGCATGCCACCAAGCGCGCGCTGGAGAAGGCCGGCATGAAGATCGGCGACATCGACCTGTTCGAGGTCAACGAGGCCTTTGCCTCGGTGCCGACCGCCTGGCTCAAGACCACCGGCGCCGATCCCGACAGGCTCAACGTCAACGGCGGCGCGATCGCGCTCGGCCATCCGCTCGGCGGCTCCGGCACCAAGCTGATGACGACGCTGGTCCATGCGCTGAAGCAGCGCGGCAGACGCTACGGCTTGCAGACCATGTGCGAAGGCGGCGGCATGGCCAACGTGACGATCGTGGAACGGCTGTAAGAGAATAACGAATGGTGAGTGGCGAGTAGCGAGTGGTGAATAGGGCAAATCCCTGTTCGTCATTTGCTACTCGCCATTCGCGTCTTGAGGAAACACCATGACCCACCCCTCCATCTACGCGCGCAGCACGCCGGACAAGATCGCCTACCAGATGGCCTCGACCGGCAAGGCGATCACCTATCGCGAGCTCGACGAACTCTCCAACCAGGGCGCGCAGCTGTTCCGCTCGCTGGGCCTGAAGGCCGGCGACCACATTGCGCTGTTGATGGAAAACCGGCTTGCCTTCATGGAGATCTGCTGGGCCGCGCAGCGGAGCGGGCTGTATTACACCGCGATCAGCCGCTACCTGAAGCAGGACGAGATCGACTACATCATCGGCGACTGCGGCGCCAAGGTCGTGATCACCTCGCCGAAATGCGCCGACCAGATCAGCGGCCTGATCAAGGGCGCGGCGAACGAACCCGTCTTCTACATGGTCGACGAGCCGCAAGCGGGCTTCCGCTCCTACGACAAGGATGCAGCGGCGCAGCCGACGACGCCGATCGCCGACGAGGTCGCCGGCTACGACATGCTGTATTCGTCGGGAACGACCGGCCGGCCCAAGGGCATCAAGAAGGAGTTCGAAGGCAATCCGATCGGCGTGCCGAACCCGTTCCTGAAGGTGCTGTGCGCCGACATGTGCGGCATGAACGCCGACAGCGTCTATCTGTCGCCGGCGCCGCTCTATCACGCGGCTCCGCTGCGCTTCAACATGATGGCGGTCATCCTCGGCGGCACCTCCATCATCATGGAGCATTTCGACGCCGAGGAATTCTTGAAGCTGGTCGAGAAGTACAAGGTGACGCAGTCACAGCTCGTACCAACCATGTTCGTGCGCATGCTCAAGCTGCCCGACGAGGTGCGCACCCGCTACGACGTCTCCACGCTGAAGGGCGCGATCCACGCCGCCGCCCCTTGCCCGGTCGACGTCAAGGCGAAGATGATCGAATGGTGGGGCCCGATCCTGATCGAGTACTACGCGGGCTCGGAAGGCAATGGCGTCACCGTCTGCAATTCGCAGCAATGGCTCGCGCACCGCGGCAGCGTCGGCCGCGCCGTGGTCGGCAAGATCAAGATTCTGGACGAGAACGAGGAGGAGCGCCCGGTGGGCGAGATCGGCACGGTCTATTTCGCCGACGCGCCGGTCTTCGCCTATCACAACGATCCCGAGAAGACGAAGAAGGCCTACAACGCAAAGGGCTGGTCGACGCTCGGCGACGTCGGCTATCTCGACAAGGAGGGCTTCCTCTATCTCACCGACCGCAAGTCGTACATGATCATCTCCGGCGGGGTGAACATCTATCCGCAGGAGACGGAGGACGTCCTCATCACCCACCCCGCCGTCGCCGACGTCGCGGTGTTCGGTGTGCCGAACGAGGAGATGGGCGAGGAGGTCAAGGCCGTGGTGCAACCGCACGACGGCTCGCGCGCCGGCAAGGCGCTCGAGGCCGAGCTGATCGCCTTCTGCAGGAGCCGGCTGTCGGCGATCAAATGCCCGCGCTCGATCGACTTCGAGGCCGAGTTGCCGCGCACGCCCACCGGCAAGCTCGTCAAGCGCCACCTCCGCGACCGCTACTGGCCGAAGGCGGCGGTGAAGATCTAGCGGTTCTCGTGCCCCGGACGCGGCGCTCTTGCAGGACGCCGGCTAACTCTCAAAGATCGTCATTCCGGGGCGACGCATCAGCGTCGAGCGCCGAATGACAACGAGAAGTACGCCATGACAGCCCTCCCCGACATCCCCCTGCCCGCCGGCATCCGCTCGCGTTACGTCGACGACATCAACGACCTGCGCATGCATGTGCTGG
>NZ_JAGWUA010000004.1 GCF_028868675.1 Bradyrhizobium sp.
GCCGCTATGTGGACTATCCCGACGCGTTCGCGGGCTGGAACTACGTCTCGTCGGTCGGCTCCTACATCTCCGGCTTCGGCGTGCTGATCTTCCTCTGGTGCGTGCTCGACGCCTTCATGCGCAAGCAGAAGGCTGCCGACAATCCCTGGGGTGCCGGCGCGACCACGCTGGAGTGGACGCTGCCCTCGCCGCCGCCCTTCCACCAGTTCGAAGTGCTGCCCCGCGTGCAGTAGGCAACATCGGCCGCGACGCCCCTCGACGCGCCGCGGCCCGATCTCGAAGCGAGTAAGCCCGTGTCGGTCATCGATCAAAACGCCATCGACGTCGGTCCCCGGATCTCCGAGGCCGACGTTGCCGACTACCTCGCGCTGTTGAAGCCGCGGGTGATGTCGCTGGTGATCTTCACCGCGCTGGTCGGGATGATGATGGCGCCCGGGCATTTCCATCCCGTGCTCGCGATCACCTCGCTGCTCTGCATCGCGGTCGGCGCCGGAGCCTCCGGCGCGCTCAACATGGCGCTCGAGGGCGACATCGACGCCAAGATGACGCGCACGGCCAACCGGCCGATTCCGCGCGGCCGCGTGACCCGGGCCGAAGCCATGGCATTCGGCGTGACGCTGTCGTTCTTCTCGGTGATGACGCTCGGCATCCTCGTCAACTGGATCGCGGGCGGCCTGCTTGCCTTCACCATCTTCTTCTACGTCGTGATCTACACGCTGCTCCTGAAGCGCTGGACCGCGCAGAACATCGTGATCGGGGGCGCGGCCGGTGCGCTGCCGCCGGTGGTCGCCTGGGCCGCGGTGACCGGCTCCGTCGCGGTCGAGCCGCTCCTGTTGTTCGCCATCATCTTCTTCTGGACGCCGCCGCATTTCTGGGCGCTGGCGCTGTTCCGTTCCGACGACTACGCCCGTGCCGGCGTGCCGATGCTGCCCGTCGTCGCCGGACCCGACGCCACGCGGCTGCAGATCCTGCTCTACACCGTCGTGCTGGTGGCGGTCGCCGCCGCGCCCTGGCCGCTCGGCTATTTCGACGCGGTCTACGGCATCGCCTCGCTCCTGCTCGGCGCCGGCATGCTGGCGCTCGCGATCAACGTCTATGTGTGCCGCGAGCGCGGCCAATCGCTGCGCGCGACCCGCAAGCTGTTCGCCTTCTCAATTCTTTATTTGTTCGCGCTGTTTGCGACCCTGCTCGTCGAGGTCGTGTTCCCGGCGCTTGCTTCGATGGCAGGGGGCGCATGACGCTGATTATGGCCGATCCACGCGAGCCAGAAGGAATAGTCCTCACCGAGGCGCAGAAGCGAAGCCGCCGTCAGCGTTCGATCGCGATCGCGCTGGCGCTCGGCGTGCTGGTGGTGTTGTTCTTCGCGGTCACCATGGTGAAGGGGCCGGCGGTGCTGCAACGGCCGTTGTGACAGGGATGGATCAGAAGCCGACCATATCGCAGGACGTCCGCCCGGCCGGGGCCGGCAAGGCCGCGCGCCGGGGTTTGGGGCGCGATGCGGTGGTGGCCTCGATCTGCGGCGCCATCGTGGCGCTGATGGTCGGCGCGTCCTATGCGGCGGTGCCGTTCTACAACTGGTTCTGCCGCACCACCGGCTTCAACGGCACGACGCAGGTCGCGACCGCGGCGCCGAAGACCGGGCCGATCGCGCGCAAGATCGCGGTGCGCTTCGATGCCAACGTCGCGCCCGGCCTGCCCTGGAAGTTCGAGCCGGAACAGACCGAGATCGAGGTCAATATCGGCCAGGTCGTGACGGTCTACTACACCGTGACCAACCAGGCGGCGCGCACCACGTCGGCGCAGGCGGCCTACAACGTCGCGCCGCTGACGGTCGGGTCCTACTTCCAGAAGATCAACTGCTTCTGCTTCACCGAGCAGACCATGGCGCCCGGAGAGAAGCGGGAGATGCCGGTGGTGTTCTACGTCGATCCGTCGATCGTCGACGACCACGACAATGACGGGCTCGGCACGATCACGCTTTCCTACACGTTCTATCCGCTGCGCGACCCGGCCGTGAAGCCGCTCGCGGCGGGCGAGAACGACAAACGCAAGGGCAATCTTTGATCGCCGGGACCGCTCCCGGGAGATCGACGTCATGGGGATGAGTGCCTGATGGGCACGGGCTTAAGGAGAACGACCGCAATGGCTACGGCGCAAGGCAAGCAACACGATTACCACCTGGTCGACCCCTCTCCGTGGCCGGCCGTCGGGGCGGTGTCGGCCTTCATCATGGCGGTCGGTGCGATCGCCTGGATGCATCACATGTTCAAGGGCGCGCCGATCGTGTTCGGCGTCGGCGTCATCGGTGTGCTCTACACCATGGCAAGCTGGTGGGGCGACGTGATCCGCGAGGCCCAGTACAAGGGCGACCACACCCGTGTCGTGCAGCTCCATCATCGCTACGGCATGATCCTGTTCATCGCCTCCGAGGTGATGTTCTTCGTCGCCTGGTTCTGGGCCTTCTTCAACTCGGCGCTGTTCCCGGCCGACGCCGTCCATGCCACCCGCGATGCGGTGTTCGGCTGCGGGCTCGGCACGCAGGCCGGCGCCTGCAGCGTGCCGGGCACCTGGCCGCCGAAGGGCATCGAGACCTTCGATCCCTGGCACCTGCCGCTGCTCAACACGCTGATCCTGCTGACCTCGGGCACCACGGTGACCTGGGCGCATCATGCGCTGCTCGAGAACGACCGGCAGGGCCTGAAATACGGCCTGATCCTCACCATCCTGCTGGGCGCGACCTTCACCTGCGTGCAGGCCTATGAGTACGGCCACGCGGCGTTCCACTTCTCCGGCAACGTCTACGGCGCGACCTTCTTCATGGCGACCGGCTTCCACGGTTTCCACGTGCTGATCGGAACCGTGTTCCTGACCGTCTGCCTGGTGCGCGCCTATGCCGGCCATTTCAGCCCGAAGCAGCATCTCGGCTTCGAGTTCGCCGCCTGGTACTGGCATTTCGTCGACGTGGTCTGGCTATTCCTGTTCCTCTGCATCTATGTCTGGGGCCGCGGCGTCGAGGTGGCGGCCCACGCCGCGCACTGACGAACGATCGATTGTGCTACAAGGGGCGGCCTTTACGGGCCGCCCCTTTCGCATCAGGGGAGGGGCAGGAGAGCGAATGACGGACCATCCTCCGACGACCGTGTTCCAGAGCGCGATGCGTGGGCTCGCCTGCAAATGCCCGCGCTGCGGTCAGGGCAAGCTGTTTGCGGGCTTTCTCACCCTGGCGCCACGCTGCGACCGTTGCGGCGTCGACTATGCCTTCATCGACACCGGCGACGGGCCGGCGATCTTCGTCATCATGCTGGCTGGCGCCATCGTGGTTGCTTGCGCGCTGATCGTCGAGGTCAAGTACCAGCCGCCGTTCTGGCTGCATGCGGCGCTGTGGCTGCCGCTGATCCTCGCCACCACGCTGCTGCCGCTGCGTGCGATGAAGTCGCTGCTGATCGCGCTGCAATTCCACCACAAGGCGGCGCCGGGCCGGCTGGTCGATCGGGCGAAATGAAGGGGACCGCGACGCGCAGGCCCGGCATCGCCGGCTTCGCCCTGTTCACGCTCGTCGTGACGGCGCTCTTCATCGCGCTCGGCATCTGGCAGTTGCAGCGCCGCGTCGCCAAGCACGCGCTGATCGCGGCGCTGACCGAGCGGCTGGCGGCCGCGCCCGTCGCCTTGCCGCCGCCCGCGCAATGGCCCGCGCTCAATCAGGCCGGCGACGAGTTTCGCCGCGTCACGCTGACCGCGAGCTACGCGCCGTTGCCGGACGCGATGGTCTACAGCTCCGGCTCCGCGATCCGCAAGGATGCCGCGAGCCCGGGCACCTGGGCCTTCCTGCCGGCGCGGCTCGCAAGCGGCGAGATGGTGGTGATCGATGCCGGCTTCGTCGAGAACACGATGCAGGATCGCGCCGTGCAGGATCGCGCGGTGGCAAAGCTCGTCACCGGGCAGCCGGCGGCGCTGACGGGCTATCTGCGCTTCCCGGAGGCACCGGGTCTCCTGACGCCGGCGGAAAACCGCGCCAGGCGGCTCTGGTTCGTGCGCGATCACCTCGCCATTGCCAGCGCGCTCGGCTGGGGGGCGGTCGCGCCGTTCTATATCGATCTGGAGCAGCCGATGCCGGAGAACGGCATCCCCCGGCCGGGGTCGCTCGACATCCATCTCAAGGACGACCACCTGCAATATGCAATCACCTGGTTCGCGCTCGCGGGCGCCGTGCTGATCGCGTTCGGGGTCTGGGTGAGGGGACGGCAGCGCGGACCTCCGCGGCAGGTTGGTTCCTGACCACCGGGATTGTCCGGGGCTATCATTCAGCCTCCGTTCACGCGTTAGATCATAAGCCGTCGTCGAATTTTCAGTGACCGAGCCGGAATTCCTGCGTGAGCGATTTCGATTCCATGGGGATTGTCGTCGACTGGCTGGACGCCTGTCGCAAGGGCGACCTGCAGTCGCTGCTGGACCTCTACGCCGACGACGCCGAGCTCGAATGCGAGTGCGACGGCACGCGCCTGTATCGCGGCCGCAGCGGGCTTGCGGACTATTGGGGGCCGCGGCTCGGCGGCTTCTCCTCGGCGGGCTTCGGCCTCGAGGAGCTCAGCCCGGCCCCGCACGGCGTCGAGCTCGAATATTCGATCGCGGGATCCCTGCGCATCCGTGCGATCTTCGGCTTCAATGCGGACGGCAAGATCTTCCAAACGCGGTGTACGCCGGGTCGGCAAAATCCGGGCGATTGCTGCACCTGCTAACATGATCCGGAAAGGTACGCGCTTTTCCGAAGCGGTCATGCTCGAGCGATGACCTGAACGCGATGACGGCTCGTCCCGATCTGATCGCGTTTGCCGAACAGGACCGGCCCGAGCTCATCGTGCAACTCGCGTGCGAGGGCCTGGCGCTCGTTGTCCTGCAACGACACCAGCCGGCGCAACAGGTCGCGATTGTCCTGGCTCATGCGATCGAGCGTGCGGGCCAGCGCATTGGCCTCCGCGCAGCTCTGCCGGATCTCCGGCGGTCCCTCGATCGGGATCATCTGTGCGTAATCCCCGCCTCGCATCCGTGTGAAGCCTTCGCCGAGATTTCGCAGGGGACGCAGCGCCGATCCCGCGATGGCGTAGACAATGACTCCGGTCAGCACCGCCAGCACCAGGACGAGGCCGCCGAACGCGAGAAAGCCGATCCATTTTTCGAAGAGGTCGGCCGACAGGTCAGGCGGGAGAACGATATCGCCGACGTGCTCGCCGTCGATCGTCACCGGAAATGCGGTCTCGACGTCGGGTACCGCGAGAAGGTCGACGAACCATTTCGGCACGCCATGTGGATTCTGCCGGAGGGCGGAGGCCGTCGAAGGTCGTAGCGGAACTGGTTCTGCCGAGCGGAATTGAATGGCGGCGGACTGATCGAGCGACTGTACGAACGCCTGCAAAATCCTGCGCGGATTCTCCGACGAGGCGAGCGCATCGTTCAGTGCCTGGGCAACCGCCGGGGCTGCCCGCCGCGCCGGCTGATGCTCGTCGATCAACTGATCGGTCGCGAACATCTGCAGGAGCGCGATACCCATGATCAGCGCGGCCAGGAACATCGCGCCGAGCGGGAAAAACAGTTGCGCTCTGAAGGAAAGTCGCTTCCACATTAGGTCAATTCTAGCGAGTATCGGCGCAATTCCGCCCGTGCATCTTTTCCCGCCGGGTTATCTGTTCGGTAGAAAGAGCCAGCAATGCAAGATACGCCTAAACCGGCGACCAGGGTACTGATCGTCGACGACCATCCCGTGGTCCTCTCCGGTTGCAGAACCCTGTTTGCGGCGGATCATTCGATCCGGATCGACGAGGCGAGCGACGCCAGATCCGGGCACCGTGCCTTCATCAGCAGGCGTCCGGACGTGACCGTCATCGACATCAGCCTGCCCGATGTCTCCGGCTTCGAGTTGATGCGTCGCATCCGCAAGGACGATCCCGACGCCAAGATCATCATGTTCAGCATGAACGACGACCCGGCCTTCGTGGTGCGGGCGGTCGAGTTGGGGGCGCAGGGCTATGTGTCCAAGGGCGATGACCCGCGAATTCTGCTGAAGGCTGTCCGCAAGGTCGCGGCCGGCGACAACTTCATCTCGCCGCAGCTGGCCGAGGCCGTGACGTTCTCGGGTGCCGCAATCAAGGCGAATCCGGCATCGCAGATGACGCCGCGCGAGCTCGAAATTCTTCGCCTGCTGGGGCGCGGCAACAAGATCGTCGAGGTCGCCGAAGCGCTCGGCATTTCCTACAAGACCGTCGCCAACACCACGTCGCTGCTCAAGCAGAAGCTCGGCGCGAAGAACCATTCCGACCTGATCCGGATCGCCGTGTCGATCGGGATGGGCTGACGGCGCCAACAGGCCGCCGGCGGCCGCGGGGCACGTCCGCATCGTCCCTGAGACGGACCGGGAAAAACCGGAACATTCGGCGCCGCTTGCCGTTTTTGCCCTTGACGATCAGATGACGGACGACCAAAGCTCACGGCGACCAAGCAAGGGTTTCGCCGCGATCGAGCCCCCAAGGAGATAATGAAGGTCTGCACAGATCAACGACAGACCCTTCCAAGAGAGGGCTGCGGACACTCCCGCAGCCCTTTTTTGCGTCACGCCGGGTGCGACGGGGACGGTTTCCCGATGCCGCAAAACGCTTTATGGTGCCGCCCGCAGCCTGTTGTTGCAAACTAGGAACTTATATAAATCAAAGGCTTAGGCTTGTAGCCGGCCTTTGGAGGGCGGATTGACGCGGTATATTTCAACCCGGGGCGAAGCCCCCGAGCTTGGCTTTTGCGACGTGATGCTGGCCGGGCTTGCCCGCGACGGCGGCCTCTACGTGCCGGTCGTATGGCCGCAGCTTTCGGCCGAGACTATCGCCGGCTTTTTCGGCCGTCCCTACTGGGAGGTCGCGGTCGATGTGATCCGCCCCTTCACGGGCGGCGAGATTTCGGACGCCGAGCTCGGCCGCATGGCGAACGAGGCCTATGCCACGTTCCGCCATCCGGCCGTGGTGCCGCTGCGCCAGATGTCGCCGCACCAGTTCGTGCTCGAGCTGTTCCACGGCCCGACGCTCGCGTTCAAGGACGTGGCGATGCAGCTGATCTCGCGGCTGATGGACCACGTGCTGGCGAGCCGCGGGCAGCGCATCACCATCGTGGTCGCGACCTCCGGCGACACCGGCGGCGCCGCGGTGGAGGCCTTTGCCAGTCTCGAGAATGTCGATCTGATCGTGCTGTTTCCGCACGGGCGCATCTCCGACGTGCAGCGGCGGATGATGACCACGACCGGCGCGGCCAACGTGCATGCGCTCGCCATCGAGGGTACCTTCGACGATTGCCAGGCCATCGTGAAGGGAATGTTCAACCATCACCGCTTCCGCGATGCGACCGCGCTGTCCGGCGTCAACTCCATCAACTGGGCCCGCATCGTCGCGCAGGTGGTCTATTACTTCACCTCGGCGGTCGCGCTCGGCGCGCCGGCGCGGCAGGTCGACTTCACCGTGCCGACCGGCAATTTCGGCGACATCTTCGCGGGCTATGTCGCCAAGCGCATGGGCCTGCCGGTGCGGACCTTGCGCATCGCCGCCAACGTCAACGACATCCTGGCGCGTACGCTCAAGACCGGCATCTACGAGGTGCGCGAGGTGCACGCCACCGCGTCGCCTTCGATGGACATCCAGATCTCCTCGAATTTCGAGCGGCTGCTGTTCGAGGCCGGCGCGCGCGACGCGACCGGAGTCCGACGGCTGATGGACTCGCTGAAGCAGTCGGGCCGCTTCGTGCTGCCGGATCGCCTCTTGGCTGCGATCCGCGAGGAGTTCGACGCGGGGCGCGCGGACGAGACGGAGACCTCGGCCGCGATCCGTGCCGCCTGGCGCGAGGCCGGCGAGCTCGTCGATCCCCACACCGCGGTGGCGCTGGCGGTAGCCGATCGCGACACGACCGACACGAGCGTGCCCAACATCGTGCTGTCCACCGCGCATCCGGCGAAATTTCCGGACGCGGTCGAGGCCGCCTGCGGCATGCGGCCGCAACTTCCTGCCTGGCTCGACGGCTTGATGACCAAATCCGAACACATGAGGGTGGTGAAGAACGATCAGGCCGAGGTGGAGCGGTTCGTGTTGTCGGTCAGCCGGGCGACAAAGCAGGGAGTTGCCGGATGAGCGTCGAGATATCCAAGCTTGCCTCCGGCCTCACCGTCGTCACCGACAACATGTCCCATGTCGAGACCGCTGCGCTCGGCGTCTGGGCGGGCGTCGGCGGCCGCGACGAGAGGCCGAACGAGCACGGCATCTCGCATCTGCTCGAGCACATGGCCTTCAAGGGCACGACGCGCCGCTCCTCGCGCGAGATCGTCGAGGAGATCGAGGCCGTCGGCGGCGACCTCAATGCCGGTACCTCGACCGAGACGACGTCCTATTACGCGCGGGTGATGAAGGCCGACGTGCCGCTCGCGCTCGACGTGCTCTCCGACATCCTCGCCAATCCCGCCTTCGAGCCGGACGAGCTCGAGCGCGAGAAGAACGTCATCGTGCAGGAGATCGGCGCAGCCCAGGACACGCCCGACGACGTCGTGTTCGAACACCTCAACGAGCTCTGCTACCCGGATCAGCCGATGGGCCGCTCGCTGCTCGGCACCGCGAAGACGCTGCGCAGCTTCAACCGCGACATGCTGCGCGGCTATCTGTCGACGCATTATCGCGGGCCCGACATGGTGGTGGCCGCGGCCGGCGCGGTCGATCACGGCCAGGTCGTAGCCGAGGTCGAGAAGCGGTTCGCGGGCTTCGAGGCTGCGCCGGGGCCGAAGCCGCAGTCCGCGCAGTTCGGCAAGGGCGGCGCGAAGGTGGTGCACCGCGAACTCGAGCAGGCGCATCTGACGCTGGCGCTGGAGGGCGTGCCGCAGACCGACCTGTCCCTGTTCTCGCTTCAAGTGTTCACCAACATCATCGGCGGCGGGATGTCCTCGCGGCTGTTCCAGGAGGTGCGGGAGAAGCGCGGTCTCTGCTACTCGATCTACAGCTTCCACGCGCCCTACACCGACACTGGTTTTTTCGGCCTCTATACCGGCACCGACCCCGCTGACGCGCCGGAGATGATGGAAGTGGTCGTCGACGTCATGAACGATTCGGTCGAGACGTTGACGGAAGCCGAAATCGCGCGGGCGAAGGCGCAGATGAAGGCCGGCCTTTTGATGGCGCTGGAAAGCTGCAGCTCGCGCGCGGAGCAACTCGCCCGCCACGTGCTGGCCTATGGGCGGCCGCAGACCGTGCAGGAACTGGTGGCCCGGATCGACGCGGTCAGCGTCGAATCGACCCGGAACGCGGCCCGGGCGCTGTTGTCGCGCAGCCGGCCGGCCGTGGTGGCCCTGGGCAGCGGCAGGGGTCTGGACACGGCGGTCTCTTTTGCGGAAGGATTGACCCGGGCGCGCGCCAAGGCACGGCTGCACTAGCAGACGTGCCGGCGGGCCGCGCCCCCGGAAGCATCACATGGCCCTCTTTCGCTTGCCCTCCAGTGGACCCGCCGCCCTTGCCCCGCGCGGCAACGGGCTGCTGCTGCGGGCGCCCCAGATGTCGGATTTCCTGCAATGGGCGCATTTGCGCGAAAGCAGCCGCGACTATCTGACGCCCTGGGAGCCGATCTGGCCGTCGGATGATCTCACCCGCTCGGGCTTCCGCCGGCGCCTGCGCCGCTACACCGAGGACATCGCGGCCGACCGCTCCTATCCGTTCCTGGTGTTCCGCGAACTCGACGGCGCCATGGTCGGCGGCATCACGCTCGCCAATGTCCGGCGCGGCATCGTCCAGGCCGGCACCATCGGCTACTGGGTCGGGCAGCCCTACGCCCATCGCGGCTATATGACCGCGGCGCTGCGGGTGCTGCTGCCGACGCTGTTCGGCGAGCTCAACCTGCACCGCGTGGAGGCCGCCTGCATCCCGACCAATGCGCCGTCGATCCGGGTGCTGGAGAAGTGCGGCTTCTCCCGCGAAGGCCTGGCGCGCCGCTACCTTTGCATCAACGGGGTCTGGCAGGACCACGTGCTGTTCGGTCTGCTGCACGAGGATTTCCGCGGCTGATGCGGTCGTCGCGAAGGTCGTTTCTGCGGCCAAAGTCTGCGGCAGGGGCCGCCGTTATGCCTTGGGTTCGCCGATTTTGGCGATATAACGCGGCCGGACCGGAGAACCACCGGGCATTCTCATGGAGTACGAAGCCTTGCTGATGAAGGAGCTTCGAAAGTCGTCGGTCGGACGACGAGGTGCGGGGATCGCGTTCGCGCTCGCAGTCGGCCTGGCGGCCGCAGCATCGCCCGCGGCGGCGCAGTCGCTGACCGATCGGTTCAAGAGCTTGTTCGGCGGCAAGTCGGATCAGCCCGCGCAGACCACGACGCCGGCTCCGGGGCAGCCGGCAGAGGCGGAAATCGACTGTCCGCAGGTCACCATCCGTGCCGGCGCGTCGACCTATGCGGTCGCGGCCGCCGGCAAGCAGGCGGTCGGCAACGACGTGCGCTACCAGGCCTCCATCACCAAGATGGCGCGTGAGTGCGCTCGCAATGGCGGCGAGATCACGGCGCGTGTCGGCATCCAGGGCCGTGTCGTCGCCGGACCCGCCGGGGCCCCGTCATCGGTTGAAATCCCGTTGCGCGTCGCCGTGGTGCTGGGCGGCATCGGCGAGAAGGTGATCGCGTCGAAGGCCTATCGCACCACCGTCGAAATGTCCGAGGACGGCAGCGTCCCCTTCACCTTCGTCGCGGAGGACATCGTCTATCCGGTGCCCTCGGCCGCGGTCGCGGACAATTACATCTTCTATGTCGGCTTCGATCCGCAGGCGCTGTCGGCCGGACCGAAGGTGCACCCGAAAAGGAAGAAATGATTGACTGTGCCCCGGCTCTGAGGGGCAGCGTTGCACGCTGCACTGCGTCCGGGACACCGACCGGCGGATTCCACTTCCGGTGATCCAAATAAAGAAGCCGGCGCTTTCGCGCCGGCTGATCTGTTCTTGCGGCGGTCTCGTCAGTTCAGCTTCTGCCGAACCTCGGCGATGCCCTTGGCGAGCAGCTCGTCGGAGACCTGGCCCTTGACCGACTGCGACAGGATGCGGGATGCAGCCTGCACTGCGGCTTCCGCGGCCGCTGCGCGGACGTCGGCGAGCGCCTGGGCCTCGGCGAGCGCGATCTTGCTCTCCGCGGTCTTGGTGCGACGGGCGACGAAGTCCTCCATCTTGGTCCGGGCCTCGGCAGCGATGCGTTCGGCCTCGGCCTTGGCACCGGCGACGATCTCCTGGGCCTCGCGTTCGGCCGTGGCGCTGCGGGCCTTGTAGCCAGCGAGCACCTTGGCCGCCTCCTCCTTGAGGCGCAAGGCGTCGTCGAGCTCGGCCTTGATGCGTGCGGCGCGATGATCGAGCGCCGTCAGCACGGTCTTGTGCACGCCGATATAGGCGAACACCCCCATCAGGATGACGAAGGCGACGGCGACCCAGAATTCCGGCTCGGTGAACATCTCGACTAACCCTTCAAGGACGCATCGACCGCGGCGTCGACCGACTTGGCGTCGGGGACGACCCCGGTCAGCCGCTGCACGATCGTGCTGGCCGCGTCGGCCGCGATGCCGCGGACGTTGCTCATGGCGGTCGTGCGCGTCGTGGCGATGGTCTTCTCCGCCGCGGCGAGCTTGGCCGTCAGTTGGTCTTCCAGCGCCTTGCGCTCGGCTTCGGCCTGTGCGTTCAGCTTGTCGCGGGTCTCGTTGCTGATCGCCTGTGCCCGCGAGCGCGCCGCAGCGAGCTCGCCTTCATAGGCCTTCAGCGCCGCATCCGACTGGTCCTTCAGCTTCTGCGCTTCGGCCAGGTCGCCCTCGATCTTGTTCTGGCGCGCCTCGATCACGCCGCCGACACGCGGCAGCGCGACCCGGGACACGATCAGGTAGAGCGCGACGAAAGCGATCGCCAGCGACACCAGCTGCGAGGCGAAGGTGCTGCTTTCGAACGGCGGAAAGCCGCCGCCGTGGTGGCCGCCGTCGGCCTCGGTGTGGGCGCCGGCCGGTTGGCCTTTTGCCCCGCCATGACTCTCAGCCATGGTGTTCTCCTGTTGCTGTCATGCGCGCCGCCCGAGGTTTCGGGCGGCACGAAGGCGTCCTCAGAGCGGAACGAACAGCAGAAGCAGCGCGATCAGCAGCGAGAAGATGCCGAGCGCCTCGGTCACGGCGAAGCCGAAGATCAGGTTGCCGAACTGGCCCTGGGCGGCTGACGGATTGCGCACCGCCGCGGCAAGGTAGTTGCCGAAGATGACGCCCACGCCGACGCCCGCACCGCCCATGCCGATGCACGCGATGCCCGCGCCGATAAGTTTTGCTGCTGCCGGATCCATTTTTGACTCCTTGAAAGAAAGACAGGTGTGGGTGGAAATTCCCCGGACCGCTCAGTGTCCCGGATGAATGGCGTCGTTGAGGTAGATGCAGGTCAGGATCGCAAACACGTAGGCTTGCAGGAAGGCGACCAGCAGTTCGAGCGCGGTCAGCGCGACGGTCAGCGCCAGCGGCATCACGCCGCCGATCCAGCCGACGGCGCCGAGCGAGACGCCGAGCATGGCGACGAAGCCCGCGAACACCTTCAGCGCGATGTGGCCGGCCAGCATGTTGGCGAACAGACGCACGCTGTGCGAGACCGGCCGCAGGAAGAACGACAGGATCTCGATGAACATGACCAGCGGCAGGATGTAGCCCGGAACGCCCGACGGCACGAACAGCTTGAAGAACTTCAGGCCGTTCTTGGCGACGCCGTAGATCAGCACCGTGACGAACACCAGGAGCGCGAGCGCCGCGGTGACGATGATGTGGCTCGAGACCGTGAAGGCGTAGGGGATGATGCCCACCAGATTCGAGACGCAGATGAACATGAACAGCGAGAAGATCAGCGGGAAGAACTTCATGCCCTCCGCGCCGGCGGTGCTGCGGATGGTGCTGGCGACGAATTCGTAGGAGAGTTCGGCTACCGACTGCAGGCGCCCGGGAACCAGTTGCTTGCCGCTGGTCAGCATCAGCAGCGTGATCACCGCGACGGCCACCAGCATATAGAGCGATGAATTCGTGAACGCGATCGTGTGATTGCCGATGTGGCCGATCGTGAACAGGGGCTCGATGTTGAACTGGTGAATCGGGTCGATTTTCATCCGCGCGACATCTTTCGGTCTGCCGGCAAGCCGGCTGGTCTCGATCTGCCGGCCTTACCCGGCGCGTACCGGTGAGGCCGGCACGAAAAACTCAACTGGCGAGGCTACGAACCGCTGCGCCTGCCTTGACCCGCGCCGGCCGACCTCACCACGTTCACCACGCCGGCCACGAAGCCCAGCAGCAGGAACACGATGAATCCGAAAGGCGACGTCGACAGCAAGCGGTCGAAACCCCAGCCAATCCCCGCCCCGACAGCGACCCCGGCGATCAACTCGGAGGAAAGCCGGAAACCCAGCGCCATCGCCGAGGCTCTGGCTGCTCCGTCCCCACCTTCACCTGCTGGTTGCTCCGTCTTCGTCCGGCGGTCCCGAAATTCGGACAACCGCTGATTCAGACTTCCGAGCCTTGCGGAAAGCGCAGCTTCCTCGGGCGATTTATCGCCATTTCCATTCTCGCCGTGTCTCGTGCCCTGAGCCATGCAACGAAGACCCGAAACGCGCGGTTGAATGGAAACTACGCCCGCCACCCTCAAAAGCCGCGCGGACCATACTGACCGCATCTAGCCAAGTCAAGATTGCGTGTGGCTTGTCTATGATGTTGATTTATTTGAAATTTCCTCTGTTTCGGCTGCCGTTGCGCAGGAAGCGACGCCGCACCGCAGCAGCTTGTACGACCGCCGCACGATGCCGTGCGCGCCCGATCCGGGTCGGCGTGCGATCGGGAGGTTCGCAATCATCCTCCGTGGCCCGCGTTTTTCGCCTCCACGCGCGCCTGCCGAGCGGTGCACCCCTTCGCACGCCGGTGTAGGATGACGTCAACCCGATGAACTCTTCGACGGAGCAGCTCGATGCGACGGGCGACGTCATCCACAATATCATTGTTCGCGACTGCGGTCGCGGTCGTGGCCCTTGCGCTATGCGGAGGCCTTGTCGCGGCGCAATCGGCGCCTGACGGCGAAAATGGCCGCTACACCATGACTCCAACGCCGGAAGGCGTGCTCCGGCTGGATACGCGCACCGGCACCGTGTCCACCTGCAGCAAGAATGGCGCCGGCTGGGCCTGCTACGCCGTGCCCGACGAGCGCTCCGCGCTCGATGCCGAGATCGGCAGGCTGCAGGCCGAGGTCGAGAAGTTGAAGGCGGAGCTGGCGGCCGGACCCAGGGTTTCCGGCAAGATCGATGACGCGATGCCGAAGTCGGACTCGCTGAAGCCGCCGGAGCCCAAGGCCGCGGAAGGCGAGCGCAAGTTCGAGATCCCGCTGCCGAGCGACCAGGACGTCGATCGCGTGATGTCGTTCCTGGAACGGGCCTGGCGGCGGTTGATCGAGATGGCCAACCGCGTCCAGAAGGACGTGTCGGGCAGGATTTGATCGGCCGCGGAGCATTCATGACACAGGCGAAATCCGTTTCGCGCTCCGCCCCTTCCGCCGTGCAGCCGTCCACGATTACTACGGCGTTGCTGACGGTGCAGACGCCGGGCCGCGGCTTCGTCGATCTCACGGCCGAGGCGGCGACGTTTCTGCGCGACGCCGGGGCGAAGGAGGGGGCGCTGACGCTGTTTGTCCGGCACACGTCGGCGTCGCTGACGATCCAGGAGAATGCCGACCCGTCGGTGCTCGACGATCTCGCCACCGCGCTGTCGCGGCTCGCCCCGGAAGACGCCGGCTGGACCCACGACACCGAGGGGCCGGACGACATGCCGGCGCACATCAAGACCATGCTGACGGGGACCTCGCTGCAGGTGCCGGTCCTGAAGGGCGCGCTCGCGCTCGGGACGTGGCAGGCGCTCTACCTGGTCGAGCACCGCAGCCGCCCGCACCGGCGCGAGGTCGTGCTGCAATTCATCGGCGAGGGCCGATGACGGAATGAAGGGGATCGCCTTCGTGAACGATGCATGATGAAAAAGGGCGGATGAACCCCGGTCGTTCCCGATGCCGTATCCGCGTGCTGATCTGAGCGCGGTTCGAAGGCGGCGCAAAAAGATGCGGCCGCAGGGAAGCCCTGCGGCCGCATGTTGTGTGGAGCCAGAGCCCCGTCAGGTCTTGGTGATGTCGACGTCCTTGGTTTCCGGCAGGAACAGGAGGCCGATGATGAGGCTCATAATGGCGACACCGACCGGGTACCAGAGGCCCGAGTAGATGTTTCCGGTCGCCGCTACGATCGCGAACACCGTCGCGGGCAGGAAGCCGCCGAACCAGCCGTTGCCGATGTGGTAGGGCAGCGACATACTGCTGTAGCGGATGCGGCTCGGGAACAGTTCAACCAGCCACGCCGCGATCGGGGCGTAGACCAGCGTCACGTAGACCACCAGGATCCAGAGCAGCACCGTCGTCATTACATAGTTGATGTCGTTGGGGTCGGCACTTGCCGGATAGCCGTGGCCCTTGACCGCCGCGGGCAGCGCTTTGGCGAAGTCCGCCGCAGTTGCGGTCAGCGTCGTATCGCCGATCTTCACCTGCGCAGGCGTTCCCTTCGGCGCCTCCTGGTTGGCATAGTTCACGGACAGGTTGACCAGGGCCGACTTCGCGATGTCGCAGCCGGTGGTGAATTTCTCGGTTCCGGTCGCCTTGAACTGGAACGAGCATTCGCCCGGGTCGGCAATCACGGTCACCGGCGACGATGCCAGCGCGGCTTCGAGCTTCGGGTTGGCGAAGTGGGTAATCCCCTTGAAGATGGGGAAGTAGGTCGCCGCCGCGAGCAGGAAGCCAGCCAGGATAATCGGTTTTCGGCCGATCTTGTCGGACAGCGCGCCGAAGATGATGAAGAAGGGCGTGCCGAGCGCCAGCGCGATCACGATCAGGATCTGAGCGGTCACGCCAGGCACCTTTAGGGTCTGCGTCAGGAAGAACAGCGCATAGAACTGTCCGCCGTACCACACCACGGCTTCGCCAGCGGTCGCGCCGAGCAGCGCGAAGATCGCGATCTTGGCATTCGACCATTCCGCGAAGGACTCGGTCAGCGGCCGCTTCGAGGTCTTTCCTTCTTCCTTCATGCGCTGGAAGATCGGCGACTCGTTCAAGCTCAAGCGGATCCAGATCGAGATCAGCAGGAGGAGTCCGGACGCCAGGAACGGGATGCGCCAGCCCCACTCGCCGAAGGCATCTTCGCCCATCGCCGTGCGGATGGCGAGAATGAGCAGCAGCGCCATGAACAGGCCGAGCGTGGCGGTCGTCTGAATCCACGACGTGTAGTAGCCGCGCTTGTCCTGCGGCGCATGTTCAGCGACGTAGGTTGCCGCGCCGCCGTACTCGCCGCCCAGCGCGAGGCCCTGCACCAGACGCAATCCGATCAGCACGATCGGCGCGGCGATGCCCCAGGTCGCGTAACCCGGGATCAGGCCGATGAAGAAGGTGCCGATGCCCATCAGGGTCATGGTGATCAGGAACGTGTACTTGCGGCCGATCATGTCGCCGAGACGGCCGAAGATCAGCGCGCCGAAGGGCCGGACCGCAAAGCCGGCGGCGAATGCCAGCAGCGCGAAGATGAAGCCAACGTTCGCGGGCACGTTGGAGAAGAAGTATTTTGCGAGGAACGCGCCCAGCGTGCCGTAGATGTAGAAATCGTACCACTCGAACACGGTGCCGAGCGAAGATGCGAAAATCACCTTTCGCTCTTCCGCCGTCATACCCCTTCTGCGTACGTTGCCGCCTGCAGTTGCAGCCATTGTCATCGTCTCGCTCCCAAATAGCTTTGCGCCAACTCAGGCGCCCGGATTGCTGCCGGATACCTTGAGTCTTCACCCTAAAGTAACATCGCCGTGAAACCGATCCCAATACGACTTTTGGCTTTGCGCACCGGTGCCGCAGGTATCCGATGCCGCCTCGCAATCGGCCGGGAGGCCGTCGCGATCTCACTGCGACGGATTAACCCCTTTGCTGCAAAGGGATATTGTGTGCTTGCATGCCACCGCGGGTCGGGGAAGAATTGCGCTGCTAGCCGTGCCTATCCGAGCTCCCGCGCAGCCACAGCAAGAGATCGATGAACGCTCCTTCAACCCACCTCATCATTGCCGACGATCATCCCCTGTTCCGCGACGCGCTGCGGCAGGCGGTGGCCGGCGTTCTGAGCTCGGCCAGGATCGACGAGGCCGGCTCCTTCGAGGACCTGACCAAGCTGTTGGAACAGGACTCGGACGTCGACCTGATCCTGCTCGATCTCTCGATGCCGGGCATCAGCGGGTTTTCCGGCCTGATCTATCTGCGCGCGCAATATCCCGCGATCCCGGTGGTGATCGTCTCCGCGAGCGACGACAACGCCACGATTCGCCGCTCGCTCGATTTCGGCGCGTCGGGCTTCATTCCCAAGCGGTTCGGGGTCGATACGCTGCGCGACGCCATCCCGAAGGTGATGGACGGCGATGTCTGGGTGCCGGCGGATGCCGACCTGTCGTCGGCGGCCGATCCGGACATGACGCGCCTGCGCGACCGTCTGGTGACGTTGACGCCGCAGCAGGTGCGGGTCCTGATGATGCTGTCGGAGGGACTGCTGAACAAGCAGATCGCCTATGAGCTCGGGGTCTCCGAGGCGACGATCAAGGCCCACGTCTCGGCCATCCTGCAGAAGCTCGGGGTCGAGAGCCGGACGCAAGCCGTGATCGCCGCGGCCAAGATTGCCGGCAGCCAGTGGCGGCAGGGCACGCCGACGGGTTGACCGGGCGCAGCGGGCGGCGTTGCCGGCGCTCGCCTGCGCCTTTGCATGGGGTCGTTCTCGAAATCTTGCAGGGCGGCCGCGAGAGCCTATTCCGCCGCCACCATCTGCTGGGTGCGCCATTGCCCGAGCAGGGCGCGCAGCGAGGCCGGCTTCACCGGCTTGTTCAGCACCGCGATCTTCTCCTCCCGCGCCGCGACCTGGACCTGGGGGCTGCGGTCGGCCGTGATCAGGATCGCGGGGATGGCCTCGCCGAAGCGGCGGCGGATCTCGCGGATGGCGGCAATGCCGTTGCCGCGGTCGAGGTGATAGTCGACCAGCAGGCCGGTCACGGGCCGGCCGGCGGCCTCGATCGCGGGTATCGCCGTTTCGGGATCCGCGACCGCGATGACCTCGGCGTCCCATGCGCTGAGCAGCGTGCGCATGCCGTCGAGGATCGCCGCGTCGTTCTCGATGCAGACGATGAGGGCGCCCGAGATCGGCGTCCGCGACAGCGGCGTCGCGCTGGTCACCGCCGCGGTGTGGGTGACCGCCTTGGCGGTCGGCACCGTCACCGAGAACACCGATCCACCGCTCCCATTGGCGTCGATGGCGATGCCGTGATCGAGCACGCGCGCCAGCCGCTCGACGATCGACAGGCCGAGCCCGAGGCCGCGCGCGATCCGCGCGCCCTGCTCGAGGCGGTGGAATTCCTTGAATATCTCGCCGCGCTTGACCGCGGGAATGCCGACGCCGGTGTCGTAGACGCAGATTTGCAGGGACTGGCCGCGACGGCGGCAACCCACCAGCACACGCCCGCGCGGGGTATATTTGATCGCGTTGGAGATCAGGTTCTGCAGCAGGCGGCGCAGCAGCAGGCGGTCCGACTGCACCGGCAGCGAGCAGGGCACGAAGGTGAGATTCAATCCCTTGGCGCGCGCGATCGGGGCGAACTCGATCTCCAGCGACCGCATCAGGTCGCCCATCTTGAAGCTCGAGATCGAGGTGGTCATTGCGCCCGCATCCAGCCGCGAAATGTCCAGGAGCGCGCCGAGGATCTCCTCGATCGCCTGCAGCGATTCGTCGATGTTCTCGACCAGCCTGTTCTCCTCGCCGCCGGTCCTGCGCTCGACGAGGCTCGTGACGTAGAGCCGCGCCGCGTTGAGCGGCTGCAGGATGTCGTGGCTGGCGGCGGCGAGGAACCGGGTCTTGCTGATGCTGGCGTCCTCCGCCGTGCTCTTGGCGAGCGCGAGTTCGGAGTTCAGCCGGGTCAGCTCCTCGGTGCGGTCGCGGACGCGTTTTTCCAGCGTCGCGTTGGCGCGCTCCAGCGCCTCCGCGGCCTCGAAGGTCGGCGTGACGTCGGTGAAGGTGATGACGAAGCCCCCGCCGGGCATGCGGTTGGTGAGTACCTCGATCACCATGTGCCGGTCGGGCAGGCGCTCCAGATAGGGCTCGCTCTCGGTCGTGTAGGCGGCGAGCCGCCGCTCCAGCACTGCGTCGAATTCGGAGCCTTGCCCGGCTGCGTCTGTCTCGCCGCTGGTGCCCATGAACTCGAGGATCTCGCGCAACGGCGTGCCGAACTGGACCAGGTGAAGCGGCACGCCCAGGATGTCGCCGAACTGCCGGTTGGAGCAGATCAGCTGCAGCTCGGCGTCGAACACCGCGATGCCCTGGCGCACGTGATTGAGCGCGTTCTGCAGGATCTCGCGGTTGAAGTGCTGCGCTGCGTGGGAGTCGTCGAGCAGTTTCAGCGCCGCCCTCGCCGAAACCGTCCGTTTGCGCAGCAGGAGCGACATCACGAGGCGTGAGGATGCCGCGCCGATCGACGAGGCGATCAGATGTTCGGCATGCTGCAGCAGCTCGAAATCCGCCGGCGCCGCCGGGTCGAGCCGCACATTGCGCCGCGTCATGAAGGCTTCGAAGGAGTGCCTGGCACGGTCGGGCCCGAGATATTGCGCCACCGTGCTCTGGATGTCCTGCACCGTGACGGTGGAGCGCCAGCGGCGGAAGCTCGGCGCGCTCGGGGCGAGGGTGTTGGGCACGAACAGATCGGCCTGCACGAGCTCGATCGAGCTCGGCTGCCGCGCCAGCGACAGCGCGACGTAGGTGAGGATGTTCAGCGCCAGCGACCAGGCGACGCCGTGCAGCAGCGGCGGCAGGTCGGCGCCGAACAGGGCCTGCGGCCTCAGCGCCTCGATGCCGAACGGCCCGTGCTGCAGCAGGAGAATGCCCGACGTCGAGGAGTCCAGGAAGCTCGGCAGGAACAGCGTGTAGGCCCATACCGCGAAGCCGACCAGCATGCCGCCGATGGCGCCGCGCGCGGTGGCGCGCCGCCACAACAGGCCGCCGAAGAACGACGGCGCGAGCTGGGCGATCGCGGCGAACGACAACAGGCCGATCGCCGCGAGCTGGGCGTTGCCGAGCGCGCGATAGTAGAAATACGCCATCACCATGATGGCGAAGATCGCGAACCGCCGCGAGCGCAGGAGGAAGTCGCCGAAGTCCTTGCCGCCGGTGCGCCCCTCGGGGCGGCGCTTCAGCACCAGCGGCACCACGATGTCGTTGGAGACCATGATGGAGAGTGCAACGCATTCCACGATCACCATCGCGGTCGCCGCGGACAGGCCGCCCACGAAGATGGCGACGCTGAGCAGTTGGGCACCGCCCTCCATCGGCAGCGCCAGCACGTACATGTCGGGATCGACCGCGCCGAACGGGAAGGTGATGAGGCCCGCGAGCGCGATCGGGATCACGAACAGGTTGATCGCGACGAGGTAGAGCGGAAACAGCCAGCGCGCCCGGCCGACCTCGGCGTCGGACGAATTCTCCACCACGCTGACGTGGAACTGGCGCGGCAGCAGCATGATCGCGCAGAACGACAGCAGCGTCATGGTCAGGAAGTTGCCGATCGCGGGCGTGTAGTTGATGGCGCGCACCGCTTCCGGCGTCTTCATGGCGCGCTCGACCAGTTCGTGCGGCGAGAACATCCAGAAGGTGACGAAGGCGCCCGCGGCGAGGAAGGCCACCAGCTTGATGATCGATTCAGTGGCAACCGCGAGCATCAGGCCGTGCTGGTGCTCGGTGGCGTCGGTCTGCCGCGTGCCAAACAGCACCGCGAAGGCGGCCATCGCTAGCGTTACCATCAGCGCCATGTCACCGAGGATCGGGATGTGGGAGAAGGCCTGATCCTCGCTCAGGATGGTCTCGAGCGAGGAGGCGACCGCCTTGAGCTGGAGCGCGATGTAGGGCACCGAGCCGATGATCGCGATGAACGCAACCGTCGCCGCCACCGCCTGGCTCTTGCCGTAGCGGGCGCCGATGAAGTCGGCGATCGAGGTGATGTTCTGGGCCTTCGCAAGCTGGATCACCCGGCGCAGCACGCCGGTGCCGAGCCCGATCATCAGGACCGGGCCGATGTAGATGGCGAGAAAGTCGGTGGCGGTGCGGGTGGCGAAGCCGACCGAGCCGAAGAAGGTCCAGGACGTGCAGTAGATCGAGAGCGACAGCGGATAGATCAGGCCGGAGGCGCGGCCCGCCTCGGCCGGCGAACGGCGGTCGCCATGGCTCGCCACCAGGAACAGGAAGCCGATATAGCCGAAGGCGGCTGCGATCACGCCCCAGTCATGCAGCATGGGCTGACGGGCTCTCCCTTGGGCCGCGGGCATTTCCGCGCCGGTCTCATTTTCGAACGCAAATTTAGCGCGTCGGGCTGCGGGAGGCGACAGCGAAATGGCCCGGAAGGTTCCGATCCGGGATCGTCGTTAAGCCACGGGGCGAAGCTTGCCCTCCAGGGGAGGGCGAAAACGAGGCCGCGTTACTCCGCCGCCAGCGACTTCTGGCGCAGCGGCAGGCCGAGCCGGTCCCAGACCTGCAGCAACGCTTCGGCGAGCTGATCGATCAGGCCGTCGTCATGATAGGGCGAGGGCGTGATGCGCAGCCGCTCGGTGCCTTTGGGCACGGTCGGATAGTTGATCGGCTGGATGTAGATGCCGAACTCCTCGAGCAGCATGTCGGAGGCCTGCTTGCACTTCTCGGCATCGCCGATGAACAGCGGCACGATGTGGGTGTCGCTCGACATCACCGGCAGTCCCGCGGCGTTGAGGATCGCCTTGACGCGGGCGGCGCGGTCCTGGTGGCGCTCGCGTTCCCAGTTCGAGGTCTTCAGGTGCTTGATCGCGGCGGTCGCCGCCGAGCAGATCGCCGGCGGCAGCGCGGTGGTGAAGATGAAGCCGGGCGCATAGGAGCGCACGGCGTCGATGATCTGGCCGCTGGCCGCGATGTAGCCGCCGAGGCAGCCGAAGGCCTTCGCCAGCGTGCCCTCGAGAATGTCGATGCGATGCATGACGCCGTCACGCTCGGCGATGCCGCCGCCGCGCGGGCCGTACATGCCGACCGCATGGACTTCGTCGACATAGGTCATCGCACCGTATTTTTCGGCGAGGTCGCAAATCCTGGCGAGCGGCGCCACGTCGCCGTCCATCGAATAGAGGCTCTCGCAGGCGATCAGCTTCGGCCGGTTGGGGCCGGCAGCCTTCAGAAGCTCCTCCAGATGCGCCACGTCGTTGTGGCGGAACACGATCCGCTCGCAGCCGGACTGCCGGATGCCCTCGATCATGGAATTGTGGTTGAGCTCGTCCGACAGGATCAGGCAGTTCGGGATGAGCTTCGCGATGGTCGCGATGCCGGTCTGGTTGGAGACGTAGCCCGAGGTGAAGAGAAGAGCGGCTTCCTTGCCGTGGAGGTCGGCGAGCTCGGCCTCGAGTTGCACCAGCGGATGATGGGTGCCGGCGATGTTGCGCGTTCCCCCCGCGCCGGTACCGACCCGGGTCGCCGTCTCGACCATGGCGCCGATCACCTTGGGGTGCTGGCCCATGCCGAGATAGTCGTTGGAGCACCAGATCACGACGTCGCGCTTGCCCTTCGGCGAGTGCCAGACGGCGTGCGGGAAGCGGCCGGCGGTCCGCTCCAGGTCGGCGAACACGCGATAGCGCCGCTCGGCGTGGAGGCGCTCGAGGGCGGAGCTGAAATACTGATTGTAATCCATTGCTTAGACCTGGAACCGGCTGGAGCCTCGGATGTCGCCTCGGGGGCCGTCTTGAGCATTCCCGCGGGCGTCGGCGTGGACCTTTCTAGAGCCTTTCCAACTCCGATGTCGAGCCGGAAACCTCCGTCAAACCGAACGTAGCCTATCCTCCGGAACCGGCCCCAGGCTTGATCGGCATCAATGAGCCCAAAGGAAATGGGCCGGGCGTTCAGGTGGTCCTGAACCGCAGCACGCCGTCGACGAGCTCCGAGGTCAGGCGTCCCTCCACCAGCATGTAGTTGACATGGGCGATCAATTCGCCGGCGGCAAAGCCCATCTGGTGGGGATCGAGCACGTGCTTGTGGAACACCACCGGCACGAGCTGGGCCGAGGTCTGCGGCACGTCGCGCGCGGCTTCGGCGATCAGCCGGCAGCGCTCCTCGTGGTGGTCGGCGAGCTGCTTGATTCGGGTCTTGAGGCCGTAGAACGGCACGCCGTGGCCAGGCAGCACCAGCACGTCATAGGGCAGCGTCGTGGTGAGGCTCGCGAGCGAGGCGAGATATTCGCCGAGCGAGTTCTGCTCGGGCTCGACCGCCCACACGCTGACATTGGGCGAAATCTTGCTCAGCACCTGGTCGGCGGACAGGAACAGCTTGTCGTCCGCGCAATACAGCATCACCTGGTCGAGCGCGTGGCCGCCGCCGGTGATCACCTTGAAGCGGCGCGTGCCGATCACGACGTCGTCGCCGTGCGAGACACGGTAATAGGACGGCGGCAACACCGACACCCGCTTCAGATAGTCCTGGCCGCGACCGAGCAGTTTTTCGGTCAGCGATTCGTCCATGCCGTGGCGGCGGAAGAACAGCCGCTGTGCGTTGCGGCGCTCCTCGGTGCCGCGATTCTGGTGATAGACCGACTGCAGGTATTCGACCTGCGACATCTGCAGCGGGCAGCGGAAGCGCTCGGTGATCCAGCCCGCGAGCCCGACGTGATCGGGGTGGGAATGGGTGACGATCAGGCGCGAAAGATGGACACCCTTGAGCGGGCCTTCGAACAGCCTGGTCCAGGCCTCGATCGTCTCTTCATTGCCGAAGCCGGAATCCACCATCGCCCAGCCGTCGCCGTCGGCGAGCAGGTAGATGTTCACGTGGTTGAGGCGGAACGGCAGCTTGAGCCTCACCCACAACACGCCGGGCCGCACCTCCACGACCTCGTCCGGGCCGGGGTGCTGTTCCCAGGGGTAGCGCAAGGCCTCTGCGGAGGACTGCACGGTATCGGTTTTCGAATGCATGCGTATCCGCTTAACCCTGCCGGGGGCGCAATGCCAGCCGAAAAACCGGCCGAGACGGCCTCCGCATACCCGTCATTCCGGGGCGCGCAAAGCGCGAACCCGGAATCTGGAGATGCGGGCGCGAGATTCCGGGTTCGGCACTCCCGCGCCGCGCCGGAATGACGGTGGAAGCCTTACGCCGCGCGGATGTTGGTGAGGAAGGCGTCGATTTCCGAACGCAACACGTCCGCCTCGCGGCGCAGCGCGTCGGAGGCGGTCAGCACCTCGGTCGCCGCGGCGCCTGCTTCCGCCGACGCGGTGGAGACGCCGACGATGTTGCTGGAGACCTCGCTTGTGCCGCCGGCGGCGTGCTGGATGTTGCGGGCGATCTCGCGCGTCGCCGCTCCCTGCTCCTCGATGGCGGCCGCGATCGCCGTGGTGACGTCGTTGATCTCGCCGATGGTCTGGCCGATGCCCCGGATGGCGCCGACTGCCGACGTCGTCACCTGCTGCATGCTGGCAATCTGGGTACGGATTTCTTCGGTCGCCTTCGCGGTCTGGCTCGCGAGGCTCTTCACCTCGGAGGCGACCACCGCGAAGCCGCGACCGGCTTCGCCCGCCCGCGCCGCCTCGATGGTGGCGTTGAGGGCGAGTAAATTGGTCTGCGAGGCGATGGTCTGGATCAGATCGACCACCACGCTGATGCGGCTGGCGCCGTCGGCCAGGCCCTGCACGGTGGCGTCGGTCGCACCGGCTTCGTTCACCGCCTTGCGCGCGATTTCCGCCGAGGTGACCACCTGGCGGCTGATCTCGGCGATCGAGGACGACAATTGCTCGGTGCCGGCCGACACCGTCTGGACGTTGACCGAGGTCTCCTCGGCGGCCGAGGCGACCGCGTTCACCAGCGCGTTGGACTGGTCGGCCGTCGATGACATGCTTTGTGCCGTGCCCTGCATCGAATTGGCCGATTGCGCGAGACCGTCGAGCGCGATGCGCACCGTGCCTTCGAATTCGGCGATCTGCGCTTCCATGCGCGCGGCGCGCTCCGCCTTGGCGATGCGGTCCTTGTCCTGCTCGCCCGAAAGCGCCCGGGCGTTGATCATGCTCTCGCGGAACACCTGCAGCGTCTCGGCCATCGCCGAGATCTCGTCATTGTGGTGGCGCGAGCGATAGATCTCGGTTTCGAGGTCGCCGTTCGAGAGCATCTGCATCGATTGCTGCAGGGCGTGGATGCGGCGCAGGATGTTGCGGCCGACATAGAGCCAGACGAACAGCGCCGAGCCGACCAGCATCAGCGCGCCCAGCGCCAGCATGCCCATGGTGGCGAGCGAAATCTCCTTGCGCGCCTGGAAGGTGGAATCGTTGGTCTCCTTCTGCACGCCATCGACCAGTTGCTGGACGCTGATTCCGAGGCCGACGTTGAGCTTGCGCGTCTCGTCCAGGACGGTCTGGCCGTAGTCGATCGAGTCGAGCTCCTTCTGGCGGATCTTGAACACGCCGGTCTTGCCCTCGCCGAACGTCAGCAGCTTCTGGACGCCGTTCCTCATCGCGCTGACGGCGGGGTTGTCGGGCAGATCCTCCAGGCTCGACTTGACGCGCTCCCGGCTCGCCTTGAACTCCTTCTCGATCGCCTCGAGCGTGTCGCTCGAATTGGCCGACAGCGCCGCCATCAGGTCGGCGGCCATCAGATTGCCGTTGGCGAGCACCGTGCTGATCTGACCGACCGAGCGCGCCGCGGCGGTGGCGTCGTCGGCCGACACTTCGGCCGAGCCAAGGATCGCATTCAGCCGGGTCTGCGCGTCGAGCATCGCCGGATTGGCGGCGCCCACGAAGGCGAGCTGCGCCTTGCGCAGCGCGTCGTACTGCTTCTCGTGCATGGCGGCGGCATCGAGCCGCTCCTTCGCCGCCGACACCAGGCTCTGGGTGGCTTCGTCGATGCTCTTGACGGTCTCGCCGAGTGCGTTGGCGGTGGTCTTGTCGGCGCCGAGTTCGATGATCTCGCCGAGCTTGGCCATGGCCAGTTGCTGGATCTCCTTCACCTTCTTGGTGCGTTCGGTGAGCAGATCGTCGTTCGGCGAGGCCAGCAGGCCGGGACCCTGCGCGGCGAGCGTCGCGCTCTGCGAGGAAAGCTGCAGGCTTGCGGAGAGCCGCGGGATGTCGCGGCCGCTCAAATCCATCATGGTGTTGCCGAGATGGTCGAAGACGAAGCCGGCGCCGGCGCTGATCACGAGGCCCATGCCGGCGATCACCGCAAAGGCTGCGAACAGGCTGCCCCTGATGCCCCATTTCGGCAACGAGAGCCGAGGAAGGCTGAATTTGCCCATGCTCAAGCGGAACGCCATTTCCATTTCCCCCACGCCACCATTCTTGATTGCGCGCGGAGTATCGCGGCGGTCAGTTAAAAAATCGCAAGTTGCGCAATCGTTTGTCGGATTTCCATACGGCAAAAAAAGAAGGACCGGCGCAACCGCCGGCCCTTCGTGAAAGGGAAGTCTGGTTACCGATCAGTAGCGCGCCGCGACCGGGCCGCCCCAGTTGAAGCGGTAGTTGACCCCGGCCTTCAGCGTGTGATCGTCGGTGGTGAAGTTGCCGGCCGGCACCATGGCGGCGGGCGCGGTGAAGTGGGCGTCGCCGAAATTATAGTACTGGTATTCGGCCTTGGCCGACCAGTTCGGGGCGAACATGTATTCGACGCCGGCACCGACCGTGTAGCCGTTGCTATGGTCGCCGGAAATCGCGAAGGCGACCGGTACGCCGCCGAGCGTTACCCTCTCGTTGTTGTCCGAATAGGCGTAGCCGCCCTTCACATAGACCAGGCCCGGACCCCAGGTGTAGCCGACGCGGCCGGTGATCGAGCCGAGCCCGCGCTGGTCGTTGGCGTAGGCGTAGCCGCCGGGAAACACCGCGCCGACGTTACCGGACAGCCAGCTATACTGGCCTTCGACGCCGACCACCCAGTTCGGGTTGAATTGCCAGTCCGCGCCGGCCTGCAGGCCGCCGAGGAAGCGGCCGTTGGCGTTGTTGCCCGTGGTCAGGCCGCTGAAATTGCTGTCGCTGGAGAACGCGCCGCCGAGATGCGCACCGAGATAGAAGCCGGTCCAGTTGTAGATCGGCGCAGCATAGGCGGGCGCCTGCTTGTAGTAGTTGCGGGCGCCGAGGTCGGCGCCGATGGCCGGCGCGGCCGCGCCCAGCGCGAGCAGCGCCACGGTGGCGAACAGGATCTTCTTCATGGTCTTTACTCCAACACTCAAAACCCGGCAGGCGCCGATCGGGCGCCTTCGTCGGTTACGCAGATAGCGATCATTCGACTAAAATGCTGTCACTTGCGCGGCACAGCCGCGCGCAACCCGACGTATTGGCCGGCAATCGTCGTCTGTGCCTAACGGGAGCTTAAGAAAGGCTGAAGCAAGCGTTAATTTCACGGCCCCTGCAGGCGCCATGCCGTCGCTATTCCTTGCCGAGCGCCGCCTGCAATTCGCTCAGCGCCTCCGCGAGCTGCTCGCGGTGCGCGATGTCATCCTTCGGAATCGCGGTCACGCTCGCCGCGAGTTCGCGCAGGATGCCGGCCAACAGGCCGAAGCTGATGTGCAGGTGCACCGATTTGCGCACCTCTTCCGCGCCGGGACGTGTCAGCACCAGGGCAAAGCCGCTTCCGTCGAGATGGGCCTCAAACCGCGATGAATGCTCGAAGGTCCCGACATAGAACTTGTCGGGATATTCCAGCGCGACCTCTGCCTTGTCCGGGACCGGTTTTGACATTGTTGTCCTCGTCGATATCGGTTCATTCTGGCAGCCGGCGAGACGTTCGACTTGCGATAGGTCAGAGACGGCAGGGCATCGACCGCCCTCAGGATGCGACCTCGCGGCGCGGGCCGTTCACGGCCAAATTTGATCCGGATCAAAGCAGAATTGTTGCAATTGCGATCCGATTGCAACGGGAGAACGTGAAGCGGGTCGATGTCGGCGCGCGGCCTGGTCGCTCCCGGTATCATCCAACCGTGAGACGCCCCGCGATGGATATCCTCTCCAGCAATGCCTTCGCCAACGAGCCAGGCGAGATCTTGGCCGACATCGCCGTCGGATCCCGGCGCGCGGACGACGGCATGGCACGCTGCGAGGAACTCCTACGCAGCGTCGCCTTGCGGCCGACCCGTCAGCGCCTGATGCTGGGTCACCTGCTCTTTTCAAATGGTCATCGCCACGTCACGGCGGAGGCGCTGTTCGACGAGGCGATCGCCGCGAACATGCAGCTTTCGCTCGCGACCGTCTACAACACGCTGAACCAGCTCACCGAGGCCGGGCTGTTGCGCCGGGTCGCGGCCGACGGCATCAAGTCGTTCTTCGACACCGACACGTCGGTGCACCCGCATTTCTACCTCGAAGGCGAGGATATCCTGGTCGACATTCCCCAGGGACTGATGTTCGAGAAGATGCCGGACGCCCTGCCGGGCCATGACATCGCGCGCGTTGACGTCATCGTGCACATCCGTCGGAAGACGGCGCCTTAGGTGGTGTGGACCCCTGGAAGTCAGCCCCGAGATCGCGGCAGCATGCGGACCAGGGTGCGGTCGCGCAGAACGTAGTGGTGAACCAGCGCGGCGGCGGCGTGCAGGCCGACGAGAATCAGAAGTCCGTTCGCGAGCGTCTCATGCACCTCCTTGACCGAGCGGGAGAAGCTGCGGTCGGCGGTCCAGGGTGAGGCGATCTCGAACAGGCCGAACACCGGCAGCGATTGGCCGCGGGCGAACTGGAGCACGATGCCGACGACCGGCGCGGCGATCAGCAGCGCATACATCAAATAATGTATCGCGTGGGCGGCCCGTTCGCTCCAGGGGCCGATCGAGGGGTCCTCCGGCGGCGGCGAATCGGCGAGGCGCCAGAACAGCCGCGCCGCGACCAGCACCACGATCGAAAGCCCGAGGAACATGTGGACGAGCTCGCCGGCCTCGCGCTGCGGGCCGCGCGGCAGAACGTCGCCGAACTGTCCGGTCAGCCACGCGCAAGCCACCAGCATCACGACGGCCCAGTGCAGGGTCATCGCAACGGCGCCATAGCCTTCCCGCGAATTGCGAATATGCATGAAGACCATGTAGCACCGGCAGAAGGTCGTCACCTTTGATGCAGGTCAAGGGCCGGCTTGCGCTCGTCCAGCTCAGCCCCGCGCGGCGAAAACCTTCGAGATCGAAGCAACTCCTGCTCGGCCATCGCCGGCACGGCCGCGCCGTCGCACGAGAGCGCGAGCAGGTCGTCGTCGAGCGACCTGATTTTCAAGGCGAAATCGCACCGGCGTCATCTCAAGCAAAAATCATCGTCGCCTCAGGCGAAAATCAATCGGCCGTAAAAGCCACGGCCCGTCCCATCCGGCATGGTGCAGCGACGCAAGAAGTGGCGAACTCTCGGCATAACGGAGCTATCCATGACCCAAATTCATACCATCGGCCCGGATATTTCGGGCTCCAGAGTGTTCAAGATCATCGCATTTCTGTACGGAATTGCGGCCTATCTCGTGGCATTCGTGACCCTCCTCTACGCCATCGGCTTCGTCATGGGCCTGGTGGTGCCGAAAAGCATCGATACCGGAGCCGATTCCTCCGCGATCGAGCCTCTCGTCGTCGACCTGCTGCTGATGGCGCTATTTGCCGTTCAACACAGCGTGATGGCGCGTCAGCGCTTCAAGGCATGGTGGACGCAGTACGTCCCCAAGCCGGTGGAACGCAGCACCTACGTGCTGGCGGCTGCGCTGTCGCTCGCTCTCCTGTTCTGGCAGTGGCGTCCGATGCCGCAAGTCATATGGGAGGTCGAAGACCCCGATTTCGCGGTGACGATCGTCACGCTGTCCCTGGCGGGCTGGGCGCTGCTCTTCGCCAGCACGTTCATGATCAATCACTTCGAACTTTTCGGCCTGCACCAGGTCACCAACCATCTCATCGACAAGGAGCCGCCGGCGACGCAGTTCAGGACGCCGCTGGTCTACAAGTTCGTCCGGCATCCGATCTACCTCGGCCTGATCATCGCGTTCTGGGCGGCGCCGACCATGACGGTGGGGCACCTGCTGTTCGCGTCGGTCACCACGGCCTACATCCTGCTCGGCATCGCCCTGGAGGAACGCGATCTCATCGCGGTGTTCGGCGACGAGTACCGGCAATACAAGGAGCGCGTCGCGATGCTCGTTCCCTGGCGCAAGTCGGTTTGAGACTGCCGCCGGCACCCTCGCGCGCAGGGTTGCGAGGGGCCGGCGGCGTTCGCCTCTTCTTCAAGTCACCGGCGGCAGCGACGAGACGGTTGCGGAGTAGTCCATCGTATGGCGCTGAACTCGCCTACCTCATCCCCGCGCGCCGCAATCCCTCGAGATAGTGCTCGCGATCGGCCGCCCGCTTCATCGGCAGTTCCTTGGTGATCCAGGCCAGCGAGATGTTCGGCTGGGCCCGGTGCAATCCCGCAAGCGCGGTCGCCGCCAGCAATCGATCGCCCGACATGCCGGCGGCTGCCGCGAGCACGCGATGGGCGCCGACGAAATCGCTCCGCAGCCGCAGCGATTCGCGCGCCAGCCGGATTGCCTCCTGATAGTTGCGACCGATGAATTGCGCATAGGCGGCAACGCCGCAAAAGATCGCCGCGAACGGATCGCGCGGGCTGAGCCGCAGGGCACGGCGCGCGGCCGCGTCGCCGTCCTGCCAGCGGCCCGAATAGCACAGCGTCACGCCGTAGAAGGCGTGCCCCAGCGCGAAATTCGGATTGAGCCGGAGCGCCAGTTCGAACTCGGCCACCGCGTCGTCGAAACGACGCTGGAACAGATAGGTGTAGGCGAGGCCGTGATGGGCCCAGGCGTCCTCTCGATCGGCCTCGACCGCCGCCAGCGCCGCGCGCTCGGCGACCGGCACCGCGGTCGTCATGCTGGCCCATCCCATATGGGCGCCGGAGATGTGGCTGGTCGCCAGCAGGCCCAGCGCCTTGCCGTAGGCCGGATCGATCGCGATCGCCTTTTCGAGCAGCGTCTGGGCCGCCAGATTGTCCTGCGGCGTGATCCGCCAATAATGCGACAGCGCGCGCATCACGAGGTCCCAGGCGTCGAGGCTGCCCGGCGGCTTCTGCTGGGCACGAAAACTCTCGGCGGCGTAGAGCTTCGGCTCGATCGCCGCGACGATCGCCTCGGTGATCTCGTCCTGCACGGCGAACACGTCGGCGAGATCGCGATCATAGCGCTCGGCCCAGAGATGGCTGCCCGAAGAGGTGTCGTTGAGTTGGGCGGAGATACGGACCCGCTCGCCGCTCCGGCGCACGCTGCCCTCGAGCACGTAGCGCACGCCGAGGTCGCGCGCGATCTCGCCGATGTGCACGGCCCGGCCCTTGTAGACGAAGGACGAGTTGCGCGCGATGACGAAGAACCAGCGCAACCTGGATAGCGCCGTGATGATGTCTTCGCTGATGCCGTCGGAAAAATATTCCTGGTCGCGGTCACCGCTCATGTTGGTGAAGGGCAGGACCGCGATCGCCGGCCGGTCGGGCAGGGCCAGAGCGGCGTGAAACTCGCCGTTCTGCGCGGTCGGTTCCGCCGGCACGGAATGGCCGGGCCGCGTCTCGACCTCGCCGACGAAGCGAAAGCCCTTCCGCGCGATGGTGCGGATCAGGGCCTGATCTGCGCCGCTGTCGCCGACTGCCCGGCGCGCCGCATTGATCCGGCTGGTGAGGGTGGACTCCGAGACGGACCGCCCGTGCCAGATCTTGTCGATCAGTTCATCCTTGGTCACCACCCGATCGCGATTCTCCATCAGGTGAACGACGAGGTCGAACACCTGGGGCTCGACGGAAATGGGAACCTGTTCGCGGCTCAGCTCGCGCCTGTCGGTATCAAGCAGATGATCCGTAAACAGAAACTGCACTTCGGAACTCTGACCTCGCGAGACGATCGAGCGGAAGAAAAGGCAAAATGAATTGGTGCGATATGTCTTTGAGTCCGCCGACCGGCATCCTTGGTTCAACGTCACCGCCGCCGTTGCTCTGACGGCAAGGGATGCCAGCCATGTCATTTGCAGCAGAGACAAGGACAGCGAGCGGTGTGAGCCGCGTCAACGCCGGGAAATGAGCCAAGGCCGCCGAACACGTGATGCTCCGTCGAGCCGGAGCATGACAGCGGTGTGGATGGTTGATAGTCGTTGCCCGGCCAACGATCCGGCGTAAGCTGACCCTTGCGTCCACCCCAAGCAAAGACCTCCCCGCCCATGCCCGTCTTTTCCGCCTCCACGACCGTGCTCGATTCGATCCTGTTCCGCGACGCCTTCGGCACGCCGCGGATGCGGGAGGTGTTTTCGGACTTCGCGCTGATCTCGCGCTATGCAGAGGTCGAGGTCGCGCTGGCGAAGGCCGAGGCGCGATGTGGAGTGATCCCGCAGGAGGCCGCCGACGCGATCGCCGCGCGCACCGACGTCGCGGCGCTCGATTTCGACCTGCTGCGCCGGGAGACCGACATCGTCGGCTATCCGATCCTGCCGCTGGTGCATCAGATGGTGAAGCAGTGCGGCGAGGCCGGCCGCTACGTGCATTGGGGCGCAACCACGCAGGACATCATGGATACCGCGGTGGTGCTGCAGTTGCGCGACGGGCTGAAGATCATCGAGCAGGACATCGCCGAGTTGCGCGACATCCTCGCAAGGCTGTCGAAGCGATACAGGGACACGCCGATGGCCGGCCGCACCCATCTGCAGCAGGCTCTGCCGGTGACCTTCGGCTACAAGACCGCGATCTGGCTCGCCATGTTCGATCGTCACGACGAACGTCTCGGCCAGTTGAAGCCGCGCGTGCTGGTCGGCCAGTTCGCCGGCGCCGCGGGCACCCTGGCCTCGCTCGGCGACAGGGGATTCGAGGTGCAGCAGGCACTGTGCGAGGAATTGAAGCTCGCCGTCCCCGTCTCCACCTGGCATGTCGCACGCGACGGCCTCGCGGAGACCGTGAATTTCCTCGCGCTGGTCACGGGCTCGCTCGGCAAGATCGCGCTCGACATCATGATGATGGCCTCGACCGAATTCGCCGAGGTCTACGAACCGTTCGTGAAGGGGCGCGGCGCCTCCTCGACGATGCCCCAGAAGCGCAACCCGATCTCGTCCGAGTTGATGCTCGCCGCATCCAAGGCCGTCCGCCAGCACGCCGGCCTCATGCTCGATGCCATGGTGCAGGATTTCGAGCGCGCCACCGGGCCCTGGCACGCCGAGTGGATGGCGATTCCGGAAAGCTTCGTGCTCGCCGCGGGCGCGTTGCATCAGGCGAAATTCGCGCTCGCGGGCCTGATCGTGGACGAGAGGAAGATGGACGAGAATCTCGCCATCAGCCGCGGCCTGATCGTGGCGGAAGCCGTCATGATGGGGCTCGCGCCGCAGATCGGCCGGCAGGAGGCTCATGACGTGGTCTACGACGCCTGCCGGCTCGCCAACGAAAAAGGTCTGGCGCTCGCGGAGGCGCTGCTCGCCGATCCGCGTGTGTCTGACAGGATCGATCGCGCCACGATCGAGGCTCTGACCTCACCGAAAAACTACCTTGGCCTCGCGCCGGCCATGGTCGACCGGGTGCTCGGTTCGGTGGCGCGCTGAAAACCCGATTGCGTGAAATTGCGCATCTCGCAGGAGGCGCGCGCACTTGCGCCTCGCGATGCCAGACTTAGATGTGAGACAGTTTTCGCAAAGGATCCCGCATGACCGAACAGCGCAATTCCACTGCTCCCGTCGATCCCGTGAAGCTCGACCGGCTGGCCGAGGTGGCGGTGAAGGTCGGGCTGGGCCTGCGGCCGGGACAGGATGTCCTCCTGACGGCGCCGGCCGTGGCGCTGCCGCTGGTGCGGCGGATCGCCGTGCACGCCTACAAGGCGGGTGCCAACCTGGTGACGCCGATCCTGTCGGATGAGGAAGTGACGTTGTCGCGCTACCGCTTCGGGCGGGATGCCAGTTTCGACCGTGCCGCAGGCTGGCTTTACGAAGGCATGGCGAAGGCATTCTCCGAAAATACCGCGCGGCTTGCCATCGTCGGCGACGATCCGATGCTGCTGTCCGGCGAAGACCCCGCCAAGGTCGCGCGCGCCAGCAAGGCCAATTCGATGGCCTATCAGCCGGCGCTGGAGAAGATCGTCAATTTCGACACCAACTGGAACATCGTCGCCTATCCGAGCCCGTCCTGGGCCAGGCAGGTGTTTCCGAACGAGCCGGAGGAGGTCGCGGTCGGCAAGCTGGCAGACGCCATCTTCGCCGCCTCCCGCGTCGACCGCGTGGATGCGACCGCCAACTGGACCGCGCACAATGCCGTGCTGCGCGAGCGCACCGACTGGCTCAACGGCAAACGCTTCCGCGCGCTTCAATACAGCGGGCCCGGCACCGACCTCACCATCGGTCTCGCGGACGGCCATGAATGGGAGGGCGGCGCGTCGGTCTCCAAGAATGGCATCAGCTGCAACGCCAACATTCCGACGGAAGAGGTTTTCACCACGCCGCATTGCCGGCGTGTCTACGGCCATGTCGTGAGTTCGAAGCCGCTATCGTACCAGGGCACGCTGATCGACGACATCGCGGTGCGTTTCGAGGACGGCCGCATCGTCGATGCCAGGGCCTCGCGCGGCGCCGAAGTGCTGAACAAGGTGCTCGACACCGACGAGGGCGCCCGCCGTCTCGGCGAAGTGGCGCTGGTGCCGCATTCCTCGCCGATCTCGCAGAGCGGCCTGTTGTTCTTCAACACCCTGTTCGACGAGAACGCGGCTTCCCACATCGCGCTCGGCCAGTGCTACTCCAAGTGCTTCGTCAACGGCGCAAAGCTCACGCCGCAGCAGATCGCCGCGCAAGGCGGCAACCAGAGCCTGATCCACATCGATTGGATGATCGGCTCCGCCGAGACCGATATCGACGGCATCCTGGAAGATGGCAGCAAGGTGCCCGTGTTCCGCAAGGGCGAGTGGGCGCGAAGCTGAAGCGGCCGGATCGAGCGGGGCCCGAACCGGCGCATTTTGTCGCACCCCGGAAGGGATGGATTCGCATGCATGAATCTGCAGGCAAATCGTCGCGTTAGGGATGTCGGACCTGCAACTTGCGGCTGATTGTCCACGCCCGCGTAAGGAAGAATTAAAAGACCGCTACTAGCGTCACCCGCATTGTTCCGGAGGCCCGTCGCGGGGCTGGCCTTTAACGCTTTGTTCAATGCTCGAGGTGACCGATGTCGCGTGCGCTTATCGAAACCGGCTCTACCAGTGTGGATCTCAAGCCGGCACCGATCGAGCCCTCCTGGATCATCGAAGGCAATCCGGAAGCCCGTTCCTGCGCGCTGTCCACCAGCGACGACGGCACCGCCACGACGCTGATCTGGCATTGCACCGAAGGCAAGTTCAACTGGTACTATGATTTCGACGAGACGATCATGATCCTGGAAGGATCGATCGTTCTCGAAAGCGACGGCATGCCGCCCAAGCGCTACGGCGTCGGCGACGTGATCTTCTTCCGCGACGGCGCCCACGCCAAATGGCACGTCGAGGGTCACGTCAAGAAGATCGCCTTCTGCCGCAAGACCAATCCGGTGCTGATCGGCTTCATGGTCCGCGTCCTCAACAAGCTGAAGCGGATGTTCCTGGCCCCCGGAGAGCGCCGCTCCGCGAGCCTCGTGGGCGCCGGCTAGACGAGTTCAAAGCGCTTCCCAGCGCAGGAGAGGGGTCGGGACGGACGTTCCGGCCCCTCTCTTCGTTCAGGTCGGCAATTCGAGCCGATAGAACTCGGTCGCGGTGCCCGAGAACAGTGCGGACTTCTCCGGTTCGCTCAGGGGAGCCGCGATGCGCTTGAAGGTGTTGAAGATCACCTGATAGCTGCACTGTCCCTTGTCCGGCGGGAAATTGCTCTCGAACATCGCCCGTTTCGGTCCGAACGCCTCGATGCAGGTCTCGATGTAGGGCCGCCAGGCGGCCGCGAGTTCCTCGGAGGAGGGCGGCTTGGCGCGCAAATGGAAGTCGTAGCCGAGCAGGCACATCGCGAGCCCGCCGAGCTTGACCACCACGTTCTCGCATCTGGCGATCTCGCGGATCGCGGCGCGCCAGAGCGGAAACTGCTCCTCACGGCGACCGGCGAAGCGGCCGATGCCGGCCGGGCCGCCGCAATGGTCGAGCACGATCCTGGTATCCGGAAAGGCGCGGGCAAGATCGGTGAGCTCGCCGATCTGCGGATGGAACAGCCAGGCGTCAAAACTCAGATTGAGCGGCGCGAGGCAGGCGAAGCCCTTGCGGAAGGTTGCATTCAGCAGCAGTCCTTTCGGACGGTTGGCGTACATGCCGGCGACGTTGGGGTCCTCGTCCCACGCGGAGGAGTGGCGGATGCCGCGGAAGCGGCCGCCTCCGGCGGCGATCTCGGCTTCGAGCACGCCCCTCGCCTGATCGCCGAGCAGCAGGTTGGCGTGGCTGACGATGCCGGCGCAGATCGCGGCCGGTCCATAGCCGCCGCTCGCGCTCATCGCGGCGACGCCGTTGGCGAACTCGACCTCGCCGACCGGGCGGAACGCCTCGGGTCCGCGAGCGCGATACATGGAGCGGCAATCGACATAGACGGTGGCGACGATGTTGTGGCCCGAGGCGATGTCCGCGACCATCTCCTCGATCAGGTAGCGCTGGCCGCCGCGGTCCCAGAGGTGATGGTGCGGATCGACGATTCGGCGCGCCGGATCAATCACCTCTTCCTGGTGCAGCGCGAGCCAGTCCTCGCGCGGATCGGCAAAGAGGCCGCTCTTGTTGGCGGATGCGCTGATCGCAGTCATGCTGTCGTCTCCCTAGACCCCGTCGAGGATGATCACTGTCGGCGTGCCCGGCAGCGTGTCGCGCGAGATGCGGAAGCTGCGCCCGGGTCGCCGGTCGATCTCGAACTCTTGCCCGATCCGGCGCATGAAATCGTCGAGCGGCGTGGCGAAACGGTGCATCGGCAGCACCACGGAGGCGCGCAGCCGCTTCGTGATGTCCGAGATGCCGCCGAGCGACATGGTGTAGGTGCCGTCGATCGGCACCATCACGATGTCGAGCCGCCCGATCTGCGCGAAATGGCTGTCGTCGAGCTTGTGATGCAAATGGCCGAGGTGCCCGATGCAGAGGCCCGCGACCTCGAAGATGAAGATCGAGTTGTCGTCGCGGATCATGTCGGTGCCGGAATCGTCGCCGAAGTAGCGGCGGATGTCGGTCGTGACGTTGCGGATGAAGGTATCGCCGATGCGCGTCGAGATCAACGCGGGCTTGCCGTCCTCGCCCCAGCCGTGCAGCACATGCGGGATGCGCTTGTCGGGAAAGAGCGAGTAGTGCGTGCTGTGGGCGCGATTCATCGTGACGACGTCGGGCAGCCGGCCGACCTGGTAGGCGCCGCTATAGTCGGTCGCGATCCGCACGCCGCCGGGCGTCTCGATGAAATAGGTGGAGTGGCCGGCGTAGGTGATCTCGACCTCGGCCGCATTGGCCTGCCGCCAAGCCACCGGAATCGCGCGGGGCGCAGCATTCGCCATGGCCAGGCACTCGCTGCGCTGTGCCTGCTGGGCGAGGGCAGGCGTCAGGAGCCAGCCGAACAGCGCAAGGGCCGTCAGGAATGGTCGAGACATTGCGGGACCGTCCGTCGCTCGTTCGACAATCCAGAGAGTTTATCGCCGGATTTGCCTGCCGTCATGCGGCGCTAGGGCAGCCGCGCCGATCCGCGGCTTGCCTCGATCAGCTTTACGGCCTTCTTGTTGAAGGACACGAAGGTCTCGCCGCCGAGCCAGCTGCCTTCATGCGCGATGATCCCGTCGGCAAGATCGCCTCCGCGTTCCAGGAATGCCAGCCCCGCCTCGGCCAGGGGCCGGTTCACGACGACATTTGAGGCATTGATCAGACGTCGAATTGCGTCCGCAATATCCTCGAACGAAATCCTGTAGCCTTGCGAGAGCACCCAGACCAACTCGCATAATGCGGTGACCGAAATGGCCACGACGTCTGCTTTCCTGAGGATGGTCTCTGCCGCCTTGCTCTGCTCGGCATCGTCTTCGACGAGGACCCGTACCAGGACGTTGGTGTCGGCCGTGATCTTCATCGCTTGCCGGCCCAGCCTCGAGCGATGACCTCATTCATCTGCGCGATCGACAGCGGCCGGCCCTTCCGTTTTGCCTTCAGGCAGCCGAAGGCCTCCAAAATGCTTCCGGAAGGCTGAGCCGCCTTCACCTCGACCCGGCCGCCGGGAAGCTTCTCTATCGAAATCTTGTCCCCCGGAGACACACCCAGGTGCTCCAGCAGGTCCTTGCGCAGCGTGACCTGTCCCTTTGCGGTGACGGTAAGTGTCCCCATGGCGGCGACTCCGAAATGTTGAGGATGGCATGTAAGGCGAAATAGCCTTACTTCCAAGGCGAGCGACGGCTTGCGGCTTTTCATGCCCTCCGCGGGCTGAACTTCCAGGTCGCGGCGACGAGGCTGGCGGTGATCGCGCCGCTGACGAGGCCGGCGACGGGCAGCACGAGCAGCAGCGCGGCGGTGGCGGCCCAGCCGATCGAGGAGAACGCCTCGGCAAACGTCGCCAGGCGCGACGATGTCTGACGGCGGCGGAACTGGCTGCGTTTCGCCTGCACCCGGAACCAGAGCTGGATTGCGGTGGCGCAGGCGGCGCCGACCAGGATCGCGCCCGCCGTGATCGCCGCCTGCAGCGGCGAGGCAAAGGCGAGCGCTGCGACCAGCGGGGCGAAGATGGCGGCGATCGCGATCAGCACGACCTCGACCTTGGCGCGGATGACGCGCGAGGCCGGCAACGGCGCGGTGGCGGCGAGGTCGGGGGCGTCCTCGCCCGAGATGGCCAGCCAGGCGAGACCGCCGGCAAGCTGTCCCGCAGCCATCACGATCACGGGCGTGATCAGCACCAGTGCCGCCGAGCTCTCGGCAAAGCTGCGCCACAACAACAGCGCCGGCGGCACGAGATAGAGAAGCTGCATCATCGTTTGCGAGATCAGCCAGGGATCGCGCCACAGCAGCATGAATTCCTTGCGGCGCAGCGCCTGCGGCCGCGAACCGGCGCGGAAGCCGCGCTCGCGCACGCTTCGCCGGCTGCGCGCGCCCTGGGCGGCGGCATCGATCGCGGTGTCGGCGAAGCGGCTCGAGAAGGCGGCCATCACGCTGCCCAGCAGCACGAGGCCGAAGGCGAGCAGCAGCAGGAGCGCCTCGCCGTCGCCCAGCACGGCGCGCGCCGGCCACCACAGGAGGCTGTCGACGCCGGGCGCATGGGCGGCCGCGGCGTCGGAGGTCAGCACGGCGAAACGCGACAGCGTGCCGTAGGAGACGATCGCGGCGATCTGCAGCGCGATCACGAAGCCTGCACCGATGATGGCGGCCAGGACCTGCGCGACGAAGCGCGTCCGCGCCGGCCCGATCAGCCGGAACAGGAGGATCGTGATGGCGATCGCGAGCGCTGCGGCCGACAGGCCCATGGCGACGACGACGCCGAAGGCCGCCAGCCACCGCGCGCCGCCGCCGATTACCAGCACGTCGACGAACGGGGTCGACAGCAAGAGCGCCATCGTCGTGACCGTGAGCGCGATCGCGCCGATGCGGATCGAAAACAGATTGGTCAGCTTCGCCGGCGAGGACATGATGAGATCGAGATCGGCGCGGGCATAGAATACCCGCGTCACCGATTCGATCGCCTGCGATAGCATCAAGGCCCAGGCGAGGAGGATCGTCGAGGAGACGACGATCAGCGAGGACTTGTCGAGCGGCAGTCGGAGGTCGGCGAAGCGGCCGACCACCGCCCAGGCCGGCAGATGCAGCAGCGCAGCGAACACGACTAGGCCGACCGCAGCGGCGCGCCTTCGCTTGCGCCGGCCGCCGGTCATCATCGCGAGCCATTCGCGCCAGGCGAGCCGGAGCTCGTGACGCGCGAACCAGGACAGCGCGGTCGCCGAGCTCATGCGGCGGCGGCCTCGAGGTCGACCAGTGCGATGAAGAGATCTTCCAGGCTGGTGTCGGTGCGTCCGTTCTGCTGGCGCAGCTCGGTGAGCGTGCCTTCGGCGATGAGGTGGCCGGCGGCGATCACGCCGATCCGGTCGGCCATGCGCTCGGCGACCTCGAGAATGTGCGTGGTCATGATCACGGTGCAGCCCGCGTGCACACGGCTCGCGAGCAGCCCCTTCACATGGCGGGCCGAGACCGCGTCGAGCCCCGTCAGCGGCTCGTCCAGGATGATGAGGCGGGGGTCGTGCACCAGCGCGCCGGCGAGCGCGACCTTCTGGCGCATGCCCTTGGAAAATCCCTCGCAGCGCTCGTGCCGGTGCGGCGCGAGCCCGAGCGAGCTCAGGAGCTCCTGCGCAGCGGGTTCGGACGCCTTGGGATCGATGCCCCAGAGGCCGGCGACGAATTCGAGATATTCGATCGGCGTCAGCTTGTCGTAGATCATCGGCTCGTCCGAGACCCACGCCATCACCTGCTTGGCGGCGACGGGCTCGGCGAGCGCATCGATGCCGAAGATCGAGACCGTCCCCGCATCGGGGCGCAACAGTCCCGCGATCATGCGCAGCGTGGTCGTCTTGCCGGCGCCGTTCGGCCCGACCAGCGCGTAGAATTCGCCGCCGCGGACCGCAAGATCGAGGGAATCCACCGCCAAACGGTCGAAACGCTTCGTTAACCCTCGAACCTCGAGGGCCGAGCTGTCCGGTCTCATCACGGCGACACCATCCGGTTTTGCGTCGCCGGCGACCATGACCCGAAGATATTTCGGCACGGTGAATTCGGTCGCCGCAAATTCCGCGGTCCGGCATGGATTGCGACCGGTTCGCATTTGTTGACAGCGCTTAACGGTTGGGGCTGAATTGGTATCGGACAAATGGCGCATGACGGCGGCTGGAACCGCTGCGTAGCGACTGGACACAAGATGCGGCCAGGCGGTCGAAGAACCGCTGTCTGCGTCGGGGGAGGGTGAACGGCAATGCTGGACTTCGTTCAGCAGCTGGTCAGCGGCGTCGCGCTCGGCTGCGTATACGGCCTCATCGCGCTCGGCTTCGTGCTCGTCTACAAGGCAACCGAGGTCGTGAACTTCGCCCAGGGCGATCTGATGATGCTGGGCGGATTCTTCGCCTTCACCTTCATCGGCATGCTGGGCCTGAACTACTGGGTCGGCTTTGCCGGCGCGGTCGCCGCCATGGCTGCCTTCGGCATGCTGGCCGAGCGGATCGTGGTGCGGCCGATCCTCGGCTACCCGCAATTCTCCATCATCATGGCGACCATCGGGCTCGGCTACTTCCTGCGCTCGGTCGCCGGCATGATCTGGGGCACCGACGACTTCAAGATCGAGACGCCGTTCAGCCAGGGCGTGCTGCGGCTGGGCTCGCTGGTGCTGGCCTACGACAAGCTCTCGGTGATCGCAGCCACGATCATCCTGTGCGCGCTGCTCTACCTGTTCTTCAACAAGACCACGCTCGGCACCGCGATGCGCGCGAGCTCGGAGAACATGCTGGCGGCCTACTACATGGGCATCCCGGTGAAGCGCGTGGTGTCGATCGTCTGGGCGATCAGCGCCGCGGTCGCGACCTGCGCCGGCGTGCTGCTCGCGCCGATCACCTTCATCCATTCCAACGTCGGCCTCGTGCTCGGATTGAAGGCTTTCCCGGCCGCCGTGCTCGGCGGCTTCGGCTCGATCCCCGGCGCCGTCGTCGGCGGCGTGCTGATCGGCGTGATCGAGAGCATGGCGGGTTTCTATCTGCCGGAGGGCTGGAAGGACGTCGCGCCCTATCTCGTGCTGCTCGCCGTGCTGCTGCTCAAGCCCGAAGGCCTGTTCGGCCTCCACGTCCGCAAGAAGGTCTGAACACCATGCGCTTCCTGTTCAAGACCGACTACGAGGACGACATCCGGCTGTTTCCGCATTCCGGCTATGTGGTGTCCTACGGATCGCTGTTCGCGGTGCTGCTGGTCGCGCCCTACGTGCTCTCCAGCTACCTGATGAGCCAGCTCGTCTTCGTCTGCATCTACGCTACCGTTGGCGTGGCCCTGCTGATCCTCACCGGCTTCACCGGGCAGGCCTCGCTGGGGCACGCCGCCTTCCTCGCGATCGGGGCCTATACGGCCGTCTATCTGCAGCAGTTCAATGTGCCGTTCCCGGTCTATTTTCTCGCCGCCGGGCTCCTGACCGGCGTCATCGGCGCGCTGGTTGGCTTTCCGGCGCTCAGGCTGCAGGGCATCTATCTCGTCATCGCCACCATCTCCTTCGCCTTCATCGTCGAGGAGATTCTGGCGCGCTGGGAGAGCGTCACCAACGGTAACGAGGGCATGCGGGTCAAGGCGCTGTCGCTGTTCGGCACCGCGGTGTCGCGCGACAGCCCGGCCTTCTATTTCCTCTGCCTGGCGGTGCTGGTGCTGACCATCGTCGGCACGCTCAACCTGTTGCGCTCGCCGACCGGCCGCGCCTTCGTCGCGATCCGCGACAGCGAGACGGCGGCGCGCAGCATGGGCGTCAACGTCGCGCTCTACAAGGTGAAGTCGTTCGCGATTTCGGCGGCGATCACCGGCTTTGCCGGCGTGCTGTTCGCCCACAAGCTGTCCTTCATCAGCCCGGAAATGTTCACCCTACAGCTCTCGATCGAGTTCATCATCGTGATCCTGATCGGCGGCACCTTCAGCCTGCACGGCGCGGTGCTGGGCGCCATCTTCATCGTGATGATCGATCCGTTCCTCACCTACCTCAAGGACGACATGCCCGGCATCATCGCCGGCGTCGCCGCGACGCTCGGCGCGGGCAAGGAGCGTGCAGCGCACATTCAGGACGGCATCGCGGCCTTCGCCTCGCTCAACGGCCTGAAGGGCGCGATCTACGGCGTCATCATCGTGCTCTTCGTTCTCTTCGAGCCGCTGGGCCTCTATGGCCGCTGGCTGAAGATAAAGCTCTTCTTCCAGTTGTTCCCGCTCTACAAGCGCGCCACCTTCAAGCGACAGAAGATCTACGTGAAGTCGGAGCGGAACCGATGAGCTATTTTCGCGCCGAGAACCTGTCGCTGCGTTTCGGCGGCCTGAAGGCGGTCGACGCGGTCTCGTTCGCGGTCGAGAAGGGCGAGATCCTCTCGATCATCGGGCCGAACGGTGCGGGCAAGAGCTCGATCTTCAACCTGATCTCGCGGATCTACCGGCCGACCTCCGGGCGCATCTTCTTCGAGGACCAGGACATCACCGAAGAGCCGCCCTACGACATCGCAAGACTCGGCATCGCCCGTACCTTCCAGAACATCGAGCTGTTCGAGAACGCGACCGTGCTCTCCAACCTGCTGGTCGGCCGGCACCGGCATTCGACCACGCAGCTCTGGCAGGAGCTGTTGTTCCTGCCCAGCGTGCGGGCGAACGAGAAGGTGCACCGCCGCCGGGTCGAGCAGGTCATCGAATTCCTCGATCTCGAAGCCTATCGCGACAAGCCGATCTCGGGACTTCCCTACGGCGTGCGCAAGGTGATCGAGCTCGCGCGCGCGCTGTGCTCGGAGCCGAAGCTGATCCTGCTGGACGAGCCGTCGTCCGGGCTCAACGTGGAGGAGACCGACGACATGTCGTTCTGGATTCGCGACATGAGGCGCGAGCTTGGCGTCACCGTGCTGATGGTCGAGCACGACATGTCGCTGGTCAACCGCGTCTCCGACCGCGTGATCGCGCTGAACTACGGCCGGGTGCTGGCGATGGGCTCGCCCGCCGAGGTGCAGCAGCATCCCGACGTCGTCGCGGCTTATCTGGGAGCTTGACGCGATGGATGCCGCAGCCGCGCCCGACATCATCCTGAAGCTCAGCAACATCGAGAGCTATTACGGGCCGATCATGGCGATCCGCGGCATCTCGCTCGAGGTGCCGCGGGGCCGGATCGTCGCGCTGTTGGGCGCCAACGGTGCCGGCAAGACCACGGTGCTGAAGACCATCTCCGGCATTCTCGATCCGCAGAAGGGCTCCATCGAGTTCATGGGCAGGCCGATCCAGCGCATGGAGGCGGACAGGATCGTGCGGCTGGGCTTGAGCCACGTGCCGGAGGGGCGCGAGGTGTTCCCGTTCCTTTCCGTGCGCGAGAACCTGATGATGGGGGCCTATCCGCGCCGCGACCGCGACGGCGTCGCGGAGGACATGGAGCGGGTCTACGGCTATTTCCCGCGGCTGAAGGAGCGCATCGAGCAGCCGGCCGGCCAGCTCTCCGGCGGCGAACAGCAGATGCTGGCGATCGGTCGCGCGCTGATGAACCGGCCGACGCTGCTCCTGCTCGACGAGCCGTCGCTCGGGTTGTCGCCGATCCTGGTGAAGGAGATCTTCACGATCATCCGCCGCGTCAACGAGGAGCAGGGCATGTCGATCCTGCTGGTCGAGCAGAATGCCAAGGTGGCGCTGGAAACCGCCCATTACGGCTACGTGCTGGAGATCGGCCGCGTGGTCATGAACGACAGCTGCGACCGTCTGATGCATTCGCAGGACATCCAGGAATTCTACCTCGGGGCCAAGGAAGCCGGCGCGCGGGGCGAACGACGCTGGAAAAAGAAGAAAACGTGGCGTTAAATATGGTGTCCCCCTACCGGACATAGACCGCCTTCAAGGCGGCGGCGGGAGGGGACGGGAGCGACAGGGAGGGAAGAGGCATGGCCAAACCGGCGGTGCTGACGGTCGCCGACACGATCGCGAAGAGTTTTCTGCTCGCGGCGCAAACGCGCGGCGACAGGCCCGCGATCCGCGAGAAGAAGTTCGGCATCTGGCAGCCGACGAGCTGGCGCGAGTGGCTGGCGATCTCCAAGGAGATCGCCTACGCGCTCCACGCCAGCGGCTTTCGGCCCGGCGACGTCGCTTCCATCATCGCCAATGCGGTGCCGGAATGGGTCTACGCCGACATGGGCGTTCTCTGCGCCGGCGGGGTGTCCTCCGGAATCTATCCGACCGACTCCGCGGCGCAGGTCGAATATCTCGTCAACGACTCCTCGACGCGGGTGATCTTCGCCGAGGACGAGGAGCAGCTCGACAAGGTGCTCGCCTGCCGCGCGCGCTGTCCGACCCTGCAGAAGATCGTCGTGTTCGACATGGAGGGCCTGAGCGGGTTCACCGACGACATGGTGATGTCGCTCGACGAATTCCGCGCGCTCGGGTGTAACCACATGGTCGGCAACGAGGCGCTGTGGCCTTCGATGATCGAGAGCCGCGGCAGGGAGGATCTCGCGGTCCTGGTCTACACCTCGGGCACCACGGGCCCGCCCAAGGGCGCCATGCACGCCAACCGCAGCGTGGCGCATCAGATGCGGCACGCCAACGACTTCATCCCGGCGCAGGAGCATGAGGAGCGGCTGATCTTCCTGCCGCTCTGCCACGTCGCCGAGCGGATCGGCGGCTATTACGTCTCGGTCGCGCTCGGCTCGGTGATGAACTTCGCCGAGAGCCCGGAAACCGTGCCGGACAATCTGCGCGAGGTGCAGCCGACCACCTTCCTCGCAGTGCCGCGCATCTGGGAGAAGTTCTACTCCGCGGTCACCATCGCGCTGAAGGATGCGACGCCGCTCCAGCAATGGGTCTACCGCCGCGCCATCGATATCGGCTTTCGCGTCACGGACTGCCGGATCGAGGGCGGCCGGCCGTCACTGCCGCTCAGGATCGCCAACAGCTTCGCCTACTGGCTGGTGTTCCGCAACATCCGCCGCATGATCGGGCTCGATCGCTGCCGCATCGCGTTCACCGGCGCGGCGCCGATCTCGCCGGACCTGATCCGCTGGTATCTCGCGCTCGGCATCGACATGCATGAGGTCTACGGCCAGACCGAGAATTGCGGCGTGGCGACGCTGATGCCGGCCGACCGCATCAAGCTCGGCTCGGTCGGCAAGGCCGTGCCGTGGGGCGAGGTCAGCCTTTCGCCGGAGGGCGAGATCCTGATCCGGGGCGACTTCCTGTTCACGGGCTATCTGAACCAGCCGGAGAAGACCGCCGAGACCATCGATCCGCGCGGCTGGCTGCACACCGGTGACGTCGGCACCATCGACAATGAGGGCTTCGTCAAGATCACCGATCGAATGAAGGACATCATCATCACCTCCGGCGGCAAGAACATCACGCCCTCGGAGATCGAGAACCAGCTCAAGTTTTCGCCCTACATCTCGGACGCGGTGGTGATCGGCGACAAGCGGCCGTATCTGACCTGTCTCGTCATGATCGACCAGGAGAACGTCGAGAAGTTCGCGCAGGACCACGACATCCCCTTCACCAACTACGCGAGCCTGTGCCGGGCGATGGAGATCCAGGATCTGATCTGGCGCGAGATCGAGCAGGTCAACGCCAATTTCGCCCGCGTCGAGACCGTCAAGAAGTTCTACCTGATCGAGCGCCAGCTCACGCCGGAGGATGAGGAGCTGACGCCGACCATGAAGCTGAAGCGCAGCTTCGTGAACAAACGCTACGCTGCCGAAATCGACGCGATGTATCGCGAGCGCGCGGTGGCTTGATACGCGTGGCCCGGAAAAGCGGGAACTGGTTTTCCGACAAGGCCATGCGCGAAAGAACAGTTTCAAAACGACGAAGGAGCGATGGCCCCGCCCTTCGCGCAAAACGGGCCAGGGAGAGGAGATGTCAATGTCGAAATCGTTCAGGGCGTTCGGCCTTGCGGTGGGCGCGGTGGTGCTCACCCACCTGCCGGCAGCGGCGCAGACCAAGGTCACCAATGAGGGCATCTCGGCGAACGAGATCGTCATCGGCACCCATCAGGACCTGTCGGGCCCGATCAAGGTGTGGGGCGTGCCGGTGTCCAACGGCATGAAGATGGCGGTCGAGGAGATCAACGCGGCCGGCGGCATCAACGGGCGCAAGCTCAAGCTGATCCTCGAGGACAACGGCTACGACCCGAAGAAGGCAGTGCTGGCGTCGCAGAAGATGGTCGAGCGCGACAAGATCTTCGCGATGATCGGCCCGATGGGTTCGCCGACGGTGCTTGCCGCCCAGGACGTGCTGTTCGACGCCGGCGTGCTGCAGCTGTTCCCGCTGACGGCGGCCGAGTTCACCTTCAAGTTCGATCCCGCCAAGCCGCAGGAGCGGCTGAAGTTCAACAACCTGCTGCCCTACGTCGAGAGCACGCGGGCCGCGCTCAAATACATGATGGAGTGGAAGAACTTCAAGAAGCCCTGCATCATGCACCAGGACGACGAGTACGGCAAGAACGTGCTCGACGGCTTCACCCAGCAGCTCGCCGCGATGAAAGTGCAGCCGGCCTCGGTGACGAGCTACAAGCGCGGCGCCTCCGACTTCAGCGCGCAGATCGCCAAGATGAAGTCCGACGGCTGCGATCTCGTGGTGCTCGGCACCGTGATCCGCGAGACCATCGGCGCGATGGGGGAGGCCAAGAAGCTCGGCTGGGACGTCACCTTCCTCGGCGCCACGCCGACCAACGTGCTTGAAGTGCCGACCCTGGGCAAGGACGCGGTCGAGGGGCTCTATGCGGCCTCGGGCTTCGAGATTCCCTATGAGGACACGGCCAAGGGCAAGGTGAAGGACTGGCTCGTCAACTACGAGAAGATGTTCGGCACCAAGGCCAATACGCAGGCCATCATCGGCTACAACGCGGTGGAAACCTTCGCCTTCTACGCCAACAAGGCCGGCAAGGATCTGACCGGCCAGAAGATGCTGGATGCGCTGGAGTCCGGCGACAAGTTCCTCGACATCTTCAGCTCGCCGCCGACGAAGTTCTCCAAGACCGACCACCTCGCCAACACCATCACCCAGGTGCAGCAGGTCAAGGCCGGCCGTTGGGTTCTGGTCAAGGACAATTTGATGTTCTGATGTGAGCTTACCTCGTCCCGCTTGCGGGGAGAGGTCGGCGCGAAGCGCCGGGTGAGGGGGACTCTCCGCGAGTCCATTTCTCACCGTCCTCGTGGAGGCTCTCCCTCTCCCCGCACGCGGGGAGAGGGAGAGGACGAGTCTACGGTCCGCCGCCCGCGACGCCGTAGTCGACTGGCGCCAGCTCGTCCTCCTTGCAGCGCCAGCCGTCGTCGCCCTTCTGAAAGGCGAAGGTGCGCTGGATCCTGAGCCGGCGCGTCACATTGAAGCTGTCCTTGGCGGGCGATGAGGGCAGGGCATTGCCCGACCTCGGGTCCCAGCAGGTGCCGGTGCAGATGGACGCGATCCTGCTGCAGGCGGCGAAGGGCGCCAGCACGACCATCTCGACCTCCGCGGTGACCAGCGCCTGCGGATCCGCCACTTCGCTGTCGATTTCGAAGACGCGGTTGATGCGGACGAAGTCGCCGCAGGAATTGGCCGCGTGAATGCGCGCGACGCAGAAATCGACGGCATCGGTGTCGGGAGCGCGCGCTGCGATCTGCCGGCCGAACACCCGCTTCGGATCGCCCTTGGCGGCGACCATCTCGGCGGTCTTCCGACTGAGAAAGTCGGCGAGGCAGGCCTCCGAGGGCGAAAGCTCCTCCAGCGGCACGTTGTCCTTGCCGACAAGGTTGCATTTGCGATCGCGTTGCCTCGTCCATCGGCCGTATTCGGCGAAGGCAAATCGCGCCTCGGTCTCATTCAGCTTCTTGATCAGGCCGAGCACCTCGTCGTTGAGTTCCGCCTCCGCCAGGGCCAGCGCCGGATCGCTGCAGATCACGGCGCCGGCGGCCGTGTCGGCAGCCAGGCAGTCGAAATTGGGATCGCGCAGGATAGCGGTTCTCTCCACCGTCTCCGTCAGGAGGCAGGCTTTGACCCGGTCGATATCCTCGTAACGGACCGCGTCTTGACCGAAGATGCCGCAACTGAGGTTGCGTTGCCGGATCCAGAGCGCGTTTTCCCCGATCGCCGGCAGGCGGTCCGGCAAACGCGACAGTCGTGCCTCGATTGCGGCGCTGAGCTTCTCGGCCGCGGCCGCGAGTTCGGGATCGCCGCAAAACAGCCGGTTGGCCGGGTCGCGACGCTGCTCGCAGTTGTTCTTGACGAACAGCGGCAGCTTGTCGGCGATCGCGCGATCGGAATTGCCGGTCTGGGCGCGGGCAAGCGGTGTCAGCGACACCCAGATCGCGACGATGGCCAGCACAACAAGCCGCATTCCCCGTCCTCCCGAGCCCATGGTGCTGCCATGCTAGCTTCCCGGAAGGCCGGGCGAAACGGCCTTGTGAGCGCGGATTTGTCCCAGGGTTGAGGCGGTCGGTTCGTCGGTCCGTCTCAGCGCGACTCGACACCGTCCTGGCGGGAGGCAAGAACCGGCGTGTCGACATACTTCATCACGGCGGACTGATACAGCACGAAGCGCGGCTGGTAGCCCCGGGCATTGTCGTCCTCGACCATCGCCATGCGGCGGTTGTCGAGCATCAGCCAGTGTCCGTCCAGCCGTGCGGCCGTGACCGCGTGCTCCTCGCCCTGCAGCACGTCGCGCACGACGACGATGCGCAGGTCCTCGGGCGCGACGCCGGCAAGGCGGAGCGCGACGAGCTTCGCGATCGCATAGTCCTCGCAATCGCCCGCGCCGCGCGCGAACGTAACGAGCGGCGGGCTCCACACGTCCTCTTCGCCGTACTGAGCGAAATCGCTGGCGGGCCTGATCGCGAGATTGATGGCGCGGTTGGTTTCGCCGAGCCGCGCGCGGCCCTCGCGGGCGCGGGCCTGGTCGACGATGGCCAGCAGCTTCAGCGCCGCCGGCGAGACGCATCCTGCGCGATCGCCGTCGCACAACGCGAGTTGCACCATTTCGTCGTCGAGCCTGTCCTTCAGGCGAAACCATTTTTGGCGCAGGCCGCCATCGGATACGGCAAAGGCGAACACGCCGAAGGGTTCGGCGGACTTGCGGACCAGCGTGGCCGGGCCGGGCGACAGCAAGGTGCCGGCGCGAAGGTCGGCGGCCGACCCGAAGAGGATCCATCCGCACAGCAGCAGGGCTGCGCGAAGGGTGCGCGAGTGGGCAATGGTCTCCATCTGACATCCCCTGTCCGCCATCGGCGGGACATCCCTCGACCCGCGCGTGCCGGCTTTTGTTTCTATGCGGGGGATGGTGCGGGAGGCGGGTTTTGGTCTGCTTAACGGCGGCGTTGGAGAGCCGAGAACCACGGCACAGGCTGAAATCGGCCTCGCCGATCTGTGTAAAACTTTAGGAAATCGGCCCGAGGGCGGCCCGGGAAACCGGGCGGATTGCAGGTTGAAGTTGTGCCGGTACCGATTCCGCGACTTATGGCTAACGGTCGGTTATTTCGCCGGTTCTGTTAGCTGGCTCACAGTCAAATCTCTGTATTTGCCGCAATATGTTGCGAAGGTTCCCGCGCGCAAGACGATGCAAGTATCCGTATCGGATCTCTACGTCGTAATACTTGGCAAGGCGGAGAATGCGTAAAAAATCGTGGAAATATATTGCGCGTTATTCCGGCGAATACCCGAATTGGCGGGGATGCGCGGCCCGAGAAATCGGACAGAACCTTTCTGCCGCGTTAATCGACACAAGCGAAGGATGGTTTCGTTAAGGGGTTGATAATGATAAGCAAGCTTAGGCGATCGATACTTATTTAAATATTAACCCTTTTACGGTGCCCAGTTGAATTACACTGGCAAATTTGACGCCGCGCTTTCCTTGGATGGCCAGGGTTCGGCCCCGTCCGTCCATTTTCACGTCGAGTCATTTACCGCCAAGGGCCACGGCGCGGTTCCGGCGGGCGCGTTCGTCGTTCCCGACCCCAACTTCATCTTTCATGGCGAGTTCAAGCGCGCCGGCGTCGACCTGATCCTGTCCAACGACGGCCGGGACTTCGTCGTTCACGACTACTTCAAGGGCGAGAAGCGCGCATCGCTCGCCTCTCCCGACGGCGCGCATCTCACCGGCGACCTCGTCAACGCGCTCGCCGGCAACGTTCAGTATGCGCAGGCCGCGCCGGGCGCCGGCGCCGCCCAGGTCATCGGCCACGTCACCAAGCTGACCGGCAGCGCGACCGCGATCCGCAACGGCGTTTCGATCATCCTGAACCAGGGCGACAACGTCGAGAAGGGCGACGTGGTCTCGACCGGTTCGGATTCGACGCTCGGCCTCACCTTCATCGATGGCACCGTGTTCGGTCTGTCCGCCAACGCGCGGATGGTCCTGAACGAGATGGTCTACGACCCCAACGGGTCGAACAACTCCTCGCTGCTCAGCCTGGTCGCCGGCACCATCACCTTCGTCGCCGGCGAGACCGCCAAGCACGGCGAGATGAAGGTCGATACGCCGGTCGCCACGATGGGCATCCGCGGCACCGCGGTGGTGACGGAGATCAGCTTCATCATCCCGGCGGCGACGGTCGACAATCCGCAGCCGCAGCCGCAACCGCAGGCGAACTTCCAGGTGCTGGTCGAGCCCGACGGTCACACCGGCTCCTACATCCTGTTCGACAAGACGACGCTGCTGCCGATCGCCACCGTCAATCAGGCGGGGCAGATGATCCAGATCAGCGGCGGCAACGTCACGATCGGTCAGGCACTGCTGTCGCCGGAGGTGCAGAAGCTCATCACCGACGTGTTCACGCTGAAGTTCACGGACAATTCGGGCAATACCAAGCTCACCAACAACAGCACCGACTCGATCACGCAGGAAGGCAACAAGATCACGGTCACGACGGCGAGCGGCTCGTCCGCGACCGCGACCGTGACCAACACCGTCAATACCACCAATAATACCCAGCAGCAGGGTCCCAGCGACAAGACGGTAGCGGGCGATCGCATTCCCGGCGCGCCGAAGGCGGCAAGCCTCGACCTCGCCGGCAATCCGACACAAGGCTTCGCCATCGCCGAGCGCGGAGGCGACACCAACACCAACGATACAGCCGACCTGGATTCAGTCAGCGGCAAGGTGACCTTCCTCGACTTCAACCTCGGCGACACGCCGACGGTGAAGGTGAATCTCACCAATCCGCCCGTCGTCACCTACAAGGACGCCGGTCAGCACGACGTCACCGCTTCGCTCTCCGCTCTGCAGAAGCAGGACATCGCGGCGACCGAGGTCAAGATCGTCGTCGTTCCCGCTTCCGGCAACAACAACAACGGCTCGGCGGTCTGGACCTACAGCGTCCCCGACAATCTCTTCGACTTCCTCGCCGCGGGCGAAACGCTGACGCTGAACTATGTCGTTCGTGTCGACAACAATTTCGCCGCCAACAACGAATTCACCGAGATCCCGATCACCATCGTGATCACCGGCACCAACGACAAGCCGGTGATCACGTCCAGCGTCTCGACGATCGCGTTTTTCGGCGGCACCAGCGTGCCGGGCGGCCCGCTGACCAGCGGCGAGCCGACCTCGGGAACGCTGAGCTTCACGGACGTCGATCTGACCGACACGCACACGGTGTCGGTGGCGCTGACCGGCGCGAGCCTGCCGGGCGGCGCCGTACCGCCGGGTCCGCTCGCGGCCTTCGAGAGCGCGATGTCGGTCTGGATCGCGAACAACAACGACAGCACCGGCACGGGCGACGGTACCATCAACTGGTCGCTGGCCGACCTGCCCGTCTACCTCGCCGACTTCATTGCGAAGAACCAGGTCCTGACGCTGACCTACACGGTCACGGTGACGGACTCGCAAGGTGCGACCGCGACGCAGACCATCACGGTCGCGATCACGGGCACCGACAATCCGGCCGTGGTGTGGATCGCAACCGGTTCGGATGCGGGCGGGCTGTGGGACGACGCCGCGAACTGGGAAACCGGAACCGTTCCGCTCGCCGGCGACGACGTCATCGTCATCACCGACCAGCTGCACGGATTTGCCCCGTCCTACCCGGTGACGGTCGATGCCGCGGCGGTTGCCCATTCGGTGACCATGAACGATTTCGACGTGTCGAAGCCGGGGCATCTGCGGCCGGAACTCGACAACGAGAGCACGCTGACGATCGGCGACACGCTCACGGTCAAGGCGGACGCGTTCGTCCACAATTTTGCAGGCGCGGTCATCACGGTCGGCGGCGAGGTGACGTTCGGCGACGGCGTCAACATCAGCAAGCTCACGAACGAGGGCACGCTCACGCTTGCCGCCGGCGGCAGCATCGACGGCCTGACCGACGTCACCAATTCCGGCCTCATCGATCTGTCCGGCGGCACGCTCAACCTGTTTGCCGACATTGCCAATGCGAACGGCACCATCGAGGTCGATACCGACGCGACGCTCAATCTGTCCGGCGCCACGATCTCCGGCGGCACCATCGATGGCGCCGGCACCGTCGACGTGATCGGCGCCAGCACGATCGATGGCAATGCGACCCTGAGCGCGAGTCTTGTCATCGTCGACGCGCAGTTGACGCTGGATGATGTCACGGTGTCGGGCTCGGTGATTACCGACAATTCCAGCGTCGTGCTCGGCGACACCGTCAAGCTGAAGGACTCGGCCGAGATCAAGGGAGGCCCGGTCACCAACAACGGCACGCTGGAGATTGCCGGGGCGGCGGCGCTGAAGAACGACGCCGTGACCAACAACGGTACGGTGAAGGTCGACGGCGGCCAGACCCTGACGCTGGATACCACCACGATTACCGGCGGCAAGCTGACGATCGACGGCACCTTGGCGTCGACCGGCGCCAGTGCCATCAACAGTGCCGACATAACGAATTCGGGCACGATCGAGGTCGTCAGCGGCACGCTGACGATTGACCCGGCGGTCCAGCACATCATCACCAATCTCAACGCCATCGATGTCGACGGCGGCGCACTCGATCTCGTCAACGTCGAGGTCGACAATTCCGGGACGTTGACGGTCGCGGCCGGAGCAGAGCTGGACCTGACGTCGGTCGAGATCTACGGCGGAACCCTCGGCAATGCCGGCCATCTCTACGCCCTATCGGGCTTCAACAGGGTCACCGCCGCGGTCACCAATACCGGTACCCTTGAGGTCCAGAGCGGCACGCTCGATCTGGCGGGCGGCCTGGCCGGGGCCGGCGCGCTGATGATTGACAATACCGCGACGCTCGAACTGGCGGGCGCGGACGCGCAGACCGTCACCTTTGCCGGCGGCACCGATACGCTGCAGCTCGACGACCTCGCGGGCCAGAGCTTCACCGGGACCATCGCCGGCCAGTCGTCGTCCGGCGGCACCTTCACCGTCACCGGAGATGCGAACATCACCAGCGCCAGCGGCGATGCACTCGACTTCACCGCTTCCGGCGGGACGGGTTACAATCCGGCCAACGTCGTGCTGACGCCCGCGGGTACCCTGACCGGTGCGGCCGGCGGCATCGGCGTCACCCACAACGGCGTCGGAAATGTCTCGATCACGACGGCGGGCGCCGTCGCGGGCCTCGCCGGCGACGGTATCGACGTCATTCAGGACGCGGCCGGCGCAAGCGGCTCGACGCACATCACGAATGACGGCGCGGTCGTCGGCGCGGCCGGCTTCTCCGCGATCCACATCCGGGAGAACGCGACGGGCACCGCGCTGATCGACAACACGGGCACGATCGGTCCCACTGACGCCGGCGCGATCACGTCCTCGACCTCCGCCATCGTTGAAACCGGCGGCGCCGTCACGATCAACAACACCGGCGAGATCGACGGCAATATCTCGGTTGCGACCGCAACCTTCAACAACGAATCCGGCGGCACCTGGACCGTGGCGGGCACGAGCGTGTTCGGCGCTGCGTCGCTGATCGACAACGGCGGCCAGATCAACCTGCACGACGGCGCCGCGATCTCGGGCAGCGGGCTGAACATCACCAATTCCAGCGCGATCGACAGCTGGGGTACTACGTCGATCAGCGGCGCCATCGTCAATACCGGCACCATCGTGGTCGACAGCGGCGCGCTGACCCTGTTCGGCTCGCTGTCCGGCTCCGGCTCCGTGACCATCGACGAGGGCGCGACGCTGAAGCTCGAGGGCTCGGTGTCGCAAACCGTCACCTTCGCAGGCGACGGCTCCTCCGAGCTGAAGATCGACACCCCGACCTTCGGCGGATCGATCGCCGGGCTCGGAGCGGGCGACAAGATCGACCTGTCGAGCATCCACTACGACCTCGCGACCACGAGCGCGAGCTACGACACGCTGACGGGCGACTTGACCGTCACGGATCTCTTTGGCAACGCCATCACGCTGCACCTCGTCGGCAGCGATTACAGCCACGCGCATTTTGCCGGCAGCGACGACGGCACCGGCCACACGCTGATCACGCTCAACGCCGCTGACGACGCGCCGAATTTCGCGAGCGGCGAGGACGCGCCGAGCACGGGCTTCGCCGAGCTTGCCGGCACGACTGGCTCCTCGACGACCGATCCGTCGCCGGCGGCCACCGGCACCGTCCATTTCACGGATGTCGATCTGACCGATCTGCCGACGGCGTCCATCAGCGATCAGAGCGTGACCTGGACCGACGCCAACCATGTCGACATCTCGGCGTCGCTGACGCAGGGCGAGAAGGACGCGATCAAGCAGGCGCTGACGCTGCAGCAGAGCGAAAACCAGAACGGCGGTGCGATCGGCTGGACCTATTCCATCGCCGACAAGGCGCTGGACTTCCTCGGCGAGAACCAGACGGTGATGCTGGTGTCGACCGTCACGCTCGGCGACGGATACCCGGGCGGGACCGATACCGCGCAGGTCACCGTCACCATCCACGGCACCAACGACGCGCCGGTCATCATGGCGGAGAGCCATGACCAGGCCGGGGCCGACCTGACCGAAACGAACGCGGGGCAGACGGCGCACGGCACGCTGACCGTCTCTGACGCCGACGTGACCGATCACGTCACGGTGGCGCTCGACCACGTCGACGTCTATCTGGACGGCGTGCTGCAGGCTGGCCCGGTCGGCGGTCTTTCGAACGCGAGCCTCGAGAGCTATCTGACCGTTCAGGCCGGCGACATCCTCGACGGCACGGCAACCCACGCGCAGTTCGCGTGGAATTTCGACTCCCACGGTGAGGCCTTCGATTTCCTCGGCGTCGGACAAACGCTTTCGCTGCGGTACACCATTCAGCCGTCTGACGGCCATCAGCAGACCGGCAGCGGCAACGCCGTCGTCACGATCAACATCGCCGGTACGAACGATGCGCTCGTTGCGAATGACGACGTCATCTCCAGTCCGACGATCTACGAGGATACCGATGCTGCGCTGACGACGGCGCAGCTGCTCGCCAACGATACCGATATCAACCCCGGAGTTACGCTGACCGTCACCTCGGTCGGCGACCTGAGCGGTCACAGCCTGCATGGCGGTACGGTGAGCCTGAACGGCAACGCCATCACCTACCATTCGGCGCTCAACTACAACGGCCCGGACAGTTTCACGTATACGGTTTCGGATGGTACCGTGACGTCGATCGGAACCGTGCTGTTCAATGTTGCTGCCGTCGACGATGCGCCGGTGGCCGTTGCCGATACGCTGTCGGCAACCGAAGACACGCCGATCACCTACACGGCGGCGCAGCTGCTGGGCAACGACACCGACGTCGACAACAGCAACGGGCAACTGTCGATCGCGTCGGTGACGAGCGGTGTCGGCGGAACGGCGGTGTTGAATCCCGATGGCAGCGTGACGTTCACCCCGAATGCAGACTTCAACGGGGCGGCAAACTTCACCTACACGGTTGGTGACGGTGCCAGCATCAGCAATACGGCGACCGTCACCGTCAACGTTGCTCCGGTCAACGATCCGCCGACAGGCGCGGTGACGATCTCGGGTCTCGCCCAGGAAGGCCAGACCCTGACGGCCTCGAACACGCTCGGCGATGCCGACGGGCTCGGCGCCATCGCCTACCAGTGGCAGCGCGACGGCCATGACGTGGCCGGCGCCACCGGGACGACCTACCTGCTCGGCAATGCCGACGTCGGCCACAGCATCGACGTGGTGGCAACATATGTCGACGGCCACGGCACCGCCGAGAGCGTGACCAGTGCGGCGACCGCGACGGTCGGCAACGTCAACGATCCGCCGACCGGGACGGTGACGATCGCGGGGCTCGCCCGGGAAGGCCAGACCCTGACGGCGTCGAACACGCTCGGCGATGCCGACGGGCTCGGCGCCATCGTCTACCAGTGGCAGCGCGACGGCCACGACGTGGCCGGCGCCACCGGCACGACCTATCTGCTCGGCAATGCCGACGTCGGTCACAGCATCGACGTGGTGGCAACATATGTCGACGGCCACGGCACCGCGGAGAGCGTGACCAGCGCGGCGACCGCCACGATCGGCAACGTCAACGACCCGCCGACCGGTTCGGTGACGATCGCGGGGCTGGCCCAGGAAGGCCAGACCCTGACGGCCTCGAACACGCTCGGCGATGCCGACGGGCTCGGCGCCATCGCCTACCAGTGGCAGCGCGACGGCCATGACGTGGCCGGCGCCACCGGCACGACCTACCTGCTCGGCAATGCCGACGTCGGCCACAGCATCGACGTAGTGGCGAAGTATGTCGACGGCCACGGCACCGCCGAGAGCGTGACCAGTGCGGCGACCGCCACGGTCGGCAACGTCAACGACCCGCCGACCGGTTCGGTGACGATCTCGGGGCTGGCCCAGGAAGGCCAGACCCTGACGGCGTCGAACACGCTCGGCGATGCCGACGGGCTCGGTACCATCGCCTACCAGTGGCAGCGCGACGGCCACGACGTGGCCGGCGCCACCGGCACGACCTATCTGCTCGGCAATGCCGACGTCGGCCACGCCATCGACGTGGTGGCAAAGTATGTCGACGGCCACGGCACCGCCGAGAGCGTGACCAGCGCGGCGACCGCCACGGTCGGCAACGTCAACGACCCGCCGACCGGTTCGGTGACGATCTCGGGGCTGGCCCAGGAAGGCCAGACCCTGACCGCCTCGAACACGCTCGGCGATGCCGACGGGCTCGGCGCCATCGCCTACCAGTGGCAGCGCGACGGCCATGACGTGGCCGGCGCCACCGGCACGACCTATCTGCTCGGCAATGCCGACGTCGGCCACAGCATCGACGTGGTGGCGACATATGTCGACGGCCACGGCACCGCCGAGAGCGTGACCAGTGCGGCGACCGCCACGGTCGGCAACGTCAACGATCCGCCGACCGGTTCGGTGACGATCGCGGGGCTGGCCCAGGAAGGCCAGACCCTGACGGCCTCGAACACGCTCGGCGATGCCGACGGGCTCGGCGCCATCGCCTACCAGTGGCAGCGCG